>JAHEEC010000066.1 GCA_024640885.1 Bacteroidota bacterium | reverse complement strand
GCCGCATCTCTGCGCTCAGGCCCCTAATCACTTCAAGGTTTTCCTCTCTTTCGGAGATATTCACATTTTCTCCCGGATCCACCTCGTGGTCATAAAGCATCCTGGCAAATGCACTGTCATTGTCGTTGACCCATTCTGTGTAAAAGTAGTTTTCCCGGATGGTGGTAATGCCCGCATACCACTGGCAGACTGCCACCCCGTCACTGGTCGCATTCTGATCAAACAACAGCTCCCTGAAACTCGCCCCCTGAAGATGCCCGGGCAGCTCCAGGCCTGCCAGCTCGCAAAGGGTGGGATAGATATCCACATATTCCACGATCTGTTTTGTGGCTGCCACCTGTTTTGATCCGGGAACCTTTACGATCAACGGTGTATGAAGGGAGGTCTCAAAATTGCAGTGTTTGCACCACAGCCCGTGTTCCAGCAGGTTCCATCCATGATCTCCCAGGAGCACCACGATGGTATTTTTATCCAAACCGAGCCTTTCCAGTTCGTCCAGTACCTTCCCGATCTGTGCGTCTGTGTAGCTGACACAGGCGTAATAGCCCTGGATCAGCTCCAGTGCCATCTCCTCTGTCACAGCTCCCTTTTCGGGAATCCCAGCATAGGCCCTCAGCTCCCCGAAAGTATGGAGGGCCTGTGTGGGTGCGTTTTCTGGCGGGTAATCGTTCTCCGGCAACCGGACGGTTCCATCATACAATTTCCAGTATTTTTCAGGTGCGTTAAAAGGCAGGTGGGGCTTCAGGAAACCTGCTGCCAGGAAGAACGGCTCTCCACTCTTGCTGAGCCTCCGGAGATCCCGGATCACCTTCTCGGCTGTCTTCCCGTCCTTATATGCTGTATCCTGGAGTTCTGCCCTCTCCAGTGGTGGGCCTCTGAATCTTTCCGAGGTATCTCCCCTGACATTCTCCGGCAGGGCATAATCGCGCCAGGAGTTGCTGCTTGAGGCCGCGTTCCAGATCTCGTCCCAGCTTTGCACCGCATCCGTATCGTGGTGAAATACCTTCCCGTTGCTGATGGTATGGTAGCCATGTTCGCGAAAATATTGAGGAAGGGTGGTAATCCCGGGGGCATCCTCATCGGCCCGGGTATAATAGGTAAGGAACCTGTTCCTGGCTGGACGGAGTCCGGTCATGAGGCTGGCCCGGGTTGCCCCGCACACAGGGATATTGCAATAGGAACGGTCAAACCTGGTACCCTCTGCGGCGAGCCTGTCGATGTGGGGGGAATGGATCCGGGTCACGCCGTAGCAACCCAGCTCCGGTCTCAGGTCATCCACCACGATGAACAGGATATTTGGATTTTCAAGATTGGGATCCCCCCGGGTTTCACTTTTGCATGAAAAATTTCCGGGGATCATGCAAGCCAGCAAAAGAACTCCTGGAATTCCCATTCCTCCCCATTGAAGGATTTGCGATCTACGATCCATCTTACTTATTCATCGGATGCATATCCATTCACCTTGATCTTATAGGATCCCGACCCGGTTTCGGCAACCACCTGGTTATTCTCGACCCGGTATTGCATGCCCGAATCCTCAAGTCTCACATCATTGACCAATACAGCACCCGGTGATCCCGGGATGTGGATGGAGCCACTGGTATTGACCGGGATCTCCACTTCCATTTCCAGGAGGCCTCCATTCACCCTCCAACCCGATTTGATGGTACCGTACATGCTCTGATGGGTGGCTTCGGCACTGGTGAGTCCGCCTCCGGGCCTGGGATGGATCACGATGTGCTTATACCCCGGGTGGTTCGGGTCAAGCCCGATCCCGGCCACCACCTGGTACATCCATTTCCCGATGGCCCCATAGGCGTAATGGTTGAATGAGTTCATTCTCACATCCTGGAAAGTGGAATCGGGTTTCTGCCCGTCCCATCGCTCCCAGATGGTGGTGGCACCCATGGTTACCGGGTAGAGCCAGGATGGATACTCCTTTCTGTTCAGCAATCCATAGGCCAGGTCATTCCTCCCGATGTCGGTAAGGGTTAAAGAGATGAGAGGCGTACCCAGGAATCCGGTGGTGATGTGCCCGAACTCCTCCACATCACGGGCAAGGTATTCTGCACTTTTGCGCGCCATCCCCTCATCCAGCAGGTCAAAGGCCAGTGCCAGGGTATAGGCGGTCTGGGTGTGCGACACCAGCCTCCCGTTGGGGGTGACAAATTCCTGGTTAAAAACCTTCTTGATCCGTTCTGACAGATCGCCGTAGCGCATCGCATCCTCCTCCTTCCCGAGGAGACGGGCCGTCTTTGCCACCAGCCCGGCGGAATATGAGAAATATGCCGTGGCGATAAGGTCCTTGGTGGTGTAAGCTCCCATATAGTCGGAGCGGCTGGCATCGAATGAAAGCCAGTCCCCGAAGTGCGGATCCCCCTTCCAGATCAGATCCTCCCCCGCGCGCTTCTCCATGTACCCGATCCATTTTTTCATGCTCTCGAACTGGTTCTGAAGGATGGAGATTTCCCCGTAGTTCAGGTAGACCACCCAGGGGATCACCACCCCGGCATCGGCCCATCCGGTTGCACCTCCGTGTCCCAGAATATTTGGGATCACATGCGGAATGCTGCCATCCTCATCCTGGTCTGCTGCCAGGTCCTTCAGCCACTTGGTATAAAATGTGGCCGCATTCATGTTAAAGCATGCAGTGGGGGCAAATACCTGGGCGTCCCCCGTCCAACCCAGGCGTTCATCCCGCTGAGGGCAATCGGTGGGCACATCCAGGAAGTTCCCTTTGAGTCCCCAGACGATGTTATGCTGCAACTGGTTGATCATGGGATCGGAACAGGTAAATGTACCCGCCGGTTCCATATCCGAATGGATCACCATGCCCCTGATCTGTTCAGGTTCCAGCTTTCCCGGGTAGCCGGAAACCATGACATACCTGAATCCCTGGAAGGTGAAGTGCGGTTCAAAGGTCTCCTCCTCCCCTCCTTTCAGGATATAGGTATTCGTCTGTTTGGCCGTCCTGAGGTTGTCATAATAGATATTTCCATCCTTGTCAAGCACCTCCGCATGGCGAAGGGTAATCAGGTCACCCTTCTTCCCATTTGCTTTGATCCGGATCCAGCCCACCATGTTCTGGCCCATATCCACCATCCAGTCATCTCCCACCTTCACAATGGAGAGCGGTTCCAGTTCATTGACGATCCTTACGGGTGGCCCTTCTGATGCGATCAGGGTATTTTTAGAGATGGCGGAGACCTGTACATCTGTCCAACCTGTTTCGTTGTAGGAAGGCTTGCTCCACCCCACCAGTGCTTTATTAGCATCATAGCTTTCCCCGTTGTAGATATCTGATTCCAGGATGGGACCGGTTTTTGCTTTCCAGGTGTGGTCTGTAGCAATGACCCCGGTGGTCCCGTCGGTATATTTGACCCTCAACATGGCGATGGTCGCCAGCTGGCTTCCCCAGATATTCCTGTGGTCAATCCAACCCAGGTTGCCCCGGAACCATCCGTCCCCCAGGACGATCCCGATGGCATTGCCAGCCGGATTCAGGAGGTCCGTCACATCATAGGTCTGGTACTGCAACCTGGTCTTATAGCTGGTCCATCCCGGGGTGAATTGCAGGTCCCCCACTCGTTTGCCGTTGACCTCCGCCTGGTAGAGGCCATGACTGCTAATATACAGCCTTGCTTCCCTGACCGGTTTTTCCAGGTTGAACGCTTTGCGGAGGTAAGGCGACGGCATGGATTGACCGGAATCCTCTTTCCAGGCGGGAGAGATCCACTGTGCCTCCCAGGTCGCATCTTTCAGAATACCGGTTTCCCAGTAGGCTGGTTCGCTCCATTTGCTGGTCTTGCCGTGGTTGTCCTTCACCCTCACCTGCCAGTAAACCCTCTGAAAGGATTTCAGGGGCTGGCCTGCATAAACGATGTGCAGATTCTGGGCCGATTCCACAGCACCCGTCTCCCATAACAGGTTCCTGCCCTTCTCAAGGTCTTTCTGGTCAAGAGCCACCCTGATCTCATAGGAATCCTGCATGGTGTTCACCACCCCTGACTTCAGGATCCAGCTCAGTTTTGGCTTCGGATTGTCGATGCCCATGGGATTGCTCTTATAATCAGTTTTCAGGGATGTGACCATGACCTGGCCAGACATGGTTGTGGCCAGGGCCATCAAACAGCAAAGGGAAAATAGTCTTGTAGTTTTCATAAAATCGCGATATGGGTTGGTTGCATTGATAAAGTTAAAAATTAAGCGCAATACGGAATGCCTGGATCCGGGATGCAGGGCTATTTCATTTTAATACAGGGTCAACTGCCCGTATCCCCGGCTCCGTAAACCAGCACCTGGTCCATCTGGACCCCCCACCCTTTTTGGGGATCCTTTAATACCACCCGCACCATATGGGTGGCATCATCCAGGTTATATTTCCATGCAACTTCATGTTTTCTGCTCTGCTGCGAGGTGGGCATGACGGTAGTTTCAGCCAGTGTCCCATCGATGTAGATCTCAAGCAACAGGTCCCGGTCCTCCAGGGTCGGATCAAACTTCTGTGCCCTACCACGGATCACAAAGCCTTTGCCGTCGAAACTGAATTCATGTTCGGTCCCATGGTCCGGGTCAAGCCTGACGCCCCCCCATCCGTAATCGATCTTCCCGACCGGGTAATGACCCTCGAAGGCCTTTTCAAACTTCACCTGCACTGGCTCGTCCACCCTGATCTTTACCTCATCATCTGACACTTCCCCTCCGTTCCTGCCGATCATCTCAAGCGCCTGCCTGAAACTCATGTCATAGGTTTCGTTCAGGGAGATGGTGGTGTACTTAAAGTCCATATCTTCCACCCTGTCCAGTCCCTGCTTCCAGTATGCAGGGATCTGTGCATATCCCAGCATTGTCCCAAGGATCCCACCGGCACTGGCGGGGTTGCAATCGGAATCCTGGCCGCACCTGGTGCTGATCTCCACCGTTTTTCCAAAATCACCCTCCCCGTAAAGCAATCCGATCACCACATAGGCGGCATTGATCTTTGCATCAATATTAAAGGCGTCGAAAACCCCGTCGGGACATCCAATATCTGAAGACCACTTTCTTTCGGTCTCGAACCAGGTCCTTTTCCAGTCATCCGGAAATTCGCCGGACCAGCGGATCACATCACTGATGCACTTGTAAAATTCGCTCTCCCCAGGGATGGTTTTCAGCGCTTCTGAAACGATCAACCGGGGATCGTCGGAACAAAACGCCAGGGAATACATGGCTGCCACATAAACCCCTCCGTACCATCCATCCCCGTAATTCATGATATGCCCCACCCGGTCACACACTTCCGAAGAAGCATTGACCATTCCGGGACTCATCAAACCTGCAAAATCAGCCTCGATCTGGAAATCGATATCGTCGGCATGGGGATTATGCTCCCAGTGCCCCGAAGCCGGCGGTTCGATACCCTGCAGGATATTGTACCGGGCGGCCTGGTTGGCATGCCACAGCTGGTACCCTGCATGTGCAAAAGCATACGCATGGGATGAGGCCGGGGCATCCACACCTTCCCGGTCCATCACCTCCACGAAGGTGAGGTCCATGTAAATATCATCATACAGACCTGGCGAATTCTTATAGTACCACTCCATCTTGCTCTGGTCCCAATCAATGGGGGTATAGTCCTGGATCATGGTCCCCTTGAAATCGAATTCAGTGGGTCCGCCATAGGTACACCCGATGACCTGTCCTGCCCACCCTCCCTTGATCTTATCCATCAGATCACTGCTGGAGAAGGTTATATCCTGCGGATAATGCATCTCTGCAGGTTTCTCCGCGCTCCCCATTTGCAGGCAGGAGCTGAAGACCAATCCGGCTGTTGCCAGGAGCATGGAGAGGAGGGCGATTGAATTGGAACTGGATTTTTTCATAGGTTTAAGTTTATTGGTTCTCCAGGAGAAACTGGTCGGTTTCTTCCCGGGTTGGAATGGAGCTTTGCGCCCCGGTTTTCTGAACTGAAATTGCAGCAGCCGCATGGGCAAGACGAATGGATTCTTCCATGGATCTTCCCTGGGAAAGCGCCACCACCAGCTGGCCGTTGAATACATCACCTGCAGCGGTGCTGTCTTCGGCCTTTACCCTGAAACCAGGGATCATGGCACGCGATCCGGAGGATGGATCGGAAAGAAAAGCCCCTTTCGCACCCAGGGTTATGATTACTGTTCCCACACCCTGGCCATGCAGCATGTCCGCAGCCTCTCCGGCGTCAGTTTCATTCTTTACCATGATGCCGGTCAACCGCTCCGCCTCCGTTTCATTGGGTGTGATGATATCTGTCAGGGCCAGGATCTCCATGGGAATCTCCATGGCAGGAGCAGGATTAAGCACCACACGGGTGTTGGACTCCCTGCACAGCTCCACTGCTCGCGCCACCGTTTCCACAGGTATTTCCAGCTGAATCAGCATATATGCAGCCTCCCTGAACACCTCCCGGGCATCTTCCAGGTCACCGGGGGTCAGTCTGGCATTGGCCCCGGGTGCCACAGTAATGGCATTTTCCCCCCGCTCCGAGACATTGATCATGGCGATCCCCGATGGTACATTCCTGCAGATCTTAATATGCTCCGTCCTGATATGGTCCTGTATATACCCCCTGACCGCCTCATCACCGTAAGCGTCATCCCCCACCGAAGCGATAAACACCACATCGCCTCCGGCGCGTGCTGCGGCCACGGCCTGGTTGGCGCCTTTTCCGCCAGGGAAGGTGTAAAAGGTCCCTCCCAGCAGCGTCTCTCCTGGCCTTGGGATCTCCGGAACCCTGATGATCAGGTCGGTGTTGGAACTGCCTACTACTAAGATCTTTTCCATGAATCCTTCTTTTTAGAGCACATAGGTCTTAAATAAGACGGGACACAATGATCATCGCAAGCCCGGCCAGGTAAAAGAGGAACATGGTGGTAAGGATGCCCTTTAATCCCTCTGCCTTCCCGAACTCCTTCCAGATAAAGACTCCCCAGAGGGCTGCGATCAGCGTGGCCCCCTGTCCCAATCCGTAGGAGATGGCAAATCCAGCCTGTCCGGATGCAATGATATTGAAGGTCATTCCCAGGCTCCATACGATCCCCCCAAGGATCCCGATCAGGTGCAATTTCATATCCCCTTTCTTAAAATAATCTGAATAGGTGGCCCGCTCTCCCGACACCGGTTTGTACATGAAGAATGTGTTCCAAACAAAGTTGGAAAGCAGCAAACCCGCTGCAAACACAACGGAGGCCGTGTAGGGGGTCAGTTTCCCGGCTTCGGGAACCGCAAAGTCCGGTACCATGGAAGCGGCCACGAACCTGTAAAAGAACCCCATGAGGATCCCCCCCAGGATGGAGATCAGGATCCCCTTGGTGGTGGTGGAGGCCTGTCCCGCACTCGACTTCCTGTAGGCGACCGCATCCAGGATTATGGCCAGGGCTACCAGGACCACACCGGCGAAAAGGAAGACCGGGTGCCCCAGGGGCGTGGCCACATAATTCACCACCACCCCGATCACCAGTGCCAGCCCGATCCCTATGGGAAAAGCCACTGCCATGCCCGCAATATTGATGGCCACCACGATCAGCAGGTTGGCCAGGTTAAAGACCACCCCCCCCAGGAGGGCCGACCCCACTGCTTTTCCATCGGCCTGGGCCAGGTCTGCCAGAAAACCCCTGCCCTCATCCCCGCTGCTCCCCATGGTAAAGGCCAGGAGCAGTGCAAGGATCAGGACCCCCAGCGAATAGTCCCAGTAGAACAGCTGGAATGCCCACTTTTTGGATGCCATTTTTTGGGTATTGGCCCATGAACCCCAGCAGAGCATGGTGATCACACACATGAGTACTGCAACGAAATAGGACTGGATAACGACCATAATGATAAATATTTCAGGTTATTGCATGTGGAACATTTTCTTGATCCATTCATACTTGGCCCGGTCGTAAGCACCGGGCAGGCTGTGGCCGGCTTCGGGGTATACAGAATACTCCTTGGGCGAAGTGACCTGGTTATAGGCAGCAAAGTTGATGTGTGGCGGACAGGTGGTGTCCATGAGCCCGACGGACATAAAAAGGGGCGCCCTGATCCAGGGGGCCAGGTTTTTAATATCGATGTAGCTCAGGGTCCGGTATATTTGCTCCTGGGGTATCTCAGGATGCAGCTTGAAATACTGCCGGAACTCACCCCCCGGCCAGCCTGCCACTTTGAAATAATCGGGGAAATCGGAGAGGAAGGGCACATGGGGAACGCAGATGCTGATCCTTTCGTTGTCCAGGGCCGCAGTGGCAAAACTCAGCGCACCCCCCTGGCTCCCTCCCTCCACTGCAACCCTTGTGGTATCCACCTCGGGGCGCGAAAAAAGAAAATCGACCGCCCGGATGCAATCCATATAGGCGCCTCTGTAAATATAGAGTTCCTTATCCTCCACATGGGTTTGCAGGAACGACTGAAAACCTGGATTCACATGGTCCTGGCTGAAGCCGTGGCCCCTGATGTTCAAACCCAGGGCCACCATGTCATCTCCCTGGTACATGTTGTCAGGTTTCAGGAAAGTCCCGTACCCCTGGACATGCAGGATGGCGGGGTATACACCCTCCTTCACCGGTCTCATGTACCAGGCCCGGACCAGTATGTTGCCAAGGGATCTCATCTCAAGGATATAAAATTCCCGGGTTTCGGTGCAGAGCGAATCCTGGCGGATCAGTTTAAACTGGGGATCAACTGCATCCAGCTCCCTCCGGGCCCTCATCCAGTAGTTATCAAAATCATCGGGCCGGTCCTGTGGGGAAATGATCTCCTCGGGCCTGACACCGATGGCAAAGGCCGCCCGTTTGTTGCCTGCTCCGGTCTGCAACATGGCGGATATCTTATAGAACCCGGGATCCAGTTCACCAAGTTCTAAATTCACTGTCTCAGAGCCTCCGGACCTGACCCTTAGCTCGCGGTTCTCTTCCAGGATCTTCTCCCCGAAATCCGATTCAACCCTGACTGCCAGCTGACCCTGCAGCTTTTCTTTTAACTGGTTGCCGATCTGCAGCTTCAAAGCCACCGCTCCTTTCTCCAGGAAAAGATGATCCTCCCTTTCAAGGATGGGCTGGACGGAGACCAGCTCTTCCATCCCGATCACCGATAATCCCACCGGGTCGGTATAGATACCTCCCCCGCCTCCGCCGTCATAGACCCTTACGGCAATGGCATTTATCTCCCCCCATTTTATCTTATCCACCGGGATCGTGTAGATACGGTCCGCTCCATACCCGCTTTCATAATGTGGAGGCATCCCTCCCTTCCCGCCAAGGACCTCCCCGTTCCAGTAGGTCACATCCGAATCATCGATCCTGCCCACCCGCAGGATAAAACCGCCGTTTGCAGTGGCACTCTTCTTGAGGCTTTCGGGGATGACCACCCCCTGGCGGTACCAGGCATACCCGTCATAATCCCCGTAACCCTGGTCCTCCCAGGTCCTGCCGGCTTCAATCTGTTTCCATCCTGCATCATCATACGCCGGATCCGCCCAGGAGGGATCATCCCCGGTTCTGAATTTCCACTCCAGCTTTAACAGGTTCTGTGCTTGCATTCCGGGAGACATCAGTGCGATGATACCCAGCAGGATCAATACCCTTTTCATTCTTTTCATACTTTTCAAACTTTATAACTTTACAAACTTTAATTCAGTGCTTTCAACTTATTCCTGAGTTATTCTTGGCCAACTGTCCGTGCAAAATGAGCTGGCAGGCAACCCTTCCCGGTTAAAAAGATTGGGCCTGGGCACATTGCTCCATGCGTAGCGGACCGCAACAGGCGATTGTACCTGCGGGGTCATTAACACGATGCCCTCCCCGTCGATGGTGGCCATGGCCGGCCGGTAAACCCGGTCCGGACCCGCGATCTCAAAGTCAGCCAGCTGACCGTCCCTGGCCACGAGTCCGGTGCCCACATGGTCAAATAAGAGCCGGATGGTATTTCCTTCAATGCGCATTTCCCTGTAGAGGGGGCCACTGTGGACCACATCCTTTCCATAATCCCCGGCCAGGGCCCATAGTGCAAGCCGGGCACCCACATCCCTTTTATTGGTGGGATGGATATCATTGGGATTCCCGATATCGAGAGTGACCGCCATGCCCGTTTTGACGCTCCTCGAAAGTGCCATGAACTGGGCCTCCCGAAGCTCGGCCCCGATAAATTCCCGGTCATAGGCATAGGGTGCGATCTGCACAAAATAAAAGGGGAAATCCCCCTCTCCCCAGAGCGTTCGCCAGTCCCGGATCATGGCAGGGAAAAGGTCCCTGTAGAGGTAAGCCTGTGACACGTTGGATTCCCCCTGGTACCAAATGGCCCCTTTGATGGTATAGTTTCTCAGGGGATGGATCATGCCATTGTAAAGGAGGGTGGCACCCTTAGGATCGGCCATGCGGGGCAATCTGGGAAAACTGCAGGCTTCCTGGAACTTCCAGGAACCGGAAAGCGGGATGGGCTGGGCCCCGTCAACCCCGATGGGATAGATCCTGAGCTGCTGGGGCATGCCAGTGAACCCGCCTTCGCCTATTGTGTTTACGATCCTGACCGCAAGGAGACACTCCCTTCCCCTGATAAGAGGGGCCGGGATCCTGTAGACACGCGCATTTCCGCTCTCCTCAGCCCTGGTGCTGGAACCCACCTTCCTCCCGTTCAGGTAGGTGGCATCCATTTCATCCACGGGCCCAAGTTCAAGCATAAGACTCTTCCCAACCCACTCCTCCGGGATCTCAAACCTGCGGCGCATCCATGCAACCCCTTCAAGGGTTCCGATAGCCGGGATGGTGCTCCACTCAGAGGGACACTCCACATCCAGCCATCCCGAATCATCAAATTCCGATTGCATCCAACCCTCCTGAAAACCCTTATTCGCAGGGTTCAGGAAATCGGATTCTCTCCTTATGACCATTTCCAGGCTGTCCATGGTCACTTCAAACAGGTCCACTCCCGGATCTCCCAATTCATCCAGCTGCTTCAACTCCCCGTAGAAAAAATCAAAATCCCGGAGCGCTTCCCTGCTGGTCCATGCCTGGGAGGGGGTTCCTCCCCACGAGGTGTGGATCAGTCCCACCGGTACCTGGAGCGCTTCATGGAGGTTCTTCCCGAAAAAATAGCCCACCGCGCTAAAATCCCTTACACTGGTAGGTTCACAGATCATCCACTCCCCCCGGACCTCATCGGTCGGCCTGGAAGCAAGATGTTTTTCAACCGTAAAGAGCCTGATCCCGGGATCTTGGGCCCCGGAGATGGACTGGGAGGCTGACTGGACCCCTGACATGGGATACTCCATGTTGGACTGGCCAGAACAGATCCAGACCTCACCCAGGAGGATGTCCCTCAGGACAAGGGTGGTATCGGAACGGATGGTCAATTCGAAAGGCCCACCTGCCGGGTCGGTCTCTACCCTGGTCAACCACCTGCCCTGTTGATCAGCCAGCGTTGTATAGGTTTGTCCGTTCCACCCGGTCAGCACCTCAACCTGGTTTCCGGGGCTCGCCCAACCCCAGATGTTTACAGTGGTCTTCTGCTGAAGAACCATATGGTCCCCCAGGATGGCCGGTATCCTCAGTGAGGCACCCTGCACACCCGGTATTCCCGCCGTCATCCACAAAATCAAGAATAAACATCTGGTATTCATTGTTGCATCACCCTGTTTACTGATGGTCCCACTTCAGGATCCATGGATCGTTGGTTCTTTCCTGGAAAGTGTAGAGTCTCTTTTTAAGGGATTCCAACTCCTCCCTGTAAGCCGGATTTCCTGCGAGGTTCCTGGTCTCGTAAGGATCGTTTTCCAGGTCAAACAATTCAAATTCGGGGCGGTTGGAATATTCCTCAATGGATTTCCCGGCATACATTCCGGATCCGCCTTTGAGCGCCACCTGCCAGGTGGAAGAGGCCCAAAGGTCTGATGCATGTGGATAAGGGAGCTGCCATGCAATGTTCCAGATCAGTTTATACTTTCGGGTAATGACCGACTTCATGGGATAATACATGGTGATCTCGTGGAAAGTATGGGATGCATAGGTCTCCTCCCATCCGGCGGCTTCCACATTTTCCAGAACTGCCTTGAAGGAACGGCCCTGAAGGGAGTCATTGGCGGTATTGTTCCAATTCAATACGGGATCTTCCACCCGTTGATGCATCAACTGGTTGGCTGCCGGGAGCACTCCGGCCAGGTCCAGAATGGTGGGGGTCAGGTCGGCCCAGTTGATCATGGCCTCGGAGACCCTACCTTTGTTCGCTCCCCCCGAATTTTTAATGATGCATGGCAGGTTGATCCCGGGCTGATAGAGGGTGGTCTTGGCACCCGCAAAGGCTATCCCGTTATCGGATATATAGATGATCACTGTATTGTCCCACACACCTGCCTCCTTCAGGTGGTCGAAAAGCCTCCCCACACCATAATCCACCCTGGCCACAGATTGATAGTACTGGGCCAGCTCTTCCCTGCATGCCCCGGATTCAGGCAGGTAAGGAGGCACTTTCACTTCGCCGGGTGTGAAACGGGTTTCGCTTACCCCTTCCCGGCCACCTTCAATATTACCGAAGCGATTGGGTGCCAGCGGCTGATCATTCTCGGAAGAAGAACGGTGGGGATCGGCGGTGCAGAAATAGAGGAAAAAGGGATATTCCCTGTTTTCCCGGATGAAATCAACGCAGCTGTCAGCCATGGCCACCGGATTCCGCTCACTGGCGCTCATGACCTCCTGGAAGTGGAATACCTCCTCGGGAGCCACATGGTATTTTCCGATCCTTCCCGTATGGTAACCTGCCAGTTTCTCTAAATAGACAGGCAGTGAGTAGACATGGTCGTAGGCCGAAAAATGATGGTATTTGTGCTGGTGCCCATACTGGCCGTTGGCATGGTTATAGAGCCCTGTAAGGATCACCGAGCGGCTGGCACTGCAGGAGGCGGTGGTACAGTAGGCCTGGTTGAACCTGATTCCCTCTGAAGCCAGGAGATCCAGGTTGGGTGTATGCACTGCTGGGTTGCCGTAGCAACCCAGGTCACCCGTTCCATGGTCATCTGCAACGATCAATACAATATTGGGAACACTTCCCCGGGAAGTTTGCTCCCCACTGCCATCCCGGTTAGAACAACCCGTCACTCCAATAAGTAAGGCCAGCAACCCTGCCTGCCACATATTAAGAACTCTAAAACTCATCTTGTCATCTCGACTTAAGGATTATTAGAAATTGGCTATTGCTGATACAGATCAATGAATTTCTGATCCAACTCCGCTGAATCCTTATATTTCAGCCTGAGACCGGCCAGCTTTTGCTTCAGCTCCTCCACCACCCCGGCATACTCGGGATTGCCGTACTCATTCTTTAACTCCATGGGGTCCTTCATGCGGTCATACAATTCCCATTCATCGATATCATAGTAAAAATGAGCCAGTTTATATTCCCTGGTTACGATTCCATAATGGCGCTTTACCATGTGAACGGCCGGATACTCATAATAGTGGTAATAGACCGCATCCCGCGTCCATTTCTCATTTTCACCCTTCAGGAGGGGCACAATGCTCTCCCCCTGCATATCATCCGGCGCCTCAATGCCTGCGGCATCCAGAAAGGTCTGCGCAAAATCAAGGTTCTGGACCATCTGGTCACTGGTGCTTCCCGCCTCCACCACGCCGGGCCATCTCACCAGCAGTGGGGTTTTGAAGGACTCATCATAAATGAACCGTTTATCGAACCATCCATGCTCCCCCAGGTAGAACCCCTGGTCAGAGGTATATACCACAATGGTATTCTCGGAAAGGCCCTCCTGGTCCAGGTAATCCAGCAACGTCCCCACACTCTCGTCCACCGAAGCAATGCTTCCCAGGTAGTCCTGCATATAACGCTGGTACCTCCAGCTCATCAACTCTTTTTGGGTCATGGTGGGATAGATCTTTTTAAACTCCTCGTTCATAGGTCCGTAGACCTCGTCCCAGGCCTTTCGCTGTGCATCGGTGAAACGATTCAGGGCATTGTTCATGGCCCTTTTGTCCCAGTCGGACGAGGGCTCGATCCCCAGTTCATCCATCACCTCGGGGTAGAGTTTTGAATCTCCGGCCCAGTTCTGGTGGAGCAGGATATTCATTTCAGCCTCCCGGGCGGCGGTGCCACGCCCCTGGTAATCATCGAACAGGGTGGGCGGTTCAGGGAAGGTCTTGTGGATATACTCCCTGTAATGCCGCTCTGCAGGCAGCCATTCCCGGTGGGGGGCCTTGTGCAGGTAAAAAAGCAGGAAAGGCTTCTCCCTGTCCCTCTTGTTCTTCATCCAGTCAAGGGTCACATCGGTGATCACATCGGTGGTGTACCCTTCGATCCTTACCCTCCCCTCCCTGGTGATAAAATCGGGATTGTAATACTGGCCCTGTCCGGGCAGGATCATGAATTCATCGATCCCCTTGGGATTGTTGCCAAAATGCAGTTTTCCGAACATGGCGGTCTGGTAGCCGGCCTGCTGAAATAGCTGCGGAAAGGTCACCTGGGTGGTGTCAAAGGGGAAACGGTTGTCAATCTTGCCGTGGAGGTGGCAATGTTTCCCGGTCAGGATGGTTGCCCGGGAGGGTGCGCATATGGAGTTGGTCACACAGGCATTGGAAAAGAGCATGCCCTCATCTGCGATGCGATCGATGTGGGGGGTCCTGATCAGTTTATCACTGTAAGCGCTGATGGCCTGATAGGCATGATCATCAGACATGATAAAAATAATATTGGGGGGTGACTTCCGGGTCTCCTCCTTCGGGCTACATCCTGAAAAAACTGCAGTCGTCACTGCGATAATTGCAAGCAATAAGTACCTCATGGTCGATAATTTTTGGCATTAATTTGCATGATGAAAACTTCAATATCCTTCCGGTGCCGTTCCGCTTGCCTCTCCCTCCACCGCGTTGATGATGGACTCGGTGGCCGTAGCACCGATCCTTGTCACACCGAGCTCCCTCACCCTGAGGGTATCGGCCAGGGTTCTCACACCCCCTGCCGCCTTCACCTGGACTCCCGGTGCCGAGTGCTTCCTCATCAGCGCCAGGTCATGGGGAGTGGCTCCACTGTAATTGTAAGAGCCATCCGGTTGTTTCACAAAACCATATCCGGTGGAGGTCTTAACGAATTCCACCCGGTGTTCACTGCATAGTTCACACAGCCTGATCTTGTATTTATCCTGGGGTAAAAAATCATTTTCAAAGATCACCTTCAGGGCCGCGCCGTGCTTTTTGGTGACTGAAACCACGGCTGCGATCTCCCGGGATACATAGTCCCAATCTTCAGAAAGTACCTTGCCGGTGTTGACCACCATGTCGATCTCGACGGCGCCATCCCCGATGGCCTTTTCCGTTTCAAAAACCTTTACTTCCACGGCGCTGTTGCCATGCGGGAAGCCGATGACTGTCCCTACCATCACATCAGATCCCCTGAGCAGCTCGGCAGCCATTTTTACCGCATAGGGTTTGATGCAGACCGATGCGACATGATACTTTCTTGCAAGTTCGATCCCCTCCTTCAAGGCCCGGTCATCCATGGTGGGATGGAGGAGGGAATGGTCGATCATCTTGGCGATTTCTTGCCGGGTGACTGTGGACATGGGTTGCGTTTAAAAGCGTTGATATTATAATGATTTATCTGCAAACTTCGTGAACTTCAGGATCATATCCATATGTTTTTTTGCCAGCTCAAGGGAAATCACAGGCTCTTCCTCTCCGTCCAGCACCCTGATGAAATGCTCCATTAGTGCATACCCGTCATGGATATGTGCACTCATGTCCACCTCCTCAATCCGTTCCCTGGCTTTCCCTTCCGGATCCAGGTCATACAGTGTCATGCGGGAATCATCCCAGGTACAATATGCCAGTTTAAGGCCCCCGCGGGTACCGAAGATCCTGGTTTCGTTGGGTACCGCCACATTGGCGTGGGCGCCCCGTTCCCAGGAATAGCTTATGTTCCCGGTCAACTTCATATTCACCACAAAATGCTCCTCCACATCATACACATCCGTTCCCGGATCGACCTCATCCAGCCCGCTCATCCGCATGACGCTTTCGATCCTCTCCAGCCCGGGCCGGTCACCCAGCACACCCAGGTGAAAGGAGAGGTCGTACACCCCCCAGTCAAACATGGGTCCGCCCCCGGCCCTTGACCGGTCAAGGAACCATTTGGCAGCCGGATGAAACTCAATGCCGGGTCTTCCCTGCCTTGCGATGCTCTGATGGTGAATGCGGTAAATCTCACCAAGCATTCCCGAATCAACAATTTCCTTCACCCTCCTGAATTTGGGGGAGAGCCTTGCATGCCTGCCCGAACACTCCATGGCGATGGTACCCGGGAACTGCTCCTTCACCCTCAGCATCTCCTCCAGATCTTCCTGAAGGATGGCCATGGGCTTCTCAAGCAGCACATGCTTGCCGGCCCTCACCGCATCCAGGAACATCTCCCTGTGCAAATGGGGAGGGGTCGTGACCAGGATCGCATCCACCAGGGGATCCGCGAGCATCTCCCTGTAATCATGGGTCTTGTTTTTTATACCGAAGGATGATCTCACCCACTCGAGGTTTTCGGGATTCCTTGCTGCGATCCAGGTCGCCTCCGTCCGTCCGGTGTTCCTCATGTGCTCCAGGTGCTGCCTGGCAATCATCCCGGCACCGATGATCCCGAAGTTATAGGTTTTTTGATGGTTCATTCTGTGTCTGAAATGGAAAGAAATGCAAGGTAATAACTATTTTGAAGCTTTCCATTCCTGGAACCGGTTGTCCAGTTCCCTCATTTTTTCAGGTTGTTTTTCTGCCAGGTTCACGGTTTCTGTGGGATCTTCCTTCAGGTTATAGAGTTCCCAGTCATTGTCCAATCCCTCTTTCACCACTTTCCAGTCTCCCTCCCTGGCGGCCTGGCCATCCTGCCACTCCCAGAAGAGGGGTCTCTTCCTGGGAGAATCGCCTCCCAGGAACGCAGGCAGCAGGCTTTCACCCTGGAGCGGGGTCACGGGTGCCCCGTTGAACTCTGAGGGATAATTTGCCCCGGTCAGGTCCACAAGGGTGGCCATGATATCGATAAAGTGACCCGGGAAGCGGCTGATGGATCCGGGATCGATTTTTCCGGGCCAGCATGCGATCAGGGGCGTGTTGATCCCGCCTTCATAACTGAAATTCTTGTAATACCGGAAAGGTGTATTGGATACATTGGCCCAGTTACTACCCAGTGACGTCCAGCGTGTCATGCTCCCGATCTCCCCATAGTCGTCGTCAACCTCAACCATTTCGGCAGAGGCCCCGTTGTCGGAGACAAACATGACCAGGATGTTGTCCACCCTTCCCGTCTCCGCAAGCTTGTCAATCAACCTGCCGATGTTCTGATCCAGCCGGTCGATCATGGCAGCATATACCTCCATTTTCCTGATCTCCTCTGCCCTGATGGAATCGGGCAGAGATTCCCAACGGGGGTAGGTGGCATCCGATAAACGGTAAGTGGAGTCGATCAACCCCAGTTTCAACTGTTTCTCGTAGCGCCGTTTGCGGATCACCTCGTAACCCTGGTCATACATCCCTTCATATTTCCGGATGTCATCGGGCCATGCCATCAGTGGATCATGGGGTGCCGTATAGGCCATGTAAAGGAAGAGTGGGCGGTCATCATCCTTATACTCCTCTAGCCATTCCAGTGCATAATTGGTGAAATAATCGGTGGTGTAAAAATCTTTCGCTTCGGGGGTATATGGTTCATACATGACGCTGTCGATGCACCAGGCTCTTGGCCTTTTCTCACCCGGTACCCCCTTTCGTGCCGGCACACCCTCACCTTCCCGCTGCTCGCCCGGGTTAAAATAGTTGCAGGCCCCGTCCTTCAATCCATAATAGCGGTCAAATCCCCTGGTATACGGATTCTCAAGTCCATGATGCTTTCCCGACCACAGGGTGAGGTAACCGGCATCGTGCAACACCTCTCCAAGGGTCACCGCGTTGGTGATGGGTTGACGGAACGATTTGTCATAACCGCTCTGCTGTGCATACACACCGGTGAGCAGGCAGGCTCTGGAAGGAAAGCATTTGGAGGTGTTGTGGAACTGGGTAAACCTTATCCCGTGTTCCGCGATCCGGTCAATGCGCGGTGTGCTTACCTCACTCCCGTAGCAGCCGATGTCGGACCATCCAAGATCATCGGCACAGATCAGGATGATGTTGGGCAGCTCCTCCTGTTTGGAACAGGAAACCTGCAGCAATGCCGCCAGCAGGATTAAAACAGGGTATCTTCTCAATGGTCCCATGGGTAAAATCAGTAGATCAAGATACCAAAATATTGGATTTTGTACTATATTGAAATCCCGATTTTAAATCTGCTGCCATGGGAATCAAGACCAGACTCCAGCTTTCCACACTCATGTTCCTCCAGTATTTCATATGGGGAACCTGGTATGTGACACTGAACACCTACCTGGGTGAAGGACTCAACTTCACCGCCACACAGATCGGACTTTGCTATGGCACATTCGCCATTGCGGCCATGATCTCCCCTTTCTTCGTGGGATTGATCGCCGATAAATTCTTCGCCACCGAAAAAGTGCTGGGATTCATGCATCTGCTGGGTGCAGTGCTGCTGGTGGTAGCTTCACAGGCCACCACCTTCCAGCTTTTCTACCCCGCCCTCCTTTTGTACACACTTACCTATGCCCCTACCATGGCCCTTTCCAACTCCCTCTCCTTCCACCAGATGGAGAACCCGGGCAAACAGTTTCCCGGGGTGCGGGTCCTGGGCACCATCGGCTGGATCGTTGCCAACAATGTGATCGGATGGCTGGGGTTTACCCTCACCGTGGAACAGCTTTATGTGGGCGCTGCTGCCTCGCTGCTCCTGGGTCTTTACTGTTTTACCCTGCCCCATGTGCCACCCAAGAAAATGGTAAAGGCCAGCCTGCGTGAACTGATTGGGCTGGACGCACTGAGCCTTTTCAAATCCCGGTCTTTCGCCACCCTGATGATCGCCTCGGTGCTGATCTTCATCCCCGTTTCCTTCTATTTCGGTTTCACCGCCTCTTTTATGTCGGACATCGGGATCAATCCGGATGTGATCCCCAACCGGATCAGCATGGGGCAGATGGCCGAGATCCTGTTTATTCTCAGCCTGCCCTTCTTTATCACCCGTTTCGGCGTGAAGAGGGTGCTCTTTATCGGGATCACCGCTTGGCTGATACGCTTTCTGCTGTTTGCCAACGGAAATGCGGGATCCGCGGTCTGGATGATCTATTTGGGCATCATCCTGCACGGTGTATGTTACGATTTCTTTGTCGTGACCGGGCAAATCTTCGTGGACAAGGAGGCACCCGATCACCTGAAAAGTTCCGCCCAGGGGCTCATCACCTTCGCCACCTACGGCCTGGGCATGGTGATCGGAACCTGGTTCGCCGGGACTACCATCGACAGGCTAACCATCGACGGGGTGGCCAACTGGCCCACCATCTGGTATGTCCCTGCCATCTTTTCTGCAGTGGTCCTGTTCATGTTCATTTTCCTTTTCAGGGAGAAAAAGTCGGGATCATCCTGACGGTGCAGTGTACTTTATATTACTTGGTCCGCTGTATAATCCTGCCTGATACCTTCTCCTTCAGGATCAGCTTGACGGTCCCGTCCGGGATCTTCTCCTCCTTGATCAGGTAATGGTGCGCATCATACTCTTTCAGCAGGGGGCCTTTGCGGGAGTCATCAGATCCCCGCCACAGCTCAAGCTCCACCGGTTCCCACTTTTTCGATTTTGCCGACTGATAACAGGCATCCATGATGGCGTTCACCACGTAACCGTCATAGAAGGTCTCCATGGGCTGTTTCCCCTCATCCATGGCATTGAACATGTCCGTGAACATGAAATCATAGCCCAGGGCATTCACCTCATCACCCACGGGGAAGAGCCATCCGGTGGCCGATTCGGCCTTCTCTGCCACATACTCGCCCTCTCCCACTGCCGTATACATATCAAACCCGGTCCTCAGGAAGTGGTTCAGGAAGATGGTCCCCTCCACACCCATCACCTCGTCGCGCAGGTCCATTCCCCCGCGAAAACACCAGCTCACTTCAAACTGGCCAATGGCACCGGAGGCATATTTCACCAGTGCAATGGCATGATCCTCGGCATCAATGGGTTTCACCTGTGTATCGGCCCAGCACATCACCTCTAGGGGCCTCACATCCTTGCCGATGTAATTCCTGGCAATCTCCACGCAGTGGCAGCCCAGGTCCACAATGGCGCCGCCCCCTGAAAGTTCAGGATCCCAGAACCAGTCACTGTGGGGCCCGGGATGGGTCTCCCTTGCCCTCACCCAGAGGATCTCCCCCAGGGCACCGTTTTTCACCGAATCCACTGCTTTCAGGGTTTTAGGGGTATAACAGAGGTCCTCCAGGTAGCCGTGGAACACCCCGTGTTTCTCCACCAGCTCCAGCATCTCTTTGGCTTCAGCCGCGTTGCGTCCCAGGGGTTTGGTCACCAGGACCGCCTTCCCGGCTTCGGCTGCGACCCGGACCGCTTCAAGGTGCTGGTGGTTGGGCAGTGCCACTACCACCGTATCTATATCGGGGTGGTTGACCGCCTCGTTCATGTCCGTGGTCCAGTGAGGGATCCCATGGCGATCGGCCACTTTCCGGGCGCTCGATTCACTCCTGGAATAGACCACCTGAACCCGGTCGGGCCGGCGGTGCCCATGCAGGGCATGGATATAGAAATCCCCGATGAAACCTCCCCCGAGCATGGCAATTTTCCTGTTTTTCATATGATCTCTTCTTTTGATTTTGTGATGTTTCCCCTGGTTCTAAAAATATAAAAAGTTCGGGACAGAACTGTTTTCCAATTGCTTTGTTTATAGGTTAAATGAAAGACCTAAGATGAAAAAGCTGACCAAAGAAGAGATAGACCATTTCAACATCCAAGGATACCTCATGATCAGGGGGCTGTTTGACCCTGAAGAGATTGGCTTGCTCAGGTCCACCGCCCATGCCGACAGGGAGCTTGACAAGCATGCATTTGCGAGGGCTGACGGTGAAGGCGGGCAGGTGAGGTTAAGCCTGTGGAATCATCCGGGCGATAATATCTACGGGATGTTCTCCCGCAGCCGAAGGATGGTGGAGAGAGCCGGGGAGTTGCTGGGTGATGAAGTATACCATTACCACTCCAAGATGATCCTGAAGGATGCCCGGATCGGAGGCGCCTGGGCCTGGCACCAGGATTACGGTTACTGGTACCAGAACGGGTTGCTCTACCCCGACCTCCTGAGTGTGTTTATCGCGGTGGACAGGGCCACCCGGGAAAACGGCTGCCTGCAGGTCATCAGGGGTTCGCACCGCATGGGCCGCGTCGACCACGTGCTCACCGGTGACCAGGCCGGGGCTGATATGGAAAGGGTGAACGCCTGCCTGGAACGGATGGAACTGGTATATTGTGAAATGGAGCCGGGCGATGCCCTCTTTTTTCACTCCAACCTCCTGCACAGGTCCGATCAGAACAATTCGGAAAACTCCCGGTGGTCCATGGTATGCTGTTACAACACCAAAAGCAATGACCCCTACAAGGAATCGCACCACCCCGGGTATACCCCGCTGAAGAAAGTGGATGACACCATGATCAGGAAAGTGGGCGCGAAAAGCTTCGGC
>JAHEEC010000065.1 GCA_024640885.1 Bacteroidota bacterium | reverse complement strand
GTGTAAGGAGTATCATTGATCAACATGGCCGGTGCTTTGTGACACCATCCGATGCAGTTGGTATGCAGCAGGGTGAATTTACGGTCCGGGGTGGTCTCTCCCTCCTTTATTTTAAGAATCTCCTCAATGGTGGAGAGTACCTCATTTTTCCCTTTCATGTCACAGGATATGGTTTTACAGATCCTGATGACATACTGTCCCCTGACCTCCGTATCCAGAAAGGTATAGAAAGTGGCAGTGCCAAATACATCGGCTGCAGAAATTTCAAGTTCCCTTGCCACGTCCACCATATCCTGCTTTGTAAGGTACCTGTTCTGAACCACAAGCTCCTGCAAGATGGGGAGCAGGCATTCCCTGGATCTGCCGTGCTTATCGGCCAGCTCTTTCACCAAATCAGTATCCAATATCGCTTCCATAAATTCCTGAATTATGAGTATAAAATAATTGAGACCGAAAACAACAGAGAATTAGTGTTATTTAATTCACAATAAACCAATCAAAATTATAATATAATTGTGATTCGAATAACAATAAAAGTCATAATTTAATAAACAGTTTCAATCCATACTTATTCTAAATAAAATTTGCACGTTTTTTGTTGTCTTTTAATGTGTTAGGGTCTTCTAAATTATCATAAATCCTTTGGATATGGCTCCTGAGATCCAGTGTTTATTATAATATTTTTAAAATAACTAACGTTTTAGTTGCATAACTAATTTTTTAGTTTTAAGTTTGCCCTATCACCTTTCAAGAAATAGAAATATATGACCACATTGACCAAAGCGGAAGAGCAGATAATGCAGATACTATGGCAGGAAAAGGAGGGTTTCGTGAAGGATCTCCTGGAGCATTTCCCTGAACCCAGACCTGCCTACAATACCGTGTCCACCATTATCAGGATCCTGGAAAAGAAGGGTTTTGTGGATCACAGGAGTTTTGGCAAATCACACCAGTACTACCCGCTCATCAGCCGTGAAAAATACAGGAATGACAGATTCTCAAACCTGATGAATGACTACTTTAACAACTCCATGAAGCAGGTGCTCTCCCATTTTGGGAAAGATGGCCACCTCAACATGAAAGAGGCGGATGAGATCATCCACCTCATGGAAGAGATCAAAGAAAAAGCCGGCAATGATGAATGACCTGTTTGCATACCTGTTTGAGTTGAATGTTGCCTTTGTGATCCTCTGGACGGCATACAAACTCTTTTTTGAAAGGGATAAGAATTTCGTAATCCGGCGCATTTACCTTCTGGGAGTGGTCGTGCTGCCCTTTTTATTGCTTCTTATCCCCGAAGGTACACGCATGTCGGTTCACCAGATGGCCCCCATCACCATCAGCCTGGAGGAGGTTACCATTTTTGGAACCGGTACAGCCATGGAACAATCTGGAAATTTCTCATTCCGGGAATTGATATCCATCATATACATGCTGATCCTCTTTGTGGGACTATTCAAGTTAATAGCTCAGTTTGCCACCATATTCAGGGCGATCCTCGGTTCTGAAAGGATCGATGCCAGCGGGACAACCCTCCTTTCAAACCGGGCCCTGCATGCCAGCTCTTTTTTCGGCTATATATTCATCGATCCTGCCGCACTTGGGGAAAAGTCTTTCCAGCACATCCTGGCACATGAAAACATTCACAAAAGGGAATGGCACTCCATCGACAGGATCCTTGTGGAACTTTTTGTACTGATCAACTGGTTCAACCCCCTGGCCTGGATGTTCAGAAAATCGGTCATTGAGAACCTGGAATACCTGGCCGATTCTGCAGTCCTCAGAAGGGGCACCGATCCCATGAAATATCAATTGTCAATATTGAATCAATATATTGGAAGCGCTTCCATCACCAATCAATTCAGCAGTCAAATCAAAAACCGAATCAACATGCTAAACAGAGATTATAAACTGGGAAGCTCATGGAAACTTGCCCTGATCCTCCCCCTCGTATTTATTGCATTTTTATTTGTTTCATGCACCGATAAAAATGAGCAAGCTGGGATGGTCCCAGACAACCAGGAGGAGGTGGCAGCTGAAGAGCCTGCAACTTCCCAACCTACTCCAGCTTCATTGGATGGTGAGGTCTTCTACGTGGTCGAGAAGATGCCCACATTCCAGGGTGAAGATGCCGGAACGACCTTCAGAAAATACATTGCCCAGAATGTGCGTTACCCCGATGAAGCCAAGGCAAACGGCATCACCGGGAAAATATTCATCAAGTTCATCGTCACCAGTGAAGGAGAAGTGGTGGTCCCCGACCAGGCGATGCTTGCCGAAATTGAAGGCAAACCCCTGGATGAAGTGGTGGTGGTCGCATACCGTACCATGAACAAAGATGAAGCTTTACCGGATGAGAAATATATCAAAATGTTGCAGGACGAAGTGATCAGAGTGGTTGAAAGCACACCTGATTGGGAACCGGGGATGCAGCGGGGAATCCCGGTGAATGTGGCCTTTACCTTTCCGGTCAATTTTGCCCTTCAATAAATTATCCTTAATATGTGACCGCTGATCATCCTCAGCGGTCACATTATTCACCGATGATTCCCCTGCGCCTCTCTGCAATATCCTCATTCCTGGGCCTGTTTTTCACAGTTGGGATCTTCGCCCAGAAACCTGTCATTGATCTTTATTATTCGGGCAATTTTAAGGCGGTCATCGATTCCGCTTCACTGGCCATTGAAGCGGGTGATACCGCCTTTAATACCTTCTACCTGAAGGCGATGTCGGAGGTACAGCTTGGACGCACTGAAATGGCCATCCAGACCCTGGAAAAAGCACTGATCACATTCCCGGAACAACCCAGGATCAAAAGGATGCTGGCCGGACAATATTTCGATGCGGGAGATTATGTGAAGGCCCGGAAACTCTATGATGTAATGGTGCAATCCGACACTTCCGATGTGGCCTCTTTGCTCAAACTGGCTGAAATCGCATCATTCATGCAACATTACAGGGCGGCCGATTCCTCACTTCAGAAGATCCTCGTGCTGGATTCAACCAACCTGGCCGCATTGATGATGGCCGGCGAGATCCTGACCCGGCAAAATGATGCCCGTGCCGTTTATTTTTATGAGAGGGCCTATGCCATCTACCCGGATAACCAGAAGGTGGCCTATGCGCTTGGGAACTGGTACAGCCAGTCAGAGACCCCTGATGCAGCAGTCCCTGTTTGTAAAAGGATCCTGGAGCTGGACTCCACCAGCATCAGGTTCCAGAAACTTCTTGGCTTTTCCTTCTATAAAATGGGAGCCCCCGATAGTGCGGTCAACCATTTCAGCAGGGCAACCCTTTTGGGAGACTCCTCCGTTTTCACCTTTAAATTCCTGGGCATCTCCAGTTACATCAATGTTGATTTTAGCCGGGCCATCGAATCTTTGCAAATTGCAGCGGCCCTGGACAGCATGGATGCCGAGATCCATTTCTTCCTGGGTGCAAGCCTTGGCACATCCACCCTGAAGGAGGAGGCCATGATCCACCTCGAAAAGGCACTTGAGCTGATGAAACCGGACCCTGCCGTAACGGCGCGCATCTATTCGGAGGAGGCAAATATCATGCGACTGGAGATGAAACATGAGAAGGCCTATGAGTTATACAGCCTGGCATGGAAAGCCGACACCACCAACCCGCTGTACATTTATTTCATGGCATCCATCCTTGACAACAGCATGCATCTCTCAAAGGAGGCCCTGTTGGATTATCACCGGTTCATCGAGGAGCTCGATAAACTCCCTCCGGAAGCCAAAAAGAACAACCAGATGCCGGCCATCAGAAAGATCGTGGAGGACCGGATCGAACTTCTCAAGGAGGAGCTCTTCTTTCTTGATGAAAAGCAGGGCGGCCCGGAATGAGGCTGTGAATCTTGATAATTCCATATTTAATCACAACATTTGTATAGCTAATGCTTCCATTCATGGAGACGCCCATCGTGCAATTGATTCAGGGAATGCTGGCTCCCGGCCTGATGATCTCAGCCTGCGGGTTGCTGCTGCTCGGGATGAACAACAAATACAGCCTGGTGGTGAACCGGATCAGGCTGCTCACCGAAGAGAAGCGGAAGATCTTCCACCAGCCAAAGATCGATGAGGACGACAGCAACAGGTTGAGCAACATCGAACTTCAGATCAGCCATCTTATAGGACGTATTTCCCTGGTAAGAAATGCCGTATTCGGCTATTCCCTTGCAGTGGCCCTTTTCATTGTAAGCTCTGTATTAATCGGAATTACAATCAATACGAAAACCCCAGCCTTCGACTGGCTGATCGTGGCCTTCTTCTATGCAGGGATGTTTGCCGTGTTTGTGGGAATTATTTTTGCTGCCGTGGAGGTCTGGAAGGGTTACAGGATCGTAAAGATCGAAATTTCAGAAGTTCATAAAGCCGTGGATTGACCCCTTACTGCACCATCATCTCTTTCACAACATGTGTGTTCCCGATCCCGATCTTCAACAGGTATATGCCCTGTGGCCAGTCATGCACAGCCAATGAAATATCGTGTTCTGCCGGTTCCAGCAACTGCCTATTCCAGATATGGACCAACCTTCCTGAAGCATCATATACCTCCAGTCCAAACTCACTGCGGATATTGAGCAAGAAACGAAGGTGTGCCTCCTCCGACACAGGGTTTGGAAAGAGCAGGATGTAATCCAGCAGCCGGGGTTCAGTCCCGGGGATTGTCCCGGTTCCCGTAAAGAGCGCCCCTTTCAGCTCCCTGCCTCCGGGGTAAGCCATACCCCCGCGGTCCACCAGGTAGGAGGCCACCCAGTCGGGCCGTTCGGGGTGGAGATCATTCAACTGCAAAAAGTACTCCTGCCACTCCTGGTCGTTGAGCCTGTCGAAATTTGAGGTCACCTCCTGGTAGAAGGAAGAAACCGGTCCGGCAAAAGCCATATATTGGCCCGGATTGCATGGGTTTTCAGCCAGGAATACACCCATATTGATTTTACCATTCCCCACATGCAGTACATGGCCCACAACCGATCCAGCATAATCGGTAGGTTGCGTATGCACATCGGCCACTGTGAAATCCCAGGTCAGGCCCTTTTGAACATCATAGAAAAGATCGTTGTACCACCCTGTGATGGAAGGCCCTGAAGCCATCACACTGTTGATCATGGTCTTCAGGAATGTCACCTCTCCCTCTGAAAGCCGGGTGCGCTCCAGTTCCTTTGTGGCAATTTCTTCAAGGTTCCCCATGATCTGTGCATAGCCGTCGTAATAATCCAGGATCCGCTCCTTGCTTTCGACCATCTTTCCTGTAAGTACGCTATTGAAAAAAACTGATGCGTTTTCGGCAAATAGTTTCAGGATCCTGTACAATTCCGGATAAGGCTCCACATAGGTGAAGGGATATGAACAGGATGTGCCCCCGGTGTAAGATTGTTTGCCGTAAAGGATATTATCATGCCTGAGTTGTGCCCAGGAGGTGAGCTGCGTATTCAATTTCTCATGATGCCATGCAGTGGTCTGCATAAAATAGGGCAACCCGCTTGAACTTGATACCGGGTTGAGGCTCCTGATGGCACTGAGCCAGGTATTGTAAAGGGATTGGTTCCAGAAGGAATCATCATAGGCATCGATCAGGTATTTCAGTCCGGCCATGTTCCCGGCATACTTATATTGATCCATCTCTCCTTCCAACAGGGCGAGGGCATCTTCGCTGCCCAGAGCGGCCATGGCATCCAGCGGATCGGGCATGGGTCTCCAGATTTTCTCCCCGTTGAAGATGATCCGGTCAAACACCAGCTCACTGAACACGTAGGAATCCACCAGGAATTTCTGACCCAGCAATTTAAAGGAAACCGGCAGGTTTCCCGGGTCCGAGGAATAGGGATCCACATAAAAAAAATTGGACATGATCTTCTGCCCGTAGTCATCAGACCCATTCAGTGCCTCCATGAAATCACCAAACACTTCTTCATTGAATAGCGACTGCGGACTGGTGAGCATCTGTGCTTTCAGGCTCATCAATTCAGCAGGATTCAAATTATCATCCGGGCCCACCATAAAGGAGATGATCTCCTCGTGCCTTGTGAGGTTTTCCAACTTTCCACAGCCATACAATACTTCATTGAGCAGCAGTGCCCCAAGCTGCATCCTTCTCAACTCTTCGCCGGTCCAGTCCGGCTCCCATGGATTGTCTGGCGGGGCTGTAAGCAAAAAGTCAATCCTGCCCAGCCACATCATGGCTTTAAAATAGGACTCCAGGGTGATCACCCCGTCCCTGGTATAGATCTCCTTGTTGTAATGCCCCCGCGGGGTGAACTGACTGAAGTCGATCTTCCTCGACCTGGTCTCGGTAAACAGGGTCATGGAGATCATCTGCTCCGCGTCAATGGCTGACATGACTTCCAGGTATTTGGCAGGGGAGCCATACCTGGGAAGGTATTCCATATTCTCAGCAAGGGATAGTGCAACAGAGAGATAGAGTTCCACATCCTTGATGATGGCATCGAACCTGTTGTCCCCTGAATAGCCCGTGGCCACAGTAGGAAAATATTCATACATGGCGTGCAATAACTCCTTCAGGTTGGCCTCAAGAAACTGCCATTCAATGGTTTGCAATATGGCATCGTATGAGTTATGAAGCGTGGACAGGATAAAATCCGTGCTCAGGAAAAGCGGTAAGTCACTGCTGTATAAATTGATAAATGCGCTGGCCCAGCCCGGTGATTCCAGGCGTTCGGAAACCACAAATAAATTTTGCTGAAGCATGCGCTTCTCCTGGGATGTAAAACTGAACTGGCTGTTCAGTGAATCGTACCATGGGATTGAAGAGAGCTCAACCGGGTACTGCCTGCTGGAGTAATAGGTGGTTTTTGGAGGGTGATCTTCAATGAGCTTCGATGAAGTGTAATTCTGGTGCGTTTCAAGGAAATTCAGATAGCCCTCCTGTGAGAATGCGGATTGGGCGTTAGTCTCCCGGCCAATGGCAATTGAGATTATCCCGGCCAGGATATATTTTACCACTGTTTTCATGACCCTGAAATTTGAGATGAAAATTACTCAAATGATGCTGATTATCATTGAAAAGATGCATTTTTCCGGGAATGGGTTGCGTACTCTGGTTATATCGTAAAAAACTCTAAATTTGGGAATAACTACCAGGATCATGCCCGAACTTCGAAAGTATTACCGAATTAAAGGAACTCCAACCGAGCTCTATGCCGCGCTTACCAATCCCTTTTCCATTACCCTCTGGACAGGGAGCCAGGCCATCATGAAGGATGAACCAGGCACTGCTTTTTCACTCTTCGGCGGCGATATTGAAGGGGTGAACCTTGCGTTTGAGAAGGACAGCAAAATTGTCCAGGAGTGGTATTTCGGTGACAGGGAGGAAAAATCCATTGTGACCATCACCCTTCGTCCCGACAGGCACTATACAAAGATTGAACTCCATCATACCAACATCCCTGAAGATGCCTTTGAGGATATGGCCCATGGCTGGGACTCATTCTACTTCGGTGCACTGAAGGAGTTCTTCGAAATGTAGCAGATATGCTTGTAAAAAGAGTCCTGCCCTTCCTGTTACTTACCCTCTTTTCGGGATCGCTGCCTGGAAGGAGCCTGGAGGAGATCAAACGAAGCGGAAAGATCTATGTGGCCTTTACATACGATGACCGGCATAACATCAACTGGGACCTGGCCCATGAGTTCGCCCGTTATCTGAATGTGGAGTTGATCGAGGTCTCCATTGAATGGGATGAAGTGTTCATGAAGAATGGCGTAATCCCCCCGGACCTTGAAACCAACCCTGACCTCAACTTCACTCCCGACGCATTAAAAAAAGCGGATATTATCTGCTCTACCTTTACCATCAGTGAATGGCGCCGGAAGCTCTTTGGATTCGCCGAAACCCTGGAGTCTGCAGAATTGCTGATCATTAACAGACGTGAGAACCCGCAAGGATTTGAAGATCTTAAGGGAAAAAGGATCTCCTATTTAGGGACCACTACCTTTGGTTCACACCTCAAAGAGATCAATACTTCAATTGGAGGAGGGATTCAACTGGTGCCCACCCCGACAGGTGCTGAGACCAGGCGCCTGATCCAGTTCGACGAAGTTTACGGGATCGTCCTGGATGCAGATGAAGCCCTGAATTTCATTGCAAGCAGCGGACACGAATATAAAATTGCCTTCCCAATCAGTGACATTACCAAAAGTGCATGGGCCACGGAAAAAAACAATCCCCTCATCCAGGAAGTTGAAAATTTCATTGAAACCATTGCCAGCAACGGGATCCTCGATGAGATCTTCTACCTCAGGTTTGGGATCACCTATTCTTCTTACATCGACCGGATCAATCAAAACCTGAAGCTGGAGATATACAACCGAGACCTGGATGAGATTCTTGCATCCAGGAAACTGGTGGTCGCTCTGCGTGAACGCAATTTCATCTATAACGAAGGGGGCCAGAAACAGTTCATGCATGCCCTTGCCGAAGAGTTTGCAGATTACCTAGGAGTATCCCTGGAATTTGTGGTCACCCCCTATTTCGGGAAGTACTGGGAAACAAAAGAGGGAAAGATTTTCAGGGATTCGGCCTATACCCCGGACTGGTTCAATTACTTTGACCTGGCATGTGAGATCATTGCACCACTGGACTGGCGTTCGAACAAGGTGAACATGATCCCCGTCTATCCTTCTGCTTATGCTGTAATAGCCCGAAAAGAAATGGATATCAATACCATGGATGATCTGAAGCCGCTCAGGGGGGTCACCCAGAGTGAAACAGTGTACGAGGATATTCTGAGGGAAAACGGCATTACCAATTATTATGATGAAAAGGCGGATAATTTTCTGCCCGATGTGGCTTCAGGAAAAGCCGACTACACCATTGCATACAATGCCTTTTTTGAACTGTCGGCCTACCCCGACCTGGAGGTTAAAATGGAGCTCGGAAACCTGGATGTGTGCTGGGCCCTCAGGAAGGATCAACCTGAATTGCAGAAAGAGGTAGAAAAGTTCATTACCCGTTCACGCCGGCAGGGATTGATTGGCACCCTGCTCAAAGCCATGAGGGGAAATACCCTCCAGGCTCCCGATGAGTTTATCCACACCTATTACGAGAGTTTCCAGACCGGACAGCTTCCCTATGTGAACTATGGGGCCGACAACGGCCTTCCACAGGAGGATATTTTTTCCATATTCCAGGACCGGAAAGGATACCTCTGGTTTGGCACCAATTCAGGGGCAGTGCGTTACAACGGGCGGGAAATGCTGGTATTCAACCAGCAGCAGGGTCTTCCCGAAAATTCAGTGAGGGACATCAAGCAGGACAGCAGCGATATGATGTACTTTGCCACCACAAACGGGATCGCAAAATTCATGGATGATACCACCACCAGGGTTCTTCTGGGAGGAATATCCTTCACCAAGATCTTCATCGATTCCAGGGACAACAAGTGGTTTATTGGGGATGACGGATTGTACCTGGAGGACAACAAAGGGCGCATCCGCTCCATCAATTCTGAGTACCCCGTCCTGCCCGAAGTGATTCACAACATCACTGAAGAGCCCCAATCGGGCCGCCTGTTTCTTGCGACCATCAGCGGCATTTTTATCTACGATATGGAAAATGGAGGGATCAAACAGCTGAGCAATTCGGGCAGTTACTCCCTCTACATCGATGCCAACGACAGCATCTGGATCTCCACCGGCGAAGGTCTCCGCATCACCCGGCTGGAAGACCTCCTTGAAAACCGCAATGATGCTTACGCGAGCAACCTGAACCAGCGGTTGAATTTTCCCGTTGAGATCATCTCAGATATCATCACCAATAAGTTCGGATCCGTTTGGCTGGTCACCGATTCACGGATCATGCAGGTCATCTCCACCGACCGGAAACCCATCATCTATGAAAAGGAAATAGGCATCAAGAATAACAAGATCCTCTCTTTCCTGATTGACCAGGAGGACAACATCTGGATCGGTTTTTCAGGAGGCCTCCAGCGGCTCATCAACCGGGGAGGATTACGAAACTTTTACCCTTCCATGATCAACAGTTATATCTATTCGATCTTCCAGGATGAAAAAGAGCGGCTTTGGATCACCTCCGACAACGGTATTTTTTATTTTCATGAAGATCAACTTGTGAACTTCACACCTAAAACCGGGACCAACAACGCCAAGTTCACCGGCACCCTGCTCCCCAATCACAACATTCTCCTGGCCAACAACGAAGGACTGTATGAAGTGAGCAGCCGGAATCTCGAAATTGTGAGGCAAACCGTGTTCCAGCAGATTGCCCAAAGTTTTGAAAACATTTTCGTCACCAGCAGGGGTGAGATATTCCTGCTTACCGGGATCAACGGGATTATCTATTATTTCCGCGATTTCTTCGCGCAACCCGTTCCGCTCAAAAACAAGTATTCCGCCAATATTTTCCAGTTGATTGAGGTGGACGGAAGGGTCATTGGCGGCAATGGAAATGGCCTTGTGGCCTTTAACGGCACCGAATTTGAGCTGCTCCACGAGTCAGAATGCAATGTATGGGCCCTGAGGCAGGTTGATAAAACCATCTGGGTGGGAACAGATTGCGGGATCTGGCAGGTGCATGAGGGCAGGTTTGACCAGATGGAACTCTCCACCTTCAGCAAGGAAATGGTGATCAAATCGATCCTCCCGGCCAAGAACAGGAACTATCTCTGGCTAGGGACCAACAAGGGCTTCATATACTTTAATACCACCAGCCGGGAATTTGAATTTACCATCAATTCAAAGGATGGGTTGAGTGGCGATGAGATCACCCCGGGCGGGCTCTTCATGGACCAGAACGACCTTTTGTGGGTGGGTACCTACCATGGAATCTCCAATTTCAATATCAGGGCTAAATCGACCCTCAACTATTCCCCCGTATGTTATATTGAAAAATTGTTCCTCAATGGTGAGCGCATCAAGGTAGATAACGGGGGGACTTTCGCCCACTATGAAAACAGTCTCACTTTTGAAATCAGCGCCCTTTCCTTTTCCGACGAGACTGCGGTGGAATACGAATATTACCTGCGGGGAGCCGGGAACAATGTGTCTTCCTACCAGAGGGGCAGTGAATACAAAGCATATTACAACAATCTTCCGCCGGGGAGATATGAATTCGTATACAAGGCTAAAGGGAAGAACAACATCTGGGGTTACGCTGAAAAATATGAGTTTACCATTCGAAAAGCTTGGTACAGGACATGGATCTTCCGGATTTCACTCTTCACCCTGGTGGTCACCTTTACCTATCTCTTTTACCTGATCAGGATCCGTTCCATCAAAACTCAGAAGAACAGGCTTGAACAACAGGTGAGGGAAAGAACCCGTGACCTGGAAGTGGCCAATACCGAAATCGAAGCCCAACGTGACTTTGCCCGCTGTCAGCATGAACAGATCGCCCAACAGCAGAAGGAGATCATGGACAGCATCAGCTATGCCCAGACGATCCAGAGTGCCCTGCTTCCCACACCACAGATGCTGGGAGACCTGTTGCCGGAACATTTCATCATTTTCAAACCCCGGGATATGGTAAGCGGGGATTTTTTCTGGATCAGTGACCAGATGTACCATTTTTACGTGGCCGCGGCTGACTGCACCGGACACGGGGTCCCCGGGGCCTTCATGAGCCTGTTGGGGATGACCCTCATGGATGAGATCGTTCGCAAACAGCCCCAGATCGAACCGGACCAGTTGCTCAATGAACTCAGGGCCCAGATCATTGAGATCCTGCACCAGAAGGGCCATCCCGGGGAAGCCAGAGATGGATTGGATATGGTGGTATGCAAATACAACCGGCAGGATCGATGGCTGCATTTTGCCGGGGCCAATAACCCGCTCTACCTGGTCAGGGAAGGTGAGCTTACCGAGTTCAAGACCGATAAGATGCCGGTTTCACTCCATGTGGAGATGCTCCCCTTCACAAGCCATGAGATCAGCCTGAAACCAGGTGATTGCATCTACTTGTTTTCAGATGGATATGCGGACCAGTTCGGGGGTCCCGGGAGGAAAAAATTTAAATACCCCGCCTTCAAGAATATCCTGGCCACCAACGCCGATAAACCCATGAGCGCACAGGGGAAACTGCTTGAACAGGCCTTTGAAAAGTGGAAAGGAAATCATGAACAGATCGATGATGTGGTGATCATTGGTTTGAGATTTTGAAAATCCCGTGTAACTTTTCCACACATCCCCCCGTCCTACCACCAAAATCTATAAAATTCCCGAATTATGAAAAAAATGATTGTTCTTTTTATGGGCTTTATGATACTCTATCCCGCTTTTTCACAGGAAGATGCTCCCTTGCCGGAAGCTCCGGAGGTATCTGATGTGACGGGGGTTCCCGAACCGGAGGAAGTTTCTGAAGCTCCCGAAACGGCATCAGATCCTGCAACAGACGAATCCCCAAGGCCATTGCCGGCAACTGCCGATACGGTGAGGGTCATGAACCAGCTGGAAGTAATTGAAACGCCGGAAAAAACCAAAGTGACCCTGGGTGAAAATGAAGTGCTTATCGTGGAGGAAAATGGGGATACGGTCCGCGTTCTGCTGGGTTCCCGGGGGATCAGCATCGTGGAAGGAGAGAAGGGAACTGAGATCAAGATCGTGGAAATGGATGATATGAGGTCAAAGGATCATTCCTCATCCAGCTATAAAAGCAAGAGGTTCAGGCCGCACTTTGCCGGGATTGAAGTGGGATTGAATAATTTCGTGACCCCCGATTTCAGTATGGTACTTCCACAGGATCAGAGGTACATGGACCTCAACACCGGGAAATCCTGGAACTGGAACATCAATATTTTCGATTATGGATTTGGACTTGGCACAGACAAGGTCGGAATTGCTTCCGGAGTGGGGTTTGAATTCACCAACTACAATTTCGACGGCCAGAACAGCATTCGAAAAGACGCCGCAACCGGTGAAATTGGAGCCTATATCCCCGATTATGCCGGAAACATTACCAAATCAAAAATGAACATCACCTACCTGACCGCGCCCCTGTTGCTTGAATTTCAAATTCCCGCAGGGAAGAAGAGGATTCATATTTCCGGTGGGGTGATCGGTGGATTAAAACTCTGGTCCAATACCAAAATAAAGTACACCGTCAGCGGGGAAAAATCCAAGGAGAAGGCAAAAGGTGATTATAACCTCTCCCCGTTGCGCTGGGGACTTACTGCAAGAATCGGTTACCGGGCCCTGAATATCTATGCCAATTATTATATGACCCCATTGTTCAAAAAGAATTTGGGTCCTGAATTATATCCCTTCGCAGTGGGACTGGCGCTTCCGTTTTAAAGATCATGCCCTGTACCGTTGTACCGGTCAGTTTCGGGATTTTCCCGGGCTGACCGGTTTTATTTATGGGTTGCGGCATCCTGAAAATATTAACTTTGTGAGTGAACAAGGCATAAATCCAGTGCAATGAAACTGCTCCTGATCAGCAATTCAACCAATGCAGGTGAAGCATACCTGAATTACCCAAAATACCATATCAGGGATTTTTTAGGCCACAAATCCCTGAAATGCGTCTTCATTCCCTATGCCGGGGTAACCATCAGTTTTGACGAATATGAAGCCCGCGTCAGGGAGCGTTTCGCCGAGGTGGGCCATCACATTTTATCCATTCATCATGCCGTGGACCCGGTGAAGGCCATTATGGATGCTGAAGCGATCGTTGTGGGGGGAGGCAACACCTTTCAGCTCATCAAGATGATCCAGGAGCACGGGCTCATTGATCCGGTCAGGGAGAAGGCTTTCTCAGGCACACCCTATGTGGGCTGGAGTGCAGGAAGCAATGTGGCCTGTCCCTCCATACGGACTACCAATGACATGCCCATCGTCGAACCCCGGGGCTTTCATGCTTTTAACCTGGTTCCCTTCCAGATAAATCCTCACTTTACGGACCTGAATCCACCCGGTCACGCCGGGGAAACCAGGGAGGACCGCATCATGGAATACCTGGAGGCCAACAGGAAGGAGACGGTACTGGGCCTTCGGGAGGGATGCATGTTGCGCGTGGAGCATGATCAGATGACCCTGATCGGGGAGAAGATGGTAAGGATGTTCAGGTACAATCAACTTCCGGCAGAGCTGGATCACACACATGATTTCACGGAATTTCTCAGGAAATAATGAAGAGACAGGCCAGGATCATCCTTGAATACCTGTCAGCATTTGTGCTGATCGCCCTGCTCCTGCTGGCCATTACGGGTGTGGTGGTGGTTAAATTTTACGGGGACGATCTGAAGTCATACGTGATGGACCAGGTCAATAACCGGCTTGACAGCAAGGTGGATGTGGAGAATGTATCGGTGAAGGTGTTCCACAAATTTCCCAATACCTCCATCGTACTCAGGGATATTACCATCTGGTCAAGTCACAATTTCAATACTGCCGACTTTGAAGGATTGGGAGCAGACACGCTCCTTACTTCGGAAAAAATAAGCATCAGCTTCAACCTGCTTGCACTGATCCGGAAGCGATACAACATCCGCCAGCTTGAGATCACCAACGGGACCCTGCACCTTTATACCGACCGGAAAGGGGAGGGTAACTACATGATCATTGGTGGCAACCAGGAGAATAAAGGGGAGGATACCCAGTTCAATTTGTCCCAGGTAAGGGTGAATAATTTTAAAATTATCCTGAACAACCAGGTCAAACAACTCAGTTCATCTGGAATCCTCAACCAGCTCGATCTGAATGGTAGATTTTCCAAACGCAACACCCAGATTAAGGGGTTCCTGGAGGGCTACCTGGAAGAAATTTCCAACACCGAGATCCTGTATGCTTCGGACCGGGAGATCAAGGCAAAATTGAGCATGGATGTGGAGGATTCTCTTTATTCCATCAAATCAGGACAACTCCAGATTGACAGGATCCTGGCCGACATTGACGGAAGCTTCAGGTTGAGCAAGGGTGAAGGCGTGACAATGGACCTCTATGCAGCAGCCAGGGACCTGGAGATCCATGAGGTGCTGGACCTTTTGCCAAGCAAAATGAGCAATCCGCTCCAGGAGATCAGGGGCAACGGGATCCTCCAGATCTATGCCAGGGTAACCGGGATGGTAAGTTCCACTTTAACACCAAAGATCGAGGCGGATTTTCAGACCTCCAATGCCAACCTCCAGTGGGACAGGGTTCCATTTTCGGTGAAGAACCTGAACCTTTCCGGAACCTATTCAAACGGGGGGGAATTCAATCCCGTAACCACTTCCCTGAATGTGGAATCGATCAGTGCCGTGATCGGTAAGGACCATATTTCAGGACGTGGCCGGATCAGGAATTTCTATGATCCCACCTTCAATTTCGAACTCAAGGGGGATATCCATCCCGACCAGTGGACCGGGTGGTATGAATCCATTCCCCTTTACCATGCCGGGGGAACCCTGGTCACAGATGTAAAAGTTTCCGGCTCCTACGACCGGCTGCAACCCCCCGGCAAAAAGTTCCTCGCCTTTGATATTTCAGGAGGCGTTTCCCTGGAAGATGTGACCTTCAGCATGACGAAAAAAGGGATTCCATTCAGCGGTTTGAATGGAAGAATATTCATTGATAATGATTTTTGGGAACCCTCCATTTCCGGACAACTGGGTAAAAGCGATTTCACAATTTCCGGATCGGGGCTGAACCTGCTATCGTATATGCTATCCCGCGATGAGGAGCTGGTGGCCTCCATCATATTTCGCTCCAACCATTTTGATCTCCAGGAGATCCTGGATAACCTGGATGAAAAAGAATCCGGAGGCACCACGGCTGTTAATTTTCCCGAAAACATTAACCTGAAACTGGACTTTAGAATCAATGATTTTCAAAAGGAGAGGTTGAAGGCCAGCAATTTGCATGGAGTGGCTCAATACGATGCCCCGTACCTTTTCGTGGACTCCATCACCATGCAGACCATGGAGGGAACCCTTGCGGGTTCATTTGGAATGATCCAGGACCTGGAGGGAGACATATTCACAAATGTGAATGCGACCCTTTATAACCTTAATATTCAAGAACTTTTCATCGCTTTTAACAATTTTGGGCAGACGGAGCTTACCCATGAGCATCTGAAAGGGACCATCTCGGGGACCTCCGTTTTTTCTGCCGGCTTCGATTCCCTGTTTGCCATCCGCACCGCATCGATCCTGAGTGAAAATAGTGTGACCGTCCGCGACGGGGAGCTGAACGGATACGCTCCCATCATGGCACTTTCCAGATTCATCGAAGTGGAGGAGCTCCAGAATATAAAATTTAAAACCCTGGAGAATACAATTCTGCTAAAGGATAATCAGGTAATCATCCCCTCCATGGACATTCAGTCCAACGCCCTGAACCTTTCCGCATCCGGAATTCACAAATTCGACAATACCTATGATTACAGGCTCAGGCTGAAACTCTCTGATTTGCTCTATAACAGAGCCCGGAAATCAAAGAATACCGAATTCGAAATAGCAGAAGATGAGTCAGATACCAGGATCCTGTTCCTTAAAATTTCTGACCATGGATCCGGTGCCAACGTGGAACTGGACCGGGAGAAAACAGCCCAAAAGATCCGGGAGGATCTGAAGGCTGAAAAAACAGAACTGAAGGAGATCCTCAATGAGGAACTGGGACTCTTTAAAAAAGACCAGACCATCAGACAGGATCAGGATGAGCAGGGCAGGAAGGAAGAGCGCTTCAGGTTCGAATTCTCAGATGAACCGGACAGCAGCGGGATCCCCGAAGCAGAAAAGGGGAAAAGCCGGTGGTGGAAGAACAGGTCAAAGGAGGAGCCCGCTCAGAATAAACCAGCAAGTGAATTCGTTATTGATGAGAAACCATAAACCTTTTACAATTGGATATCTACAGTAAGAAACAGCGCTGGAAACAGATCCTTTTACTGGCTGCGATCATGATCGGGGTGGGTTCACTCTGGTATACCAACAGGCTGGTTAACGACATTGAAATCACCGAAAGACAGAAGGTGAAAACATGGGCTGAAGCCATCCGGATCATGAATTCCGCCGATTTTGATACCGACCTGGCATTTCCCTTTTCGGTCATTGAAAGCAATACCCATATCCCGGTGATCCTTACCGATTCGGAAGGAAATATCCTCAATTACAAGAACCTGGACTCCTTAAAAGTGAAGGATCCCCGATACCTTCAAAGACAACTGGACCATGCCAGGCTTGAAAACGACTCCCTGGTGATCAACCTGGGCGGGGATGAATACCAGAACATCTTCTACCGGGATTCTGTTTTGATCCGAAAACTCATCCTCTTTCCCTATGTGCAGCTGGGGGTGATCATCCTGTTCATCCTGGTTTCCTACATTGCATTCAGTGTCTCCAGAAAAGCTGAACAAAATGAGGTCTGGACAGGGATGTCCAAAGAGACCGCCCACCAGCTGGGAACCCCGATCTCCTCGCTGATGGGCTGGATGGAATTGTTGAGACAATCGAACCTGGATTCTTCCATGGTCTCTGAAATGCAGAAAGATGCCTCGAGGCTGGAGAAAATTACAGACCGTTTTTCAAAAATCGGATCCAAGCCCTCTCTCAAAGTATCGGACCTTTCCAGGATCTTGAAAGAGAGTCTTGAATACATGCGAGTCAGGGGACCGGAAAGCATTGAGTACCTGCTGGACATTCCTGAAAAACCCATTCGGGTAAAATTAAATGAGACCCTGTTTGAGTGGGTGATCGAAAACCTTTGTAAAAACGCCACGGATGCCATTGAGGGATCAGGCAGGGTGATCCTTCATGCTGTGGAAACAGAAACCGGGGTGATCATCGATGTGGAAGACTCGGGCAAGGGAATTGCAAAATCAAAATTCAGAACCATATTCAAGCCCGGTTACACCACCAAAAAACGGGGCTGGGGGCTCGGGCTTTCACTTTCAAAAAGGATCATTGAATCCTATCACCACGGCAAAATTTTTGTACTCTCTTCCGATCCCAATGATTCTACTGTGATGCGGATCATCCTGAAAAAGTAGGATCACCTGGAACCAGCTTGTACACCTTATCGGAGCGACGGATCACCTGGTCCACCGGTAGGGAACACCTTTCACCTTTAATCGCAGTCGTACAGCCAATCTCATTGACCCTCAGCTCCTGAACGGTGGTTTCGATGGCGCCCGTTGTGGGTCCGATGATCAGGATCTCATCACCCACATTCAGCTCTCCTGTTTCAATGGCGATCTCCGCCACCCCCATCCGGTCAAAATAGTTTGTCCCTTTTCCTATGTATACCTTTTTTTTAGTTGCCCTTGAACCGTAGGCTTCGCTCCACTCCCCCAGCCGCTGGCCCAGGTAATAGCCATCCCAGAAACCCCTGTTGAAGACCGTGGCAAGCCGCGCATCCCAATCAGCGATCATCTCTTTTGAGAAGGTGCCTTCCACCCAGGCCCGGATGGCTTCATTATAGCAGGAAGTGACGGTCTTCACATACTCAGCCGACCGGGCCCTCCCCTCTATCTTCAATACGGAAACGCCCGCGTCAAGCAGCTTGTTCAGGAAATGAATGGTCTTCAGATCCTTTGGCGACATGATGTATTCATTGTCTATTTCCAGCTCCACTTCCCGATCCTGATCCACCACCCTGTAACCCCGCCGGCATACCTGGAAGCAATCACCACGGTTGGCGGAATGGTTATGCTCGTGAAGGCTCAGGTAGCACTTTCCTGAAATGGCCATGCAAAGCGCCCCGTGCACAAACATCTCGATCCGGAAAGGTTCCCCTCCGGCTCCATTGATCTTCTCCCGTGCAATTCCTTCGCTTATCTCCCTCACCTGATCCAGGTTAAGCTCCCTTGCCAGTACGGCCACATCGGCAAACTTTGCATAAAATTTCAGGGTTTCCAGGTTGCTGATATTTAACTGGGTAGAGAGATGGACACTGATCCCCATCCTGTTGCAGTACTGCAGGACCGACTGGTCCGATGCGATGATGGCGGTGACCCCGTGGGATGCAGCAAGGTCAATAATTTTTCTCATCTGGGGCAGTTCATGGTCATAGACCACGGTGTTGACCGCAAGGTATGTCTTCAATCCATGTGCGCCCGCCATGGAAACGATCTTCGGCAGGTCTTTACCCGTAAAGTTTGCGGATGACCTGGCCCTCATATTCAGGTGCTCTATCCCGAAATAGACCGCATCCGCACCTCCCTGAATTGCTGCTGTTAAGGATTCATAACTGCCTGCGGGGGCCAGCAGTTCAATATCTTCTCTCTTTCTCATTTGCCTGGTCTTCCAGCCGCAAAGTTATGTTTTTAACCTCGTAATCGCACCTGTTTTAACAGGAGTTCGGCATTTGTGACCGGATCAACCTCCCCCGTGGGGAGGATATGGTACTTTTCATGGTTGTGATCCAGGGAGTGCATATAGGCCTTATCATAGTATTGAAGGGAGATCATCGCCGTGCTGTAGAAATCCCCCAGTTCGATTGAGTCCAGGGCCTCTCTTGTCCGGTCACCACCCAATCTTTTCTGGATCCTGACCACACAGGCTTTAAGTGCAGCGTGGTCATATTCCCCATAATGCTTTACAAGGTGAAGCGCCCTCTTATCCCTGGGTATATCCAGGAAAATGAGATTGCTATTTCGCATCTGCGCATATAAATCACCGGGGACGACACATTTTCCGATATTCCTGCTCTCATCCTCGATCCAAACTTCCCTGTTTTTGTCCAGGGTGCAAATGACCCGGCAGAGTTCATTTTCAAATTGTTCAGTGGAAGGCTGGGGTGATTCTCCCAGTGCACCAAATGCCGAACCTTTATGATGGGCCAGGCCCTCCAGGTCAATGACCTGCTCCCCCTTTAGTTGCAACTGATGAAGGATCTCCGTCTTTCCGCTTCCGGTCCTGCCGCCCACCACATTTAATTTCAATGCACTCTCGAATGTGCTGAGCACAAACCGGCGGTAGGACTTATAACCCCCTTCAAGCAGGAAGCAGGTTAAACCTGCAGTTTCAAACAGCCAGGCCATGCTCCTGCTCCGCATCCCTCCACGCCAGCAATGAACCAGCAACGTTTTATTCCTTCCGGCGCATTTCTCACCCTCCTTGGCCAGGGCCACAAGTTTTTTCCCGGCAAATTCAAGTCCTGCATAGATGGCAGCCTCCTTATTGACCTGTTTATAGGTAGTTCCAACTACCTTCCTTTCATGATCATCAAACAGGGGTATGTTCAGGGCGCCTGGAATATGGCCCTGAAGGAATTCTGAGGGAGACCGGACATCAATGACCGGGTGAGAGGCTGACAGGGTGATGAATTGTTCTATTTGAATATGATCAGCCATTGCTCCTTTTCACAGGATGTCACCTTTCCAGAAAATTGTCCAGAAGAGAACGGCTCTCTTTTCTTACATTTTTTCCGTAAGGAGAAATGGCCTGGATCAGTTTTCGGATGGGCATGGACTGCAACCAGATGGTTCCGGTGCCCCGCAGAGTTGCAAGGAAGATCCCTTCTCCTCCGAACACCATGGACCTGAGATCACCCGCGGTCTCAATATTAAAGTCGATCCCCGGAGTATAGGCAACGATGCATCCCGTATCAATTTTAAGGGTCTCATTGCTGAGCCTTCTTTCTATCACGGTTCCCCCCGCATGCATAAATGCTTTTCCGTCACCTTCGAGCTTCTGAAGAATAAATCCTTCACCTCCCACAAGGCCGCTTCCAATCCTGCGATTAAGGGTGATCGAGATCCGGGTACCCTTTGCTGCACAAAGGAACCCATCCTTTTGTACCACCAGGGACCCTCCCAGGAGTCCGAGATCGACCGGTACGATCTTTCCCGGATAAGGAGCCGCAAATGCCACCTTCTGTTTCCCGCGTGCCTGGTTTGTAAAATGGGTAACAAACAGGGACTCACCGGTAAGAACCCTGGTCCCTGCCGATAGAAGTTTTCCCATTAATCCCTGGTTTGGGTCAGAACCATCGCCCATCTTTGTTTCAAACCGGACCTCATTGTCCATATACATCATCGATCCGGCTTCGGCAATAACTGTCTCCCCCGGATCCAGTTCAATTTCCACCAGCTGGATGTCATCTCCGATGATCCTGAAATCCAATTCATGTGATTGCATATCCTTAAATGGTTGTTGAAAATAATTTAATGAGAAGTTGTTTAATGCGCTCTACCCTGGCGGGTTTCATCACGTAATCATTCATGCCTGCCTTTAAGGCTGCTGCCCTGGTTTTATCATCTTCATCGGCGGACATGGCAATGATTGGTAGAGAATGGCCTGCCTTGCGGATCATCTCTGCGGCCTGGTAGCCATCCACTTCGGGCATCAGGAGATCCATGAAAATCACATCATAGTTGCTCTTTTCAACCATCTCAACGGCCTCGAGGCCATTTTTGGCAATTTCAATTTCATACCCGATATTCTTAAAAATGGATTGGGCCACTTTCTGGTTGATCAGGTTATCTTCAGCAAGCAGGATCGAGAGTTCCGATGGCAGGGCATTGATCAAGGGTTCCAGCCTTTTCCTGTCTTCAATGCCCGGGAAGTTATCCGAAAGGATGTCAAAAACCTCTTTGGTTTCAAAGGGTTCAATGAGATAATAGTCGATGCCCAGCTTCCGGCACGTTTTGTAATTTCCCGATTTATCGTTGGAACTCACCAGCACGATGGGAAATAGATCGGTAAGTTCATGGCTCTGCATCTCCTGGGCAAGGGCAAATCCATCCAACTGATTCTTGTCCATCAGCACGATCAGCTGATAATTCCCTTTTTTCAACTGCAGATGGTGGATCACGCTGTCCACACTGCTGTCCTGGTAAATCTT
>JAHEEC010000064.1 GCA_024640885.1 Bacteroidota bacterium | reverse complement strand
CAAATGGGGTTTGTTCGGACAGGTGAGCAAGGATCTGCTGAAGGACAGACTGGTGGTATCCTTTGGTTTGCGGGCAGATGCCAACAACTTTAACGACGATATGTCCAGGCTGCTGAAGCAGCTTTCACCCCGGATTTCTGCCTCCTACCAGCTCACCACCGGGTGGTACCTGAACTTCAATACAGGGCGGTATTACCAGGAACCCTCCTACACCACCATGGGTTTCAAGAATGATGCGGGGGTGATGGCCAACCGGGATCGCCTGACCTACATCCGGTCCGATCATGTGGTGGCCGGCGTGGAATGGCTGCCCGAAAAGGAAAGTAAAATCAGCGTGGAAGGATTTTACAAAAAATACAGCAACTACCCCTTCTCACTGGTCGATTCCGTATCCCTTGCCAGCCTGGGAGCCGATTTCGGTATCTATGGCAATGTACCTGCTGAATCCACCGGAGAGGGACGCGCCTATGGGGCCGAATTCCTCTACCGGAACAGGGATCTGTTTGGCTCGAACCTGACCGTCTCCTATACGCTGGTCAGAAGTGAAACGATCCCCCGGAAAGAATCACTCACCGACCTGGAGTGGATACCCACTACCTGGGACAACATACACCTCTTGAACATCTACGGTTTCCGCGAGTTCAAAGGGAACTGGCAGGTGGGATTCAAATGGCGCTTTGTGGGGGGCCAGCCCTACACTCCCTACGACCTGTATACCTCTTCACTGGTGCAGTACTGGGATGTAACTGCCTTCCCCGCCCTGGATTACAACCAGTACAATCAATTGCGCTTTCAGTCCTTCAACCAGCTTGATTTACGAATCGATAAAGAGTGGTTCCTGTCCAGGATTACCCTCAATCTCTATGTGGATGTACAAAATGTACTGAATACGAAGACGACCAGCAATACCTTCCTGGTCCAGGAACTGGACACCGAAGGAAACCCGATCGTTGAGAACCCCGCGGATCCCATTGAGCTGCAGCGCTACCGCATGAAAGAGCTGGAGTCGGCTGCCGGTACAATTTTGCCCACCATTGGTTTAATTATTGAATTTTAAATCGTACGGCCATGAGAAAATCATTTGTCATCCTGCTGCCCGCAGTCTTCCTGCCTGCCTTCCTCCTGCTTACCTGTACGAATACCCGCGTTCCGGTGGAGGAAGCACCTGAGCACATCAGCTCCAATCCCAGGGGTACGGGCCAGGTCCTGGAAATAGAAATGACCCGTGGAGAAGGGCACAACCACCCCCTGATGGCGATCTGGATTGAAGGTAGCGATGGCACCTTCGTTCAAACGCTCTATGTAGCCGAATCCATTGGAAAGGGCATCTTCCAGCATGGAGATGCCTCACGCGGATTCTGGATGCCGGGAGAAATCCAGCGGCCAGCCGCCCTGCCTTACTGGTCGCACCGGCGGGGCATTAAAAATGAAAGCGGACGCTACCTGCCCACTCCTGAAAATCCGGTCCCCGATGCCTATTCGGGGCCCACGCCCGGCCAGAGCTTTATTTTGCATACCCGGCTGGACGAGCCCGGATTGAGACAGTTCAATGTGCTTTTTGAGATCAACCAGACCTGGGACTGGAACGAATTCTGGACCAATAACAAGTATCCCGACGACGAGGAATACAAAACTTCCTGTCAGCCTGCGCTGGTGTATTCGGTAAGCCTGGATCTTGATCATCCACAGGAGGAATATCCCATGCAAATTATTGGCCGGAGTCACCATTCGGGAGCAACGGGCGATCTTTTCACCGATACAGAAACCCTGAGTACCGCGCTGCATATTGCCGGGGAGATTATAGTCAGGCCCGTTTTGTAACAAATTCTGAAATCATTCGTCTTGATAGAGACCCCGGTTGGGGAAGTTCATTGAAAGGCAGGTGTACGCAATGTACGATTCCGTACAGATACGTCTCAAAAGTGAACACTTTGTAAGATGCGGATAAAATGGTATATTGCTCTTAATCTGTCTGTTAGTTGTTTTGGCATAGCTATTGTTTTTTTGAGTACCATCATATTTAAAAACCCGCAATAATGATTAAAACTGTTGACCTGGTAAAGGTTTTTCGTACCGATGAGGTCGAAACCACCGCACTGAATAATGTAAATATCGAAGTTAAGGACGGAGAATTTGTAGCAATTATGGGACCTTCCGGTTGTGGTAAGTCTACCCTGTTGAATATTCTCGGACTTCTGGACAATCCTTCAAATGGCTCCTATGTTTTTCACGAAACAGAAGTTGCCAACCTGAAAGAGAAGGGAAGAACCAACCTCCGCAAGGGAAATATTGGTTTTGTATTCCAGAGTTTTAACCTGATAGATGAACTCACGGTATACGAAAACATCGAACTCCCCCTGTTATATCTTAAAATGAGTGGTTCCGATAGGAAGAAAAAAGTGGAAACCGTGATGGAACGGATGAAGATCAGTCACCGTAAAAACCACTTCCCGCAGCAATTATCGGGCGGACAGCAGCAACGCGTGGCCATTGCCCGGGCGGTAGTAACCAATCCCAAGCTGATCCTGGCGGATGAGCCCACCGGTAACCTGGACTCGGCCAATGGCGGGGAAGTCATGGCGCTGTTAACTGAACTCAACGAAGAGGGGACCACCATTGTGATGGTAACGCACTCCCCCAACGATGCTGAAAAGGCACACCGTATTATCCAGTTGTTCGACGGCCACGTGGTGACTGAGAACATACATAAAAAATTATAATTTTCCCTGCATACATGAGATTTCTCATGTTTTTTGTGAATTAATTAACACAAATTTACTCCTACATTTAGGTTAACAAAAGGGTTAATTTTTGGGCTAGAAAAGCTGTCCTCCCGGGCAGCTTTTCTTCTTTTTTGTAAACAATTTATTGCCTATATTCGTTACCTGTTTAGACAAACCCAAAAGGCACTAAAAATGAAGTATTTAAATTACACCCTGACCCTGCTTCTATCACTTGCTCTTTTTGCATCCTGCGGAAGTAATCAGAAAAAGGAGCAGTCGTCCGAAACCTTTCATATTGAAGACTATATCAAGGCTGCTGAGACCATTGATCCGACCATCAACAGCGTAGACCAGGTATTCGATATCCTGGATATGGTAAATGCCGAATACTACGACGTTCTGACCAATGATCCTTACAACGCGCACAACTATAAAGTTTCCTACCCCATCGCCGCTGCGAACCTGGGGATATACATGGTAGATATTCTGTACCATTTTTACGGAGAAGACCAGGAAACCATGTACCTGGCTTTCCAGGCGGCACAGGAACTGGCCAAGGAGATTGGTGTGGATCAGGAGTTCGGAAAATGGACCCTGGAAAAACTGGAAGGGTCAACCATGCAGCGGGATACCATCACCATGATGTTTAATACGCTTCTGGAAGAAAGTGAACAATATGGTTCAGAACAGGAAATGATCTTCATTCATACCGCCTTTCTCACCGGCTCCTTCGTGGAGAAAGTCTATATTACCGGGAACCTGCTCAAGCAAAAGATGCTGGCAGAAGATTTATCCCAGGAAGATGAAGGAGACATCAGGGAACTGCTGGTTATTTACATGAACCAGTTGAATCCTTCCTCCACCATCCTGTATGATGCCTTTGTGGCACAGCAGGACCAACTGGAGGGACTGGTTGTTCTGAGCACCTTTGCAAGACTGAAGGAACTGTCCGCGAATCTGACCGACCTGAAAGCTACGCTTGCCATTGCACCGGTCAGCGAGATTAAGGCCAACGAAGAGCTTAAGACCTCCTTCCAGCTCATCGATAACTTACGGAGCATGCTGGTTACAGCCCAGTAGCAGAAGGGAAAAGATAAAATTTAAAATGAAGGGTGTTCCAACAGGGACACTCTTTTTTTTTATGTAAGTTTGGGTAAGTACAAATACCTGCTAGTATGAATTTCCTGGGCAACCTTATCTGGCTTATCTTCGGCGGACTGGCCACTGCAATCGGTTATTTTTTCGGGGGACTGGTCATGATGCTCACCATCGTCGGGATTCCCTTCGGCTTCCAGTTGATCAAGATCGGATCGCTCTGCCTCTGGCCCTTCGGGCGAAGCTTCCAGGTGGACCGGGGAAATGTTCCCGGCTGCCTCTTTGGCATTCTGAATATCATCTGGTTGCTGATAGCAGGCTTATGGATCGCACTTCTTCATATTGTTTTTGGATTCCTGCTCAGTATCACCATTATAGGGATCCCATGGGGAATGCAGCACTTCAAACTTGCCGGTTTTGCCCTGGCCCCCTTTGGCCGGAAAGTCGATATTGTGGGATAAACTTGCACAAGGAAGGTGCTAAGCTGTTGTATTCTGAGTAAACCTTCATATCTTAGCATTATCTAATTGTGTAAATAGTACACATATATGTGTGCTGGCAGCACTGCTACTGCGAGGCCTATATGAAGAAGCCACATGTATTTCCTGTCATTGCGGGCATCTTGCTGATGATCCAGGTTGTTGCCCTGCCTGTTTCAGGGAGCGAACTCCCCGGACCGGCACCAGGCGACCGGACTTACTCCATCGGTAAAACCAACGATCCCATTTTAATCGATGGCGTCCTGTCCGAGGATATCTGGAACAGGGTTCCGGTGGCAAGCGGATTCTGGATGACCTACCCGGTGGATGACCGGGCCGCAGAAGACCAGCTTCAGACCGAGGTCAGGATGACTTCGGACGAAAACTACCTGTATATTGCTGCCGTATGTTATGGCCCGGAGAAATATGTGATCAAAACCCTGAAGCGGGATAAGGAGTTCTGGGAGGGGGATGGTTTCGGCGTGGTCATTGATCCGGTAAACGAACAGACCAATGGCTTTGTGTTTCATATTAATCCTGCAGGGGTCCAGGCCGAATACCTGGTGACCGGACAAACGGGACGACGAAAGGAACCTGAACCCGGACAGGGCCTGAAGGGATTTAACCTGGCCTGGGACAATAAATGGTTGTCGGAGGTAAGCACCCATCCCGACAGGTGGATTGCAGAGATTGCCATCCCCTTTAAAACCCTGCGGTATGAAGCGGATAAAAGCAGCTGGGGAATCAACTTTTTCCGCCGGGATGCAGCCACCAACAGTACACATACCTGGGCCCCGGTTCCCATCGAATTCTTTGAAATAGAACTGGGCTATACCGGCACGCTTGCCTGGGACCAGAATCCAAAGAAAACAACATCAAACTTTGCCATTATTCCTTACGGGAAAGGAGGCGTGTCGAGGGACTATGAAGCCGGAACCGGTGCGGAAGCGATCTACCAGGCCGGAGTGGATGCCAAGGTGCCCGTCAGCTCCAGTCTCAACCTCGATCTGACCATCAATCCGGATTTTTCGCAGGTGGAAGTGGACGAGCAGGTGATCAACCTGACCCTTTTTGATATCCAGCTGCCGGAGAAACGACTTTTTTTCCTGGAGAACAGCGATATTTTTGATGATTTCGGGATTCCCCCCATGCGCCCCTTCTTCTCCCGGAGAATCGGGCTGGATAAAGATGCCAACCCGATCCCCATCCTCTACGGAGCCAGGCTCAGCGGGAATGCCACGGAGAATCTGCGCGTCGGCCTGATGAACCTGCAGACCAGGGAAACGGATGGCTTCCTGCCCCAGAACTATACGGTGGCTTCCTTCCAGCAGCAGGTCCTGGAACGCTCGGTGATCAAAGGATACTTTCAGAACAGGGATGCCCTCCGGAGCGAGGATCCCGATTACAACCGGAACGCCGGACTGGAGTTTCAATACAAATCGGCCGACGGACGTTTCCAGAGTTTTGCCGGCTACGCCAGGTCCTTCACATCCGGACTGGAGAATAAGTCCTATTCCTTTATCAGCGGCATCGGTTATGACAACCGGAATATCAGTGTCTATTCGAACCTGTCGGGCATGGGGGAAAACTACCGGGCCGATATGGGCTACATCACAGGACAGCAGTACTATGATGCGGAGCGGGACACGTCCATATATATTGGCATGACCCACTGGTTCACCCGGGGCTCCTATACCTTCTATCCGGAAGCTAGCAAGCGGATTATCTCCCATGAATTCAACGGTCGCTACATTTACGATGTGGATACGGACTTCTCCCTGCTGAACAGCGAAATGGAAGGGGGCTATACCCTCGAATTTACCTCCACGGCCCGGCTGAAGGTCACCTACAACCACACCCTGGTGAATTTGCTCTACCCCTTCACCTTTATTGGGGACGAGCCCCTGCCGGCAGGACACTACCAGTATAACCAGGCGGAGATCGGGATCCAGTCTGATCAGCGCAGGCTTTTCAGCCTGACAGGAGGCTTTGCCTATGGAAGCTTCTACAACGGGACCCGGATGCAATACACCCTGGGTATAAAATACCGGGCCCAGCCCTGGGGGAACTTCTCGCTGAATTTTGAACAGAACGACCTGGAGTTTCCCGATCCCTACGGATCGGACAATCTTTTCCTGATCAATCCCCGGATTGAGATTAACTTTTCCAGGAAGCTTTTCTGGACCACCTTTCTGCAATACAATACGCAACAGGATAATTTCAATATTAACAGCCGGATCCAATGGCGCTTTAAGCCCATGTCGGATCTTTACATCGTCTATACCGATAATTATGCGGTTGAGTTCTGGGGACCCAAACACCGGGCCCTGGTGATCAAACTGAATTACTGGTTTAACTTTTAATAGCAACATGAAGAAAGCAAACAAAAACATCCTTCGGGAAGCATTACTGGCCACATTTATTGTAGCCTGCACGATCTCCCTCTCGGCCCAGGAAGCTCCCTGGATGAGGAACCAGGTGGTTTCTCCCGAGTTACACCCCGACAACAGGGTCACCTTTAAGATCTTCTCTCCCGGTTCAGAACAGATCACCATCAGCGGAAACTGGATGGAGGGCTGGGGAGCCAGCGAAGCCCTGGTAAAAAATGATACCGGACTGTGGACCCTGACGGTGGGCCCGCTGGAACCCGAAATCTACACCTATTCTTTCAGTTCCAACGGGATCCGCTTCCTGGACCCCGCCAATACCCTGGTTATGAGAGATGGCAGAAGGCATGAAAGCATGATCCTGGTTCCCGGCGAGGCCTCCAGTCTCTACGCCGTGCAAAATGTACCCCACGGGACCCTGTCCAAGATCTGGTATGACTCCCCCACGCTGGAACTCAAGCGCAGAATGTATGTATATACCCCTCCGGGCTACGAGTCCGGCTCAGCGAAGTATCCTGTATTCTATCTCTTACACGGTGGAGGCGGAGACGAGGATGCCTGGTCCACCCTGGGACGGACCTGCCAGATTATGGATAACCTGATCGCCCTCGGAAAAGCCAAACCAATGATTGTGGTGATGACCAACGGAAACCCGGGCGACGCAGCCGCTCCCGGGGAAGCCCCCCCGAAAAAAGCGGAGGACCCCATGGGAGGGATTGCGGGCATGGGCTCGGGTGTTTTTGAGAAGAGCCTCGTAAATGATGTGATCCCCTTCATTGACAGTCACTACAGAACGCTGCCCCAACGGGCCAGCAGGGCAGTAGGCGGACTTTCCATGGGAGGCATGCAGACCATGAACCTGGCCTTCGACTATACCGGGAATTTTGATTATTTCGGCGTGATGAGCATGGGCCTCACCGATCCCGATCCATCGGGCCGCTCCTGGTTCCAGGATGTGGACACACGCATACGTAACCTCGATAGCAAGGGATATAAACTCTACTGGATCGGTTGTGGTACGGATGATTTCCTGTACGAGGCAGCCGGGAACCTGGTAGCTAAAATGAAAGAAAATAACCTCAAATTCACTTACAGGGAAAGCTCGGGTGGTCACACCTGGGCCAACTGGCGGATCTACCTTTCCGAATTCGCTCCCCTGCTTTTTTAAGTATGCACTTATTCCTTTTCAAACTTTATAAATCTTTACGAATTATGAAACAAAAAAAGAACAACAGCCTATCCGGTAACTCTCTCTCGCGAAGAGCCTTTATCGGGAAAACCGCAGCTGCAACAGCTGCCTTTACCATTGTGCCGCGCCATGTGCTCGGGGGACCAGGATACACCGCTCCCAGTGATATGGTGAATGTGGCAGGAATCGGACTGGGGAACCAGGGCGGAAGCGATATCCGGAATATTGCCACACCCGATGTACCCATTGGCCGCGGCCAGGGACTGCCCGGAATGAAATGGTACCGTTACCCGGGACTGACCCCCCCCAGGCCTGAAAGGCAGATGGCAGCCAACCAGATGGGCGCTGCAGGCGGTCCCCAGGAATTCAAGCATGCCAACATTTATGCCCTGTGCGACGTGGACCACGGATACGCGGGTCACATCATTGCAGGCTATCCAAAAGCCAAGGTGTACGACGATTTCCGCAAGATGATCGATACAGAGAAGGAACTGGATGCCGTAGTGATCGGAACCCCCGATCATACCCACGCAGTAATCGCCGCCTATGCCATGAAAGCCGGCCTCAATGTTTTCGTGGAGAAACCCATGGCCAAGACCATTCACGAGGTCCGCTTCCTGCGTGACCTGGCTAAAAAGACCGGTGTGGTCACCCAGATGGGGAACCAGGGTCACAATATTGAAGGAACCTTGCAAACGGTGGAATGGATCCAGTCGGGTGCCATCGGCAATGTAACAGAGGTGCACATGTGGTCGAACCGTCCCGTTTGGGCCCAGGGATTCCTGGAGCGTCCCGCCGGGGTGGAAGTCCCCCCGAATCTGAATTACGATGTCTGGCTGGGACCGGCTCCTGAGAAGCCTTACAACCCGGAAACCCTTCACTTCGCCTGGCGCGGACTGTGGGATTATGGAACAGGTGCCATGGGAGACATGGGGGCGCATACCTTCGATGCACCCATCTGGGCCCTGGATCTGGGAATGCCCGTGAAGATCCAGGCAACCACCAGTCCGTATACAGCTGAATACCTTCCTCAGACCGAGAACGTGATGTATGAATTTGCAGCCCGGGGGAATAAACCACCTGTGAAAGTTACCTGGTCCGATGGCGGCATCAAGCCTTTCCGTCCGGCCGAACTGGAAGCAGACCGTCAGCTACGGGAAGCACTCTACATTGGTGACAAGGGAATGCTGCAGCACGGCACCCATGGAGCCATGCCGGAACTGATTCCGGAGAACCCGGACTTCAAAGCCCCGGATCCCTGGCTGAACAGGCCCAAGAGCATATATGTGGACTTCATCGAAGCGATCAAGGAAGGCCGGAAAGCAGCCAACGATTTTGAGGTGGCCTCCAAACTGACCGAGATCATGTTGCTGACCAACATCGCCGTTAATTCTCAACAGGTAAATAAAACCCTGGAGTATGACGCCGAGAACATGAAGATTACCAACCTGGAAGAAGCCAACCAGTATTTCCACTATGATTATCGTGACGGATGGTCACTGTAATCTCAAATAAACATTTAAAAAAATGATGAAAAACAAGACAAACACATCTATACTCTCTATTCTGGCAGTTGCCGCGTTTATGTTAATGACCTCCTTCCCCATCCAGGGGCAGGAGGCTCTTAACTCCAACTATGGCGGAGTTCAGATCGGTGCCATTACCTACAGCTTCCGAAGTATTCAGGAAGTGGATGCCGTGTTGCAGGCCTGCGTGGATGCCGGGCTGAGCTCGGTGGAGCTGATGGGAACCGGCGTGGAGGCCTACATGGGGGCTCCCGAAAGTACGGTTTCCAGGAGAAGAATGAGAGCCAGTGATCAGACCGATGAAGAGAAAGCGGCCATAAAAAGCTACGAGCAGGAGATTGTTGCATGGAGGAATTCGGATGAGACCATGGCAAAATATGTGGCCCTCCGCAAGAAGTTTAACGATGCCGGGGTGAATATTCATATTTACAAGTGGACCGCCGGAATGAGCGATGAGGAGCTTGACTACTCCTTCAAAGTAGCCAGAACCCTGGGAGCAATCGGGATCACCACGGAGATTGGTGAAGAGAATTGCACCAAAGTGGGTGCGGCTGCCGAGCGGGCCGGGATGGTTGCCATCTTTCACAACCACATTCAGTTTGCCCGGGAAGATTTCGATGTGGATAAGCTCCTGGCCCTGAATCCGGCCAACAGGCTGAACTTTGATATCGGGCATTATTTTGGATCGACAGGCAAGAATCCTGCTGAATTCATCGCGCAGTATCATGAGCAGATTGCCAGCATTCACCTGAAGGACAAAACCGGAAAAGACAATGCAGAAAAGGCCAATACCAACATGCCCTGGGGCGAGGGAGAGACTCCCGTTGCGGAGGTGCTCCTGCTGATCAAGGAGAAAGGCTGGCCCATCTATTGCGATATTGAGCTGGAGTATCAAGTTCCCGAGGGTTCTGATCCTGTTAAAGAGGTCGCCATCTGCAGGGAATTTTGCAAGGAGATATTGGAGTAGCAGGCTATATGTAAATTGATAATTCGTTAACTTAGCCGGATATGGCTGAGAAAATAATCAGGTGGGGCATGATTGGCACCGGGAATGTGACCGAGCTCAAGAGTGCCCCATCTTTTAACAAGGTGGAGAACTCACGCCTGGTGGCTGTGGGGAACCGCACCTACGAGAAAGCGAAGGACTATGCCGCAAGGCATGGCAATCCCACTGTACACAGAAATCCCTTTGATGTGATCCACGATCCGGAGGTGGACATTGTGTATATCGCGACCCCGCCGGGCTCGCATATGGACTATGCCCTCGAAACCATCAAAGCGGGCAAACCCCTATATATTGAAAAACCCATGGCACGCACCTGGGAGGAGTGCAATATCATAAACGAGGCGGCAAAAAAAGCCGGTCTGCCGGTTTTTGTGGCCTACTACCGCAGATCGCTGGAGTATTTCAAGCAGGTCCGCTCTCTTGTGGAGGGGGGGAGCCTGGGAAAAATCCTTCATATCAACATGCAGCAGTACTACCCTGCCCGTCCCGAAGATTACGATCCCCGGAACCTCCCCTGGCGGGTGATCCCGGAAGATGCCGGCGGGGGGTATTTCCACGACCTGGGCTGTCATGCCCTGGATATTCTCTTTCAGATTTTCGGGGATCCCCTGGAGGTATCCGGACAGGCCACCAATATAGGTGGATTGTATGAAGCGGAAGATACGCTTTCGGCCACCCTGGTGCTTCCGGGCAACATCCTGGTAAGCGGCAGCTGGAATTTTGTGACCCCCGAGCCTTTCACCAGGGACCGGGTGGAGGTCTTTGCAGAAAAAGGGAAGCTGAGCTTCTCCATCTTCAGTTTCGATCCCATCTCCTTGTACCCGGGCAAATACAAACAAAAACTGGCCACCATTCAGCCGCAGCATATACAGATGCCCCACATCCAATCGATTGTCGAGGAACTGAATGGGAAGGGGCACTGCCCTTCCACCGGGGAAACGGCAGCGGTGACCAGTCGTGCCATGGATATAATTACAGGCAGGCTTTAAACGGATTACTCAGCTATCGGCTATGAGAACAGGAACCCTTCTTATCAGTGCCCTGATTACGCTTTTTTTTGCCTGTGGCGCATGTTCCACCCCGGGACCAGCTGCAGTGGAACCTCAGGCGGACCAGTACAACGAAACCTATCGTCCGCAATTCCACTTCTCGCCCGATTCCATGTGGATGAACGATCCCAACGGGATGGTTTATTACCAGGGGGAATATCATCTCTTCTATCAACACCATCCCAACAGTACGGTCTGGGGACCCATGCACTGGGGGCATGCCATTAGTACCGACCTGGTCCACTGGGAGCATTTGCCCATTGCCCTCTACCCCGACAGCCTGGGAACCATTTTTTCGGGAAGCGCGGTAATCGACTGGAACAACAGCTCGGGCCTGGGGAGCAGAGATAATCCCCCCATGGTGGCCATCTTTACCCACCACAACCATGCATTGGAAGAAAGCGGAAGCGAGCTCTTCCAGTACCAGAGTATAGCCTACAGCCTGGACCGGGGAAGAAGCTGGACCAAATATCCCGGGAATCCGGTGATTCAGAATCCCGGGATCCGGGACTTCAGGGATCCCAAGGTGAGCTGGTACGAAAAGGGGCAAAAATGGATTATGGTGCTGGCCGCCCAGGACAGGGTCCTGTTCTATTCTTCTCCGGACCTGATCCACTGGACCCGCGAAAGTGAATTTGGAGCGGATGCCGGAGCGCACGGAGGGGTATGGGAGTGCCCGGACCTGTTTCCGCTGGAATTGAACGGGGAAGAGCACTGGGTGCTGCTGGTGAGCATTAACCCCGGGGGACCCAATGGCGGTTCAGCCACGCAGTATTTCGTGGGTGATTTTAATGGCTCCGTCTTCCAGAATGCGAATGCCGGGACCGAAGCCCGCTGGATAGACTATGGGAAGGACAACTATGCCGGGGTCACCTGGTCCGATGTTCCTTCCGGGGAGGACCGCAGGCTATTCCTGGGCTGGATGAGCAACTGGCAGTACGCCACCAGGGTACCCACCGAAAGGTGGAGAAGTGCCATGACCCTGCCCAGGGAGCTCAGGCTGGAACGGGACAAAAATGGCTTCAGGCTCTGCTCCACCCCGGTTGAGGAAGTCAAAGAACTGCGGGAAGAGCGAATCAAACTTGAGCCGGGTATGGAGAATAGGAGGGACATTGGCCCCGTCCTGGAAGGCCAGCTTCCCCTGTTTGAGATCGACCTGGTATTTGCGTACGAACCTGTGGAAGGTAAAAGTCCTGAAACAGCGGTTGAATTTGGGATCATACTCGAGAGCAGCCTGCACGAGATGGTGATAATCGGATTTAATACCTACTCCAAAGAGGTGTTTATTTCCCGTATGCAAAATTCAGGCAAATTCGACTTTTCTGATGATTTCATTGGAATGCATACGGCCCCCTACCTTCTTTCCGGGGAGGGAGAAATCAGGTTTCATGCCTTCGTTGACCTGGCATCCATTGAGCTGTTCGTGGATGAGGGGGCGCTGGCACTGACCGAGATTTGTTTCCCTGAATCGGGATTTCAAAGCATATCTACCTACAGCAGCCACGAATCAGTCAAGCTGAAAGAAGGCACTATTTACCGCCTGAAAAGGGTGTGGTAAGGGATCCGGATCCTGGAAGATTTTCACAGATTGCCCGCTTGTTGATAACTCCATGGCAATTGTTCAATTTTCACCTCCGAATAGGCTTCCGAACAGGCCCCGGGGATTAGGATAGACTGCCTAAAATTCTGAACTTTATGTTGGAAAACTACAAAAGACTGCCAGGGTTTGGCGTGGTTATTGCATCATATAAGAACAAATTGGGGCTTGCGTGAAATCTTAATGAAGTTTTAATGGGGTTGACGCATCCATTTTAAAAATAAGTTGTCTATATAGTATATGAACACACCCTACACCATAATATTGGGAGCTGAAGGCGAACTGGGAAAGGCCCTGGCCCGCGAGGTTGCACGTAAAGGTTGCAATCTGCTCCTGATATCAACAACCTTCATCGACCTGCAGCGCTTTGCAATAGGGCTGCAGTTGAAGCATGAAGTACAGGTGCAGGCCATCAAACTTGATCTCTCCAACCAGGAAGACATTCAAAGATTAACCGGGCGCATCCGGGATCAGTACGAGCTGAGAGCTTTAATCAATAACATCACCTGTGACTGGTCGACGGGCGAAAATAAATGTGTTTCCGAACTGGCCATGGATGATTTTCAAACCCGGTTCAGGGGAGCAGCCCTGTTTACAATGAACCTGCTGCCCCAGATGAAGGAATTATCGTCTTCTTTCATCCAGCATATTATTCCTTTCCCATTCAGGAGAGAGCATTTCAGTACCGAACTGCAGCACTCTGTGGCAAGAATGTATGCCTTCACCAAAGAGCTTGAAGAACAATTAAAGAACTCGGGGGTATCGGTTAGCATGGTCCATCCCGCTCCCATCAAGAGCATCATCCAGAAGATGGAGAACATTGGGAGGATCTTCGAAGAGGATTTGCAAACACTTGCCCCCGGATTTATTGCCATGAAAGCGATCAACGGGATGCTTCGTGGCGACCACCTGATTATCCCCGGGCTCCGCAACAAGATACAGTTCTACCTGAACCGGCATGCCACCTCCTGGTTCAGGAAAGCTGAAGAGTCCCTTGATTCGGGCCTTCAGCCTTCCATGTAGGAATTTATTCGTACCTCAGGGAAATTCCGGGATTCTGTTTGCTGGCCCTGATGGCATGAAAGCTCACCGTGGCCAGGGCAATGATAAAGGCCAGCACCCCGGCGACCCCAAACACCCAGTAAGGGATATCGATCCTGTAGGCAAAGCTTTCCAGCCAGTTTTTCATGGCCCACCAGGTCAGGGGCCAGGCAATGATATTGGCCAGCAGCACCCACCTGGTGAAATCCAGTGACAGCAGTCTCAAAATATTTGAGGTAGTCGCGCCGTTGGTCTTCCGGATCCCGATTTCCTTGGTCCGCCGTTCGGCCATGAAGGAGGCCAGTCCGAACAGCCCCAGGCAGGAGATGAAAATGGCGATCGCTGCAAAAATATACAGGAGCAAACGGGTCTGTTTTTCATTTTGATAGATCCCTTCGTAATGTTCATCCAGGAACTCATACTGGAAGGGAATGGATTTCACCTGCTCCTTCCATGCCTTCTCCAGGATGCCGATCACCTTTTCAAGGTCCGCACCTGCATACCTGACACTTACATAATTGGGTTCAATCCAGGGCTGCACACCCATGTGCATCAGCGCATGGGGCCTGATCTCCATGTGTTTGGATTCCCAGTGATAATCTCTGACCACACCAATCACTTCCATTGGATTGTTGGGATCGTTCCAGAGATAGGTGGTCGTCCCGACAGGATCCTCCATTTCAAACACGGCCACGGCGGTTTCATTGAGGATGACCTTGTTCGTTTCGTCTCCATACTCCCTGGAAAAATATCGCCCTTCGACCAGCTCCAGCCCCATGGTTTCAAGATAGCTTTCATTGGTCATGTTGGCATTGATGCTAAACCCCTGGTCCTTCCCTTCCACTCCAAAGCCCCAGTTGATCAGCTTGTCGCCGGGAACATTGAAGGAGGTGGCTGCCTGGATGATTTCAGGATTTGCGCGAAGCTCATCAAGATAGGTATCCATGCTTTCAAGGTAGGAAGCCTGGTTGACCAGCAGAACCTGTTCCTTATTGAATCCCAGGGATTCGTTCATGATCTGGTCCATCTGTCTTTGCACCACCAGGGTGGCTGCAATCAGGAAAATCGCCACCGAGAACTGGAAAAGCACCAGGAGATTCCGGAACCAGCTTTTGCTTTGCCTGACCCCTTTAAATCCAAGGGAATCGGTGGCTGAGAAAGAGCTCATATACAGGGCCGGATAGCTTCCCGACAGCAAACCCACCAGGGTAGCCAGGGCCAGCAAACCCGGAATGACCAGGAAGTTATCCAGGTAATGGATCTCTATCACCCTTCCGGTAAAGTCCTGGTACAGTCCCATCAGCGATTCCACCAGTCCCATGGCCAGAACCAGGGCCAGGATGCTGACGATGATTGCTTCGGCAAAAAACTGTTGTTGCAGCATTCCTTTGCTGGCACCGTTGGTTTTGCGGACCCCGATCTCTCTTGTCCGGATGGAGGAACTGGCCGTGGTGAGATTCATAAAATTGATGCAGGCCACGATCAAAACAAGAAAGGCCACAATGGAGAAGATCCTGATGTAGGAAAGATTGCCGTTGGGCTCGAACTCCCCGTTCACATCAGAACCCAGGTGGATGTCCCGGATATGTTGAAGGGAAAGCGTCCAGAAATTCTCCCCATCCACAAATTCACCATAGTTTCCCTGGAACATGTACCTGTCCACGAATGCGGGCAATTTGGCTTCCAGTTCTTCTGCAGGATAACCCGGTGCCAGCCTCATGTAGGTGGCATAATTGTTGGCAAACCACTCCTGCCCTTCCGCACTCTCACGGTCTGTGATCATCGAGATCAACACGTTAAAATGAAAATGGGATTGGGATGGAAAATCTTCAAACACCCCGTTAATGGTCAGGGCTATGGTATCAGATATGTTGATCACTTTCCCATAGGCGGGCTCATCCCCGAAATATTTCCGGGCGGTGCTCCGGTCAATGAGTACCTGGTTGGGTTCGTTCAGGTGTTTTTCCCGGGCACCCTCAATGAAATGCAGGGTGAAGATCTCTGTAAAGGTCGAATCGGCAAAGGCTCCCTGTTCTTCGTTATAGAGACGCTCCCCAATGGTCACTGAGCGGGCTCTGGGTGCGATCCGTGTGATCGCTTTAATTTCCGGATACTCTTCATACATAGCTGCAGGCATGGGAGCCGGAGTCCCCAGTTGCTTGATGACAGTACTGCCGATCTGGGCATCGACGGCCACCCGGTAAATATCATCGTAATGTTCGTTGTACCGGTCATAATTCAGTTCATGATTCACATATAGCATGATCAGCACAAAACAGGCGATGCCAATGGCCAGGCCGCTGATGTTCAGAATGGAGATCAGGAGGTGCTTTCGGATGTGACGGAAGGTTACTTTGAAATAGTGTTTTACCATGCCAGCGATTTTTACGAAAATATGCAATTGATGTGCCAGACATTTTATCATATTCATTTATAATTACTTATGTGTTTACTTAATATTAAAATACGTATGTGATTGCTCGTTTTTAATGCAACTATATGTTCGTTATTGGTGCAGTTTGCCTATATTTGACAGCATCCCTACCTGGAACAAACCTGAGCAGCGATGAGTCACAAAATTCTCATTATTGACGACGATCACGACATTCTGCTCACCGCACGAATGTTCCTGGAACAACTGGAATTTGATGTGACGGTCATGTCCGATCCGGCGCAGGTGCTCAAGCGCTTAAGCAAGGAACATTTTGACGTGGTGCTTCTCGATATGAATTTTCAGCGTGGAAGGACCGAGGGACAGGAAGGCCTGCGCTGGCTTGAGCAGATCAGAAGACAGGACGCGGAGGTGGTGGTGATCCTGATGACTGCCTTTGGAGATGTGGAGCTGGCAGTAAAGGGGATCCGGGCAGGGGCTTTTGATTTCATTTTGAAACCCTGGCAAAATGCCAAACTCCATGCTTCGATTCTCTCCGCACTTAACCTGAAGCAAACCCGCCAGGAGAAGGAAAAATACCGGAACGTGGCCCGAACCCTGGAGGGAGATGTGAATCTGCCCTTTATGCATATCCTGGGCAACTCGGATGTTATGGAGAAACTGAAAGAAAACATCCGGATTGTAGCTCCCACCGATGCTTCTGTACTGATCCTGGGTGAAAATGGTACCGGGAAAGAGATGGTGGCCCGCAGCATCCACAGGCTCTCACAACGAGCAGAAGGAACCTTTATCGGGGTGGATATGGGCGCCATCCCGGAGACCCTTTTTGAATCAGAACTCTTCGGTCACCAGAGAGGATCCTTTACCGGGGCCATACAGGACAAACCCGGCCGCTTCGAGCTGGCGGAAAAAGGAAGCCTGTTCCTGGATGAAATCGGAAATATGCCGGTCACCATGCAGACCAAACTGCTCACGGTACTCGAACAAAGGACCATCAGGCGAATTGGTGCAGAGAAGGATATCCCCATTGATATCCGGCTGATTTCAGCAAGCAATCAACCCGTGCATCAAATGGTGGTAAAAGGATCCTTCCGCCAGGACTTGCTTTACCGTCTCAATACCATTGAGCTGCTCATTCCTCCCCTGCGGGAACGGGCGGATGACATCCCCCTGCTGGCAGAACATTTCCTGGTGGAGGCCGGCCGGAAATATGGGAAACCGGGACTTGAAATTGCGAAACGGAGTATGAAACTGCTTCAGCAATACCACTGGCCGGGGAACGTACGTGAACTGCAGAACACCCTGGCCAGGGCCGTGATCATGAGCGAAGACAAACAGGTCCGTTTTGATCAGCTGGGTGCCAGGACCGGAGGACATGCCGGCGATGCCACCCTGAATATCGAGGAAAATGAAAAATCATTGATACAGAAAGCCCTGCTGACCAATAAGGGAAATGTGACCCGGGCAGCCACGGACCTGGGGATTGACAGGAATGCACTGTACAGACGAATGAAGAAATATGGTATTCAATAAATACATGCTCCGGATTCTAATCCGGCTGGTCCTGATCTTCCTGGCTATGCTGGCACTGGCACTGCTGATTGGAAAAGATGCCAGGCTATTCTCTGTCCTGGGTGTCTCCCTGGTCCTGCTCGCACTTCTGGTGGAGCTCTTCAGCTCCATTGCCCGAACCAACAGCATCCTGACATCGCTGCTTGACTCCATCCGTTACGGCGACTATAGCAAAACCATCCGGGATAAGGCTGCCGGACTGGGTTTCGAATCACTGGCAGATTCTGCACAGGAAATTGTCAGGGCCATTGCCTCAGCCAGGATCGAGAAGGAGACGCAGTACCTCTACCTCCAGATGATCCTGGAACATATACATACCGGGGTGCTGACCATCAATGAAGCACATGAGCCAGAGCTGATCAACCCGCTAGCCTTGCATATCCTGGGAATATACAACAGCAAACAACCTTCCTGGGCTGAGCTGGAAAAAAAAGCTCCCCGGTTTACCAGGGCAGTGGAAGCCATGGGCGGATCGGGCAGACAAACCATCCGGCTCAGCATGACTCCTACGGGGAAGCAGCTTCTGGTCCTGGTGAACAGCGTTAAAATAGGCGGTGCACCCATCAAGATCATCACCTTCCAGGACATAGAACCTGAGATTGAGCAGAAAGAGATGGAATCCTGGCAAACCATCAGCAGGATCATGGCCCACGAGATCATGAACAGCCTGACCCCGCTCTCTTCCCTTACCGAAACAGGGATCATGCTCCTTGAAAGTGAAGGAAAGCCCAGGGATGTTGCAGAGATCTCACAGAACACGATCGATAACTTATATACAGCGCTGCTTACCATCTCCGGCAGGAACCGCGCACTCACTGAATTTATCAGCAGTTACCGCCAGTTGTCGCGCTTGCCCATGCCGGATAAAAAGGAGGTCCCCGTGATCCGGATCCTGGAGGAGCTCAGGGAGCTGTATGAAACTCCCTGCAAAGAAAAAGGAATTGCCTGCTCCATCCATCACGGACCGGAGAACCTCAGGATACGGGCAGATGATGCACAACTGAAACAGGTATTGATCAACCTGGTAAAGAATGCTTCTGAAGCCCTTGAGGGGGTGAAAGACCCACGAATTGAAGTCTCCGTGAAACGGATCCTTCACCAGGCTTCCATCGAAATATACAACAGCGGCCCTCCCATTGCTCCCGATGTCCTGGATAAGATTTTCGTTCCCTTTTACTCCACCAAGGCCGAAGGATCCGGAATAGGCCTGAGCCTGTCCCGCCAGATTATCAGCAACCATGGCGGACAGATCGTTGTTGATTCGGAGGAAGGGAAGGGGACCACCTTTAAGCTTTTGCTTCCCGCCATGGATTAGTGTTTGGATATCGCCTGCAAACTTCGTAATTTATATTTCCAAAAAACTAAATTATGAGCAACGAAAGCATCGATTTTAAGAAGGTTTTAAACGAATCCCGGGATACCTTATTAAATCCAAAGGGATATTTTGCGTCCATGCCCCTGGCCGGGGGAATAGCCGAACCGGTGATCAAGGGAGCCATGTATGGAGTCCTTGCCGGCCTGTTTTCTCTCCTGTGGAGTGTAACGGGTTTTTCTGTGGTCGGTGCAGGAATGCTGGGAGGCGCTGTGGGATTCATGGCCCTGGTCTGGTCTGTCATAGGTGCCATCATCGGGCTTTTCATAGGCGGGGTCCTGGTGCTTGTCATCTCAGCGATCTGCGGGGGGAATACCGATTATGAAGCCAACCTGAGGGTTGCTGCGTCTTTAATGGTGCTGTATCCCATAAACGCCTTTTTTGCCTTTTCCTACGGAATTAGCTTCACGCTCGGTGGAGTAATTGCCCTGTTGGTGAGCCTCTATAGTTTATACCTTCTTTATCATGCCGTCATTCATGCACTGAAAGGAAAGGAGTCTACTGCGAAGATTGTGGCCATTGTACTCCTGGTCCTGTCCCTCCTGGTTTTCCTTGGAGGCAGAAGGGCTTCCAAATCGCTGATGGACTACTCCGATATGTTCGAAGAAGAACAGGTGGATTGATCGCCAGGATACCTCATTAATTAAGCTTCCCAACATGAAATCAATTAAGGTTATTTTACTGCCGGCGCTCGCCTGCCTGTTCGTTAGTTGTGTCACACCTGGAACAGTGAAGGAGGAGGCAGTGTTCAATTCGGTATATTCGGGCGACCGCCTGGACAGGGTGGCCTTTCCCATGGGCGGAATGGGTGCCGGTATGATCTGCCTGGAGGGCAGCGGAGCCATCTCCCATGTATCGGTCCGGCACAAACCGGATGTGTTCCACGAGCCCTTTATGTTTGGGGCCATCGCTGTGAAAGGGCTTGAGAACGGCTCCAAGGTGCTGGAAGGCCCGGTGCCCGAACGAAAACTCTTCGGAGCTCCATACACGGGTAACGGGAGCTCCACCAGCTCTTACGGATTCCCCCGGTTTGAGGAGGCGGAATTCCTGGCCAGGTTTCCTTTTGGAACAGTCACCCTGAGAGATGAGGATATCCCCCTGGATGTGGAAATCCGGGGATGGAGCCCCTTTCACCCCACCCAGGAGGATCTTTCCTCCCTGCCTCTTGCTGCCCTCGAATACAGCTTTACCAACCAGACCGATTCCACCCTGGAGCTGGTCTTTTCCTACCATGCGCAGAATTTCATGCGTATCCTGAACAGGAACGAGTGGGGCAGCTATTACGAAAGCCAGGGCCACAGCATAGGAAAAACAAAGAACGGTTTTATTCTCTCGCAGTCCTGTTTGCCCGACAAGCCGCATTACAAGGGGGACTTTTCCATCAGCACCCTGGAAGATGCTACGGTGGATTACCGCTGGTTCCGGGGAGGATGGTACGATGCCCGTACCATGCTCTGGAAGGACATCGAAAGCGCGGTCCCTGTATCTGATACAGCAGCCTCCGGATCAGAAAATGCGTCCCTGTATATTCCCATCAGCCTGGAGGCCGGTGAATCAAAAACCATCCATCTGCTCATGTCCTGGTATGTCCCCCATTCCGACCAGCGTTTTGGAGGCATTCCCCCGGTGGCAGGCGCTCCTTCCTGCGATCCGGCCACGGGCTGTTGTTCGGAGGACTATACTTCCCAGTTCTATGAGCCCTGGTACTCCCGCAGGTTCACAGGGATCGATGAGTTGGCCGGGTACTGGAATTCCAGTTACCAGGACCTGCTGGATAAGGCAAGCCTGTTTAGCTCGACCCTCTATGCTTCGGACCTGCCTCCCGAAGTAATTGAAGCGGTCTCGGCCAATTTAAGCATCCTGAAATCCCCCACTGTGCTGAGACAGAAAGATGGCGCTATCTGGGCCTTCGAGGGTTGCTTTGACGAGGGGGGCGGATGCTGCCACGGCTCGTGCACGCATGTCTGGAACTATGCCCAGGCCCTTCCGCACCTCTTTCCCCGCCTGGAAAGAAGCCTCAGGGAAACCGAATATCTCCAGAGCCAGGATGAGAAGGGACACCAGAACTTCCGTTCCGCGCTGCCTATCCAGTATACCGACCATGGCTTTCACGCAGCCGCAGACGGACAGCTGGGGGGAATGATGAAAGTATACCGCGACTGGCGTATCTCGGGAGATATGGAGTGGCTGAGGATGCTCTGGCCAAAAGTCAGATCGAGCTATACCTTCTGTTCAGACAGCTGGGATCCGGAAAAGAAAGGGGTGCTCGTGGAACCCCACCACAATACCTATGACATTGAATTCTGGGGGCCCGATGGCATGTGTACAAGCATTTACCTGGGAGCCACCCTGGCCATGATCGAGATGGGCAAGG
>JAHEEC010000063.1 GCA_024640885.1 Bacteroidota bacterium | reverse complement strand
CTGAATCCATCCGGTGTAACCCAAATTATTCCTATCTTTGCCCCAGCCATTTTTTGAGGCAATGCCACAGAAGGAAAACAGTACATATTCCCGGAGGATCCGCAGCTCATACATCACGTCAATTATCAGTATTTCACTGGTGTTGCTGCTGCTTGGACTGGTTGGATTGCTCCTGATCAACGGGAGGAACATCAAAAAACAGGTGATGGAAAGCATTGGGTTCAATGTGATCCTCAAGGAGAATGTAAAGGAGGCCGACATTTATCAGCTTCAGAAGATCCTGGATGCCAGGGAGTACATTCTTTCCACCGAGTATATTACCAAAGAGGAGGCTGCCCTTGAAACCGAGCAAATGCTTGGTGAGGACTTCATCCGGTTCCTGGGGTACAATCCCCTCCCCCCCTCCATCAGGGTCAGGTTACACCAACCCTGGGCCAATCCCGACTCGGTGACGATCATTGAGCAGGATCTTATGCAATACGATTCCATTGAAGAGGTATACTACAAGAAATCATTGTTGTACGCCGTCCATGAGAACATACGGCAGATCACCATGGTGATCCTGGGTTTTTCGATCCTGTTGACCCTGATCTCGGTCACCCTGATCAACAATACCATCCGGCTTTCGATATACTCCAAAAGATTTATTATCAATACAATGCAGCTGGTGGGAGCCACCCGTGGATTTATCAGGAGGCCATTCCTGTACAGGGGTGCAGCCAGTGGTTTCACAGGGAGCCTGGTGGCACTGACCCTCCTGTTCGGACTGGTATACCTGCTTCAGGCAGAGTTTGAAGGGGTGATCTCCCTGAAGGATTATGAAATGCTGGCCATGCTGGCCCTGGGGGTGATCCTTATGGGTGTGATCATTAACTGGATCTCCACATTTTTTGCCGTGAACAAGTACCTGAACATAAAAACAGATAAGCTTTACTAAGATAGCCGTTATGAGTAAAAAGAGCACTGGCCGGGAAAACTTCGCACTGAGCAAGGAGAATTACCTCCTGCTGGTGATTGGTTTTGCAATCATCGTCCTGGGATTTATACTGATGATCGGAGGTAAATCGGAGGACCCAACCATTTTCAACGAAAAGGAAATTTTCAGCTTTCGGCGGATCACCCTGGCGCCTCTGGTTGTCCTTGCAGGATTCATTTTTGAGATCTGGGCCATTATGAAGAAGCCCAAATCAGAAGGCCCTAAAGAGTAATATTTTTCCACATTATGACATGGATTGAAGCATTGATCCTTGGGCTGGTCCAGGGTCTCACTGAATTTTTACCCGTGAGCAGCAGCGGGCATCTTGAAATAAGTAAAGTATTGCTGAACGTGGAAGTAAAGGATAACCTCACCTTCACCGTGCTGGTCCACTTCGCCACGGTGCTTAGCACCATTACCGTATTTTTCGGGGATATCAGGAAACTTTCCACCGGCTTGATTGCTTTCAAATGGAACGAAGAGACCAAATATGTTTCAAAAATCCTGCTTTCAATGATCCCGGTGCTGGTGGTGGGGATCCTTTTTCGCGAGGAGGTGGAGGCTCTCTTTTCGGGGAACCTGGTGCTGGTTGGAGGTGCTTTGCTGGTGACCGCCCTGTTGCTCATATCCACCCAGCTGGTCAAGGCGGGCGAAAAGAAAATCCCTTTCCTGGATGCATTCATCATGGGAATCGCGCAGGCGCTGGCTGTGATCCCCGGGATCTCAAGGTCCGGGGCCACCATTTCTACCGGATTGCTCTTAAAAAACGGGCGGAGTGAAGTGGCGCGCTTTTCATTCCTGATGGTTTTGTTACCCATCATTGGGGCTGCCCTGCTGGATATTCTCACATACTCTTCCTCGAACGGGAGCGGGGGTATTTCTGCAACGGCCCTGATCACTGGTTTTTTAGCTGCATACCTGTCAGGATACCTGGCCTGTAAATGGATGATCAACCTGATAAAAAAAGGGAACCTCTACTGGTTTGCGCTTTACTGCGCCGCAGTTGGCATCATATCAATCATCTTTGCCTGATTTCATGGAGGCTACCAGCGCTGAATCATTCCTGCAGGGCAAGGTATTGTTCATCGATAAACCCCTGGAGTGGACCTCATTCGATGTGGTCAACAAGATCCGAAAATCGTTGCGCCACACCTTCGGGATCCAGAAAATCAAAGTGGGCCATGCAGGCACTCTGGATCCATTGGCCACCGGCCTGGTGATCATCTGCACCGGGAAGGCCACGAAACAGATCATCCAATACCAGGATCTGGAAAAGACCTATGAGGCAAAAATCAGGTTTGGTGCCACCACCCCCTCTTTCGATCTTGAAACGGCGGTTGACGAAACCTTCCCGTGGGAGCACATTTCCATGGAAATGATCAAAGCGGCCCTTGAAGAGTTCACCGGGGAGCTGTCACAGCTTCCCCCGCTCTATTCAGCCAAAAGTGTGGATGGGAAACGTGCCTATGATATGGCCAGGAAAGGTAAAAAGGTCGATTTAAAACCCCAGCAAGTCACCATTCACCAGCTGGAGGTGCTCTCTTTTGAACCTCCCGATCTTTCCCTCCGGGTTACCTGCAGCAAAGGCACCTACATCCGCTCTCTCGCCAGGGATCTTGGATCCTACCTGAAATCGGGCGGGCATCTTGCGGGTCTCAGGAGGACCCGGATCGGACCTTACAGCATCGATCAGGCCATCTCTTTGGACAACTTTTTAAAAAATCTAAACCTTTTGTAACAAAAAAGCGTTTTTTACGTATAACGATGCTCGCATCGACTTAATCAATCATAATCCCAGGCATGAAGTTATCACAATACAAATTCAATTTACCCCCGGAGTTAGTTGCTAAATTCCCTGCAAAGAATCGCGATGAGTCACGGTTGATGGTGCTGCATCGTGACACAGAAAAAATAGAACATAAGACATTCAAGGAAATCATCGAATACTTCGACGATCAGGATGTGATGGTCTTCAACGATACGAAAGTATTTCCGGCCCGCCTCTACGGGAACAAGGAGAAAACAGGTGCGGAGATCGAGGTTTTCCTGTTGAGGGAACTTAACCGCGATCAGAGATTGTGGGACGTACTGGTTGATCCTGCACGTAAGATCAGGATCGGGAACAAGCTTTATTTCGGCGAAGATGACGTGCTTGTTGCAGAGGTTATTGACAATACTACCTCCCGCGGCAGAACCCTCCGGTTTCTTTATGATGGCGATTACGACGAGTTTAAGAAAACACTTTTTGAGCTCGGGGAAACCCCGCTGCCCAAATTTATCGAGAGAAAGGTTGAACCCGAAGACCGGGAGCGTTACCAGACCGTGTTTGCCAAGCATGAAGGGGCCGTAGCTGCCCCCACAGCCGGAATGCACTTCAGCCGTGAATTGTTGAAACGGCTGGAGATCAAAGGAATTAATTTTGCCTATATCACCCTGCATGTGGGCCTCGGCAACTTCCGCACCGTGGATGTGGAGGATCTTACCAAGCATAAAATGGATTCAGAAAGAATCCGGATCGAAGAGAATGCAGTATTGCTGGTGAATGAAGCCAAGGAGCGCAAAAAAAATATTTGCGCCGTGGGGACTACGGTGATGAGAACCCTGGAGAGTTCGGTTTCCACCGATGGAATGCTTAAGGATTATGACGGATGGACCAACAAATTCATCTTTCCCCCCTATGAGTTCAGCGTTCCCAACAGGATGATCTCGAACTTTCATCTTCCCTATTCGACCCTATTAATGATGGTTTCTGCATTTGCCGGTTATAACTACCTTATGCATGCCTACGAGGTGGCCATCAAGGAACATTATAAGTTCGGTACTTATGGCGATGCCATGCTGATCCTGTAAGCATCCCCGGCATGCCCCTGCTCAACTCCATTATCTCCTGGGTGAATGTGAAAAGACTTCACCAGATCGAGCTTTTCAAGAAATATCCCTATGATGTGCAGCAGGAGGTTTTCACAAAACTGGTGGAGCAGGCCACAAGGACCACGTGGGGTGTGCAGTACGGGTATGATTCCATAATTTCCATTGGCGAATACCAGCAACGGGTTCCCGTCAGTACTTACGAGGATCTAAAGCCCTATATCAACCGTTTGCGGGAGGGTGAGCAGAACCTTGTGTGGCCTTCAGAGATCAAATGGTTTGCCAAATCATCGGGGACCACCTCAGATAAAAGCAAATTCATACCGGTGAGCAATGAGGCCCTGGAAGATTGCCACTTCAGGGGGGGAAAGGATGTGATCGCGTTCTATACCAGGGAGCGTCCTGAAAACGGGATTTTAAAAGGGAAGGCCCTCACACTCGGGGGCAGTGCGGAAGTCAACAAATTCAGCAACCAATCCTATTTTGGGGACCTTTCCGCTGTCATTATCGAGAACCTGCCCTTCTGGGCACAAATCATCCGGACCCCCGCTGCAGAGATTGCACTGATTCCTGATTTTGAAGAAAAGCTTGAGAAGATCATACGCCATACTGTCACTGAAAATGTGACCAGCATTGCAGGGGTCCCCTCATGGAACCTTGTGCTCCTCCATGCCATCCTCGATTATACCGGGAAACCCAATATCCTGGAGGTATGGCCCAACCTGGAGCTCTTCACCCATGGAGGGGTAAGTTTTGCCCCCTACCGCGAGCAGTTTAAAAAATTGATCCCCACAGAAAAAATGAGCTACCTTGAGACCTACAACGCTTCGGAGGGCTTTTTCGGGATCCAGGATGAACTTGACCGGGATGACATGTTGCTAATGCTGGACCTGGGGATATTCTATGAATTTGTTCCCACGGAGAAACTGGATGATCCGAACCCGCCCGCATACACCGTTGGTGAAGTGGAGACGGGTGTGAATTATGCCATGGTCATATCCACCAACGGGGGGTTGTGGCGCTATATGATTGGCGATACGGTGGTATTCACCTCCCTGTTCCCGCACAGGATCAAGATCTCGGGACGCACGAGCTATTATATCAATGCATTTGGTGAAGAGGTGATCCTGAATAATGCGGAGCGGGCGTTGATGGCCGCATGCAACGCAACCGGGGCCATTGTGAAAGAGTACACGGCAGGTCCGGTCTTCATGAGCGATCACTCCAAAGGAGCCCACCAATGGATGATCGAATTTGATACGCCTCCTGACAATCTTGCCAGATTTGGCAATGTCCTGGATAAGTCACTCTGCTCCATCAATTCGGATTACGAGGCCAAGAGGCATAAGAACATTACCCTTAAAAAGCCGGTCATTGTCTCCCTGGAGCCAGGGACCTTTTATAAATGGATGCAAAAAAGGGGCAAACTGGGTGGCCAGAACAAAATTCCAAGGCTGGCTAACGACCGGAAATATTTAGATGAGCTATCGGACATTTTAACCCGATAAAAGTTACTATCTTTAGTCTGAATCACTCTATAATTGATTAAGCATGCATATAGCTGTAGCAGGAAACATTGGGTCCGGAAAAACCACCCTCACCAGTCTGCTGGCCAAAAATTACGGATGGGAAGCACAATATGAAGATGTGGATGACAATCCCTATTTGAATGATTTTTACCAGGATATGCAAAGGTGGTCCTTTAACCTCCAGATCTACTTCCTGAACAGCCGGTTCAGCCAGATTGTAAGGATCAGGCAATCGGGGAAAAAAATTATCCAGGACCGCACCATCTACGAAGACGCCTATATTTTTGCGCCAAACCTGCATAGCATGGGTTTGATGAGCACCCGGGATTTCGAGAATTACTTCGCCCTGTTCAACCTGATGAGTTCCCTGATTGAACCCCCCGACCTGCTCATTTACCTGAGGGCCTCGATCCCGACACTTGTGGACCAGATCCAGCAGAGGGGGCGCAAGTATGAGAACAACATCCGGCTTGATTACCTGAAGCACCTCAATGAGCGCTATGAAGCCTGGGTGGAGACCTACAGCATGGGCAAGCTCCTGATCGTCGATGTGGACAATCTGAATTTCAGGGACAAACCCGAAGATCTGAGTACCGTGATCGACAAGATCAACGCCAACATTCACGGGTTGTTTTAGCGACCTGTTCAGATCAGAGCCATCCTAAGGGGTGGCCGCTTCCTTGGGAACAAATACCACGTCCACGATGTTGGAATCATCATAGAAAGCTTTCATCACTTGCTTCACATCCTCCACGGTCAGGTTTTTCAGGATATCCTCAAAATTTGCAGGATCGTCGAAGTTGATCCCATGCACATAGTAGTTGTAAAGGTTATTCAGGGAATAGCCATTATGTTCCTTGCTCTCCTCCCTGTCCTTCAGGATGTTTTCCACGGTTTTTGAAAGGTCCTTCCCGGAGGGTCCCTCCTTGGCAAGCTTTTCCATCTCTGCATAGACGATCTTCTTAAGCTCTTCATACCTCTCCGGGTCGCAATCGAACCTGAGCTGAATGGTGGCTTTTTCCACGGGCCATCGGTCCAGCCCGCTCCTCAGGCCAACCCCGTATGTGCCACCCTCCTCTTCGCGAATGGTTTCATCATACCTGAGGATCAGTACCCCTTCAATCACGCGCATGACCATCCTGTGATAGGGGCTGTATTCCATCTCCTTATTGATCATTATGTTCACGTTGGCCTTCGGGGTTTCAAGCGCCATGGGTATAACCTTTTCCACCCTGCCTTCAGGTTCGTTGACCTTGCGGTCCACCCACGTTTCTTCCCGCTCCAGATCGGGTATGGCGCCAATATATTTGCGGCTGAGTGTTTTCACTTCCTCTTCATCAATGTTACCCACGATGACAAAAATAAAGTCTCCCGCATCTGCATATCGATCCTTGTATACCTCTTTGATCTTCTCAAAATCAATATCCCTGAGGAATTCAGCATTCATGATCCGTGTTCTTGGATTATGATCCGTAAATATCAAATTCAGGGAATCACTCATGATCTTCTGGGGATTTTTCTCCATATTCTTGATAAATGCATCATACCTTGACATGATGGCCTGGTGTGCCTCCTCATCAAACCTGGGATGCATAAAATAGAGGTAGACCAACTGCATCATGGCTTCCATATCCTTGGGACTTGCAGTTCCGCTTAGGCTCTCATTGAGACTTCCCAGGCTCAACTGAACGGAAACATTTTTTCCCGCCAGCATTTTTTGCAGTCCCGTGGCATCAAAATCCCCTACCCCGTAAAATCCGGTAAGGTTGGTAAGCATCATAACCGTAGGCATATATTCGTTCCCATAAAGTGAACTTCCACCCTTGCTGAACCCGCTTAACTGGACCTGGTCCTTCTCGAAATCAGCATGTTTAAAGATTACCCTGGCCCCATTCTCCAGGGTCCATTCCACTGCACCAAACTGTTCCAGCTCCTTTGTACCGGTCACTCCCGTGAGCGCCAGCTCTTCTGAAACCAGCGATTCCGCCAGCACCGCATCCTCATAGGGCTCCACTTCAGCCACGGCCACCTGTTGAAAGATCTCCAGTGCACCAGCCTCGCTGAGGTGTTCGAAATCCTCTCCTTCGGGTCCCATAATGACCATTACCTGGTTTTCCTCGGTGAACCAGCCCTCCAACCGCGAGTTGAAATCCTCCAGGGTAATGGTGGGCATCAGGGCCTGGACCAGCTGGTAGCCAAGCTCGGCAGATACATACGCATCTCCATCCAGGTAATGATTCACATATTCATCCACATACTCCTCGTTGCTGATCTTGTCCCTCTCCTTATAGTACTTTTCCCACCGGATAAGGATCTCGGCTTTGGCACGATCCAGCTCCCCCGAGGTAAATCCAAATCTCTTTACCCGTTCAAGTTCGGTCAATATGGCTGATAACCCCAGGGCCTCCTGGTTGGGATTTGGACTCAGTGAAACCGTTAATTCTTCATAACCCCGTTCGGAATCACCGTACTGGATCCCACCCGTGATGAAAGGGGGGTTGCCTTTTTGCAGCAATTCCCTGATGCGCAGGGACATCATGGTATTGAAGAGTGATTGGATATAATCTTCCCGGTGGTCAATTAAGGTTTCCGGCCCCTCATCGGGCTTCCTGTGCCGGATCATAAAATATATATCCGTTTGATCTGCCTCCTTATCGGTGACCAGTCCGAATACCGGTTCCGCATGTTCAGGGATCTCAAAGAAAGGTCTTTCGGGAGCATTTTCGACCGCAGGGATCTTTGAGAAAAGATCGATCACTTTCTTTTCCATTTCATCAGCGTCAAAATCACCGGCGACCGCAATGGCCTGGAGGTCTGTCCGGTACCAGGTATGGTAGAAATCCCTGAGTACGTCATACTCAAAATTTTCGATTACATCCATATCCCCGATGACGTCCCGTTCGGCAAATTTGGAGTTTGGATAGAGATAGGGCATCGCTGCCATAAACAGTCTCATCGCTGCACTGTTCCTGGTGCGCCATTCCTCCTTGATCACCCCCCTTTCCGCATCAATCTCTTTCTCCGTAAGTGAAAGGTAATGGGACCAGTCATTGAGTATCAGAAGACAGGTATCCAGAATCCCGGGCCTGTTCACCGGCACATCGCTCAGATTATACACGGTCTGGTTCTGTCCCGTATAGGCATTGATATTCTCCCCGAAAGCCACTCCGTTTCTTTCCAGGAAATTGATGATTCCTTTTTCAGGAAAATGCAACGTGCCGTTGAATGCCATGTGCTCCAGGAAATGGGCCAATCCATTCTGATGATCCTCTTCCAGGAGTGCCCCCACATTCTGAATGATATAAAAGGATGCCCTCTGCTTTGGCTCCTGGTTGGCCTTTATATAATAGGTCATTCCGTTTTCAAGTACGCCATGCCTGACTGTCTCATCCAGGGGAAGCGGTTGCGTCGGATCCATCTGTGCAAATGAAAACGCACAATATGAAGCCACCAGAAATACTGAAAAGGTTGATTTAGAAAGTCTCATCTGTCTGTGTTTTCGATTAAAGAATGTAGTAATTTTTCATGGGAATTTTCAATTTACAATTATTAACCCAATCAAAGCCCGGATTGATCATGATTTTAGACTTTTTTCGACCTCCCGTATCAGAATTTTTCATATTTTGAACATCCTCTGTAAAACAACCTTTAAAAAAAGAGACCATGCATTTCTCCCGCAGAAATTTCTTACGAGTGTCCGGGGCCGGATTGCTCGCCACCCAGGCCCCTTCGGTCCTGGCAGGTACACGTTCCGTGGACCCGGGTGTTCCGGGAACGGAAATCCCCTTCGGGCTTGGAATCGCTTCCTATACTTTCAGGAATTTCAGCCTGGAAGAGACCATTGCCATGACTTCAAGGCTTGGCATTAAAAAGCTTTGCCTGAAAAGCATGCATCTACCGCTTGATTCAACCCCTGGTGAGATCGGGATCATGGCAGGCAAGGTGCGCGATGCAGGAATTGACCTCTATGGCGCCGGCGTGATCTACATGACCTCCGCCGAGGAAGTGGACCATGCATTCACCTATGCAGCCAATGCAGGGATAAAGGTAATTGTGGGGGTGCCGGAACATGAATTGCTGGAAATGTGCAACCAGAAGGTGAAGGAGACCGGGATCAAACTGGCCATCCATAACCACGGACCAGGAGACAACAAATACCCTAGCCCGGAAAGCATATATAACAGGATCAAAGATCTGGATCCCGGGATCGGGATTTGCCTGGATGTGGGGCATACAACCCGCATCGGACAGGACCCCACCAAAGAGACCCTCCGGTTCCTGGACCGGGTGCTTGACATCCATATCAAGGATGAGGATAAGGCTGATGAAACCGGCAATACCTGTGAAATTGGGCGGGGGGTGATTGATATTACAGGCTTTCTGAAAATGTTGGCCAGGGAGAATTACAATAAAATTATCAGCTTTGAGTATGAAAAAGACGAAAAAGATCCTCTCCCCGGACTGGCCGAATCGGTGGGATATGTGAGGGGTGTTCTAAAGATGCTCTCCTAGCCTGTGAACTTGGATTTGATCAGTTTTTTAACTCTATTGCGATGACATTATTCAATTTTTCTTACTTTTACACCGCTTTTTAAGCTATTAATAGTATTTAGTTGATTATTAGTAACTTATACAAATGTATGAAAGCTTTCATTTGAAGACGCCTCCGGCTATACCCCGGGGCTTTCTCAGGTACTGGTTGAGCCTGTATGCCCTCAACCTGCACTTTTCTTTCTACTACCTCCGTATTAAAATCAGGGTCTGAAAACATTTTCCGTTTTATTGTTCACGTCTATCAGCGCTGAACCAACCAACATTATTGTTAATTCTTAAAATGGAAAATCGTGCAAAACATATTGACTATCGAAAAAAATCTGGAAAAAACCTTCCGGACCAGCGGATTTTATACTGGAAACAGGATCCCCTCAAGTTACTTTGAAACCTCAGGAACCGGAGAAAGTGATATCGCCATTCATGCGGGTTCCTATCACCTGGCACTGAAAGCTGCCAATATTGAAATGTGCAACATCATGACCTATTCTTCGATCCTTCCGGGCATTGCCCACAGGATCGAACGCCCCGACCAGATTACCCATGGTGCCGTGATGGAATCCATCATGTCGGTCTGCAACGCCGGAAAGGGAGAGCAGGCCACTGCGGGAATCATTTACTCCTGGCTTTTTGACAGGAGCAGCGGCGCAAAATATGGCGGGCTGGTGTGTGAACATGAAGGCAATTACGACCTGCGGGAACTGGAAAGAAGGTTGAAAGCGAGCCTGGAGGAACTCTACCACAACGGTTATTCGGACCAATACCGCATGGGTGAACCCCACATTCTGTCTGAATCCTTCATCCCCCGGAAATCATATGGTACGGCCCTTACCGCACTCTGCTTTACCTCCTATTACCATCCGGTAATTAATTCATAAGGAAGATGACTGGGTTCGGTGACCTCCCCCGTTCATTCAGTGACCCAAAGGTTTCAAAGTTTGTGCTGCTCCCTGTTCCCTTTGATGCCACCAGCACCTGGATCAAAGGAGCGGACCTTGGGCCAGCTGCAATCATGGAAGCTTCAGCCAATATGGAGCTATACGATATTGAGCTGGATTTGGAAGTGTACCGGGAGGGAATCCATACCGATCATCCGGTGGAATCCGGAGCCGATCCCGAAAAGATGGTCCATTCGGTGGAGAAAAGGGTCTCCGCATGGCTTGGGAAGGAGAAATTGGTCGGCACCATTGGAGGGGAACACAGCATTTCCCTGGGAGCCATCAGGGCTCACCATAAGAAATACCCGGATATGTCAGTGCTGCAGCTGGACGCCCATACCGATCTCCGGCCGGAATATGAGGGGAGCCCATATAACCATGCCTGCGTCATGTCCAGGGTACGGGAGTTATGCCCCATCACCCAGGTTGGCATCAGGAGCATGGATATCCTGGAAAAGGAGTACCTGGATCCGGAGAGGGTCTTTTTCCAGGAGGTGATCCGCACCCAGGAGGGATGGATGGACCGCGTGATCTCCACCCTGAACGAACGGGTATACATGACCCTGGACCTGGATGTTCTGGATCCCTCTGTCATGCCCTCCACGGGTACACCTGAACCAGGGGGGATGGATTGGTATACCATACTGACTCTGATCCGCAGGGTGGCCAGTGAAAAGGAGATTGTGGGATTCGATGTGGTGGAGTTGTGTCCGGGCGAACATAATAGGGCCCCTGATTTTTTGGCGGCCAAACTGATCTATAAAATTTTGGGGTATTGCTCCATAAATAATCAAAAATGAAGAAAAAGGACCTTTTACAACATAAGATAGAACATATTGACATCAAACAGTTCGATGCCACACGCGTGATCCGCGGCATGGAGAAAATGTCTTTCACCTCCAGGGACACCGCCAGGGCTGCGGATATCCTGCACAGAATGGTGAAGGACCCGGAATCCACAAATATGCTGACCCTGGCAGGGAGCACCAGTGCGGGAGGATGCATGCAGGTTTATGTGGATATGGTCCGCAGCGGGATGATCGATGTGGTGGTGGCCACTGGAGCTTCCGTGGTGGATATGGATTTTTTCGAGGCCCTTGGTTTCTCCCATTACAGGGGCAACCCACTCATGGATGATTCTAAACTGAGAGATATTTACATCGACCGCATTTATGATACCCTGATCGATGAGGAGGAGCTTCAGAAATGCGACGCCACCATTTATGAAATCGCCAATGAAATGGAACCCGGCGTATACTCTTCCCGGGAGTTTATCAAAGAGATGGGCAGGTACCTGTCAAACCGTCCCCGTATCAAGGATTCGCTCGTGCTTGCGGCCTTCGAAATGGATGTGCCCGTTTTCTGTCCCGCTTTCAGTGACAGCAGTGCCGGTTTCGGACTTGTAAAACACCAGTGGGAGAGACCTGATGCGCATGTATCCATCGATTCAGTGAAAGATTTCAGGGAGCTGACCATGATCAAAATGAAGGCCCCTGTCAGTGGCCTGTTTATGATCGGCGGAGGGGTTCCCAAGAACTTTGCACAGGACACGGTGGTCTGTGCCGAAATCCTCGGCTCCGAGGTCCCCATGCACCGGTACGCGGTCCAGATCACCGTGGCAGATGTGAGGGACGGAGCCTGTTCCAGCAGTACGCTCAGGGAAGCCTCGTCATGGGGAAAGGTGCAGACTGACTTCGAACAGATGGTTTATGCAGAAGCCACCTCCGTGCTGCCGCTGATCGCAAGCTACGTGTACCACAGGGAGGACTGGAAATCCAGGGCCCCCAGGAAATGGGCCACTATTTACTAAACATCATGTTTGTCGAAAGTCCGGTCTTTGATTACCTGGTCCTGCCACTTCTGATCCTGATGGCAAGGATCCTGGATGTCTCCATGGATACCATCAGGGTGATCCTGATGGCAAAAGGATACAGGAACTATGCACCTGTGATTGGATTCTTCCAGTCTCTGGTGTGGGTCATCACCATATCCAGGGTCATGGTGAACCTGGATATCTGGACAGCCTACATCGGTTATGCCGGCGGATTTGCCCTTGGCACATATACGGGCATGCGCATTGAAGAAAAACTGGCTCTCGGTTATGAATTGATCCGTGTGATCACCAAAGCGGATGCCTCCGAATTAATAGAGGCCATGCGCAAGGAGGGGTTCCCCGTGACCTCTGTGGTCGGACAGGGCAGGGAGGGTGAAGTGGGGATCCTCTACATTATCCTCAAAAGAAGGGAGATAAAAAAAGTGATCCCCATCATCAATGATTTCAATCCCAAAGCATTCTACACCATCGAAGACATGCGCTTTGTACAAAGCAACGCCTACATGCCCCGTTCCCGTAAAATACTTTCTTTCAGAAGCAAGCAATAGGTCATCCTTTTGCCGTGACGCTTTTCCCGGCATGAATTGATTTTCCCCGGATTATTAGCTACATTTAGTTGGCATGAAAGGGAAATTGAGACGACGGGATTTTTTAGCCGCCCTGGGCACGGTGCCACTGGCAGGTACCATCAGTGATTCAAATATCCTGGAAGAAGAGCTCTCCACCAGGAAGCGGGATGGCAGGAATGAACCCATCAGGGTGGGCCTGATTGGCTATGGATTCAGGGGAGAACAGCTGGCCAGGGCCACGAAATTTGCCCATCCTGACTGGATCATGGAGCAGGAGAAGGCCTCGGGGAATGGTTTGGGAAACCAGGCACTTCAGGATTTTTATAACCTGCCCGACCTCCCGATCGAGTACCGGGGCATCAGCGATGTGTTCGATGTACGGATGGAGCGGGGGGTTGCCACTGGAGGGAAAAATGCCAGGGCTTTCAAGGATTACCGGGAGCTGCTGGCCAGCGATGAAATTGATGCCGTGATCATTGCCACCCCCGACCACTGGCATGCTCCCATGGCCATTGAAGCCGCCAGGGCAGGCAAACATATCTACCTGGAAAAATGCATGACCCGCACCGTCGAAGAGGCGGTGGCCCTGAGGGAGGCGGTGTTAAAGAGTGGTGTGGTGTTTCAGCTGGGACACCAGGGGAGGCAGCGGGATCTGAACCTGAAAGCCAGGGATCTGATAGAGAAGGGGACCCTCGGGAAGATCTCATTGATTGAAACCACCACAAACAGGAATGATCCCAGGGCAGCATGGGTATGGCCCGTGCATGAAAACGCCAGTGAAACCACAATTGACTGGGAGCAATTCCTGGGGCCTTCCTCGGAAAAAGTGCCTTTCAGTCCGGAACGCTTTTTCAGGTGGCGCTGCTACTGGGACTATGGCACCGGCATGTCAGGGGACCTGCTGACCCATGAGTATGACACCATGAACAGTATTTTAAACCTGGGGATCCCCCAAACAGCCACTGCCTCCGGGGGTATTTACTTTTATGACGATGGCCGGGAGGTCCCGGATGTATTTCAGGCAAACTTTGAATATCCTGAGCGGGAGCTGACCCTGGTTTACAGCGGAACACTCTCCAACGGGATCCCACGAGGCACATTGATTATGGGCCATGATGCCTCCCTGGAGCTTGGCCGGTCCATGACAGTTTGGGCGGACAGGCAATCCACCAAATACAGGGGCCGGATCGAATCGGGGATCATCAATCCCAATGCCCCCATTGTCCGTTATGATGCGGGACAGAAAGAGGTGGATGCCATCTCCTCGGCCACTTCCAAATATTTTGCAGATCGTGGCCTGATGTACACCTACCGGGATGGAAGGCGGGTCAATACCACCACCCTTCATATTGAAGAGTGGCTGAAATGTATCCGGGAAGGGGGAGAGACAAGCTGCAACATTGAACAGGGGTTCCAGGAGGCCATAACGGCCCATATGGCCACCGCGGCATACCGGGAAGGAAGAAGGGTTTCCTGGGACACAGTGAATCATCGAATCGCATGACAACCAACTCATAAACTAAACAGCAAAGACAATGAACACCTCGAACCAAATGAACCGGCGCAAGTTTATCCGCAACACGGCAGTCAGTGCCACTGCCCTTGGATTGAGCGCCCCGACCCTCAAAGCCATGGCCGGGGAACAGAAAAAAAAGGCCAATAATAAGGTGGGCCTGTACAGCATCACTTTTCTCGGTGTATGGTACAGGGGCAAAGCCATGTCGCTGGATGACATGATCATCAAGGCCGCTGAATTCGGATATGACGGGATCGAAATAGACGGAAAAAGGCCCCACGGCAACCCGCTTGATATGCCAACGGCCCGATGCAAGGAATTAAAGGCAAAGGCCAATGACAAGGGGCTGGAGATCTACGCGGTATCTGGCAATAATGACTTCAGCAGTCCGGTCCCCGAGTACAGGGAATGCCAGATCGTCTACCTGCGGGAACTGATGCGCATGACCTCGGACCTGGGGGTAAAACCCCTGCGTGTCTTTCTTGGATGGCCGGGAGTGACCCTTCATCCCGAGGGAGGAAGGTATGACATTGCCCAGGACATCTGGCAAAATGCGCATTACCAGTTCGAGCCGGAGCAGATCTGGGACTGGTGCAGGGAGGGCCTCATCGAGAGTGCAAAATATGCCGGGGATTTTGGAGTGACACTGGCATTGCAGAACCACAAGCCGGTGATCAATGACTGGAAGGACATGGCAAGGATGATCAGGGAGGTGGATTCACCGAACCTGAAGGCCTGCCTGGATGCCCCCATCATGGATGATAAGAGCCCGGAGAATATGATGGAAGCTGCCAGTGCAGTCAAAGGCATGCAGATGCTGAGCCATTTCGGAGGCGAATTCTCCAGGGATGCCAACGGCCGGATCTATGACAGCCAGGAGGGTCACCTCGGCGAGACGGGAGAACCGGAGATCAAGGTGCAGGATTATTATCCCAATTTCATCAGGGCAATGAACTCCATCGGGTATGAAGGCTGGTACAGCTATGAATTGTGCCATCCCCTGCCCCTTGAGAACGGTCAGAAGGTGGGTGTGGATTTCGTTGAAAATTGTGCCAGCCTGGCCTGCGAACTGATGAAGGGAATGGTGGCAAACAGTTAATATCCAGAGCGAGAAAACAAGCAGCCCGGTACGCAACCGGGCCGTTAAAAATTGCATCTTATTGCGTCATCCCGCTTTCCGGGTAAAACAGGGGTTGTAAAATGAACAGGGCGGTAATCAGATTTGGTCTGGTCATCTGGGTGCTTATGGTCTCCTGTGACAGGGATAGCGATCTGCCTTTTCATGAAGGCGGGGACCTGAACAAGATCACAGATGGCCTTTGCATTCAATTTGGTGACTTGGTGATCATCAATCATGAGGAGATCGACTATTACGATTTTTCGACCCACATGATCTATTTGAAGGAGCCCCATGATTTTCTTCAAAATTATAACTGGGAAATTGCCAACACTCCCTTCACTGTATATGCCAGAGGAGAAAAAATCTATAAGGGGATCCTTTTCCCCGGATGGTCCTCATCCATGGCTTTCGGACCCTATATTGACTTTCCATTCTATTACCCTGACTATATCATTAAGATCTGTTACAGGTCAAATGAACTTTTTTCTGCCGGGAACAACTCCCCCGATCCCAGGGAAGATCAAAGGATCATTGACGCTTTGGAGCGCTGCGATCAGTTTCATGCCGGCCTCTCCTGTTCCATTGATGAGATTGAGTACGTTCCTCAGGGAGCACTCTCCTTTACCTTCACGGTCACCAACCATGACACGTTCAATTATTATATTTTAAGTCCCGAGAGAATGGGGAGCGGAGGGTTTCACTATTTCACCACCGGTCTGAATATCTGGAACGAAACCTCGGGTTGGTTCAATCATCAGGATGCTGTCATATCGCCTGATCCCTGGGATTATTGGACCAATGAATGGTTTGACCTGATAGAGAGTGAAGGGCAGAAAACTTACCACATCCTTTATGAAGCATTTGATTCTATTCCTTCCGGGCAATACAATGTCAACTTCGAATTCCCCGGTTTAAGTCATGTGGATATGGAGGAGATCCATCAACCCGGTGGCCGGATCTGGCTGGGGGAGATCCAGGCAATTTCCACCTTCAACTTCTAACCTTCAACTAAAAAAGTGGATGAGCCTCCTGGCCCACCCACTTTTTCGCTCCCCAGGTAGGACTTGAACCTACGACCTACGGATTAACAGTCCGCCGCTCTAACCAACTGAGCTACTGAGGAATTTTCAATGCTTAATTTCCTTCTGCATTAAGCGACGCAAAAATAAACGCTTTTGATCAATAAAACAATACATTTTATATAAAAAACCTTCCCGACTCAATGTGCGAATGATTATCAATAAATATGAATAATTATATATTTGCACATAAACAGACAACGACATGGCAAAAGTACTGGGAATGGGCAATGCCCTGGTGGACATCATAACCAGGATTGGGGACGACGAAATCCTTTCTGATTTTGGTCTTCCCAAGGGAAGCATGACCCTGGTGGACCTGGATACCTCAAACTATATCCACGCAGAGACTGCGGGGATGCCAAAATCCAAGGCGTCGGGAGGATCAGCCGCAAATACCATCCACGGACTGGCTCACCTGGGGGTTGACACGGGTTTTGTGGGAACGGTGGGAAATGACGAGATGGGCAGGTTCTTCAAAAAAGACATGCAGGTAAACAACATCCAACCCATCCTGTTTCGCACCATGCATGAAACCGGACGGGCCATGGCCCTGATCTCCTCAGATTCAGAAAGGACCTTTGCAACTTACCTTGGTGCAGCAGTTGATCTTTCAGCGGATGACATTACCCATGACATTTTTGACGGGTATGAATATTTTTATATCGAGGGATACCTGGTGCAGAACCGGGAAATGTTTGAGAAGGCCCTCCGGATGGCAGCCAAAGAGAAGATGAAAGTGTGCATGGATCTGGCCAGCTATAATATTGTGGATAGCAACCAGGAGTTTTTCCAGGAGATGATTGCCAGCTACGTGGACATTCTTTTTGCCAATGAGGAGGAGATCAGGGCCCTAAGCGGGAAAAGCCCGGAAGAGGGTGCCAGGGATCTGCAGGACCAGGTTGAGCTGGCGGTCATAAAAATGGGTGCCCAGGGCTCCTTTTGTTTCGATGGTAAAAAGATCATCAGGATTGGAGTAAGGCCCTCCAGGCCTGTGGATACTACAGGGGCAGGTGACCTCTATGCGGCAGGATTTATATACGGGCACATGAATGGGTTCAGTATTGATACCTGCGGTAAAATAGGTGCCATCCTTGCCGGGCGTGTCATTGAAATGATCGGTGCAAAGATGGATGAATCCCACTGGGAAAACCTTCGAAGGGAGATCAGCACCCTTGAGGACTAGGCCCCGGTGGCCAGCACCACCAGGTAACCCCCAAACTTCCTCACATTAATAACCCCGCGATCCCCGAACATGAGGTATTGCCCCTTGATGCCGGTCAATGTGCCTTCCACAATATGATCCTTCTCAAGATTGAAGCTCTTAATTTTTTGGGGATATTCCAGCACCGGGTATTCCAGCTCCATCACCCGGTGATTGTCTGTTACATATTGTAAAAGCTCCGCAGGAACCATCCTGGTGATGTGCAACTTGGCTTCCAAAAGCCCGATCTCTCCAGGGCCTGGTCCGGAAAGCATCTTTCTCCAGTTTGTTTTATCATCGAGATGGTTTTTCATGGCCACCTCCAGCAATCCTGCAGTATACCTGTTCGGTGTCCTTGCCAATTCAATGGCCTTCACGGCCCCCTGGTCGATCCATCTCACCGGGACCTGGGTATGGCGGGTAACCCCAACCTTCAGCCCGCTGGTCAGAGAGAGATAGACCACATGATCAATCAGGCAATGACTGGCTGCATACTCCATGTCCCTTGCAATTCCCTGGTGGGCCCTGCACAATTCGGGTCGCAACACACAATCTTCGGTCTCCGGTGTGGTGGTAAAACAGGGATAGCAATAACCCTGCGAAAAGGACTTTTTTGTCTCCCTGCCACATTTGATGCAGTGAATCTTACCCTGGTATTCGAGCCTGATTTCCTTCCCGATGAGCTGATTCATCCCCACTTTTTGCGTCCCAATCGGTAATTGATAATGGATCACGTCCCCGTAGGCGGATTCCATTTTCCTAATGTTTCCGGTATATTCCATGGTGTCCAATATACAAAATTTGAAATAATTATAAATATTTTACTACTATGTATTGCATGGTATTACTTTTTTTCCATATCTTTGTTATGTAATATTGCTTGTATAAACATATATTATGAAAAATATAGTATTATATCTAATAGCAGGATGCCTGATCATATTCGTGGAATCGTCCGGACAAAAGCCCACCATCGAGCTGTTGCCCACATCCCATCAACGCATCCATCCCGAAGCTGTAATCGATACAAGCCATTCAAAAGATTCTTTAAATAAGATCGTTCCGCGCGAGAATTCTACTGTTGCACTGTCCGGTGAACCGGAAAACAAAAGTGTCATAAAAAGAGAGAGCCGGAGAAAATGGTTTCAACGGGACTCCGTTTTTCAGAAAAAGGTCCTGAAAAGCAAACAAGAGAGCAACTGGTCAGAGAGATTCTATCTGATGTTTATAGATATGAACCCGTTTAAATTATTCATTCACATCACCGCATTAAATATATAACCATGAACATTGAGAACGCAAAAGCACAGATGCGGAAGGGTATACTTGAGTATTGTATCTTATCCATTCTGGCCAAGAAGGACCTCTATACCACAGATATTATCAATGCCTTAAAGGCAAATGATCTGATCGTGGTGGAAGGTACACTTTACCCTCTGCTCACCAGGCAAAAGAATGCAGGATTGCTCAAGTACCGGTGGGAGGAGAGTACCCAGGGCCCTCCGCGCAAGTATTATACCCTGACCGAGATCGGCAGGTCATACCTGAAGGAAATGGATGAATCGTGGGATTCGCTGATCAACTCTGTTAAATCCATCAAGAACTATAAATAAAGCCATATGCCATGAAGAAAGCGATTAAAATCAATCTAAGCGGGATCATTTTCCACATCGATGACGATGCTTACGAAAAACTTAAAACCTACCTGGATACCATCGGCAGGCATTTTTCCAATAAACAGGAGAGCAAGGAGATCATCGATGACATTGAATCAAGGATCGCAGAACTTTTTCAGGAAAGAATCTCCGAGGAGAACCAGGTGATTACCCTGGAGATCGTTGATGAGGTCATCGATATTATGGGGAATCCTGAGGAAATCGCAGACTCGGGAGAGGAATCCAACGGGAAAAGTACCTTCCATGAATCTTATACGGCAAATAAAAGGCTTTACCGCGATCCTGAAAATTCAGTGATCGGGGGAGTTTGCGGCGGACTGGCAGCCTATTTTTCCATAGATCCCGTGATCTTCCGACTCCTGTTCGTAATCTTCTTTTTTGCAGGAGGCGCTTCCATCCTTGTCTACATCATCCTGTGGATTGTGCTTCCGAAAGCAGAAACAGCTGCCCAGAAACTGGAGATGCGGGGAGAAAAGGTGAATGTCTCCAACCTGGAAAAAAAAATTCGTGAAGAATACGATACCGTAAAGGAGAATGTCAAAGAGGGGGTTTCGAAAGCCAAAGAGAGTGTTTCAAAGGCCAAAGAGAGCGTTTCCAGGTCCAGGGAGAATATATCAAGGCCCAGGGATCCGGGAACTTATAAAAGGCCTGAAAGGCATTCCTCAGATTTTTTCGATGTGCTGGGTAAAGTAATCCTGTTGTTCGTTAAAGTCATCCTGATCATCATCGGGACCAGCCTGGTCATCGCCGGGATCGGTCTCCTGATCGGATTAATCACCCTTCCATTTGTCGGGATACACGTATTTCCGTTTGAATCATACAACTTCTCCCTGGGTGATCTGCTCATCCCTTTCACAGACCCAGTCTCTGTCACACTCCTGGTGATCGCCATTACCCTCTTGATCCTCATCCCCATCGCTGCCATGATCTATGGCCTGGTGAAGCTGATCTTCAACCTGAAAACAAGGAACCGGGGATTAAACATCGGGGCCATGACGCTTTGGATCGTAAGTTTGTTTCTTATCATTGGGATAGTGGCCATCGAAAGCAGCCATTATTCGGATTCAGGACGCGATTCCTTTTCCCAGGAACTTTACCCTGGATCGGACACCCTCTTTATCACTGTGAATGAATCCCAGGTGGATTACCTGGACGATGAGTCCATTATTGACCTGGACAGCAGGTGGTACCTCCTGGAGGATGCAGAAGCCTTTTACGGTCGCATATTCCTTGACATTGAGAAGGCCAGGGGGGACGATTTTATGATCGAGATCGAAAAAGAATCAAAGGGACGCACCTGGGAGAGAGCCAATGAAAATGCAACAAACATAGATTATAGCTTCCGGACCCGTGAAAATTCACTGGTTCTGGATCCCTATTTTTCGGTGGACCTGGAGAACAAATGGCGGTTCCCCCGTGTGAAAGCCACCGTCAGGGTACCTGAAGGAAAAGTGGTTGTCCTCGAACGTGAAACCAGGGACATTCTGGAAGGAGTCCGCAATGTGGACCACCTTTCTGATTGGAATATGGCTGGAAAATCCTGGAAAATGACCGAGGAAGGACTGGAAAAAATTGCAGAATAAATAGTTTATTTTGTATATTTGCATCCCGGTTTTCGCAACCACTTTTGACCCGTGGTGTAATTGGCAACACGTCTGATTTTGGTTCAGAAGAGTCCAGGTTCGAGCCCTGGCGGGTCAACAGACAAACAGGCATAAGCCCTGTCTCACAAGGAGACGGGGCTTTTTTTTTAATCTATGTTCAACATCCCCCCCACAGATATGTTTTACATCCTAGTCCTGTCCGGGTATTGAAGATTTACCTATATTGTGGCATACTATCCAACAAAATTCTAAACACATGAAAAATATCACGTTCGTAATTGCCCTGGCCATTCTCTCTTCCTCAGCCTTCAGCCAGAAGGTGAATTTCTCCGGAAACTGGAAATTGAATTCACAAAAAAGTGAGATGGGTGATCAATTCAGCCTGGCGCCCAACACCATG
>JAHEEC010000062.1 GCA_024640885.1 Bacteroidota bacterium | reverse complement strand
CGCCTCATGAGCAGGCTCCAATTGCAGGCCATCAAGAACCAGCTGGATCCCCATTTTACCTTTAATGCCCTGAACGCGGTTGGCTCACTGATCTATAAAGGTGAGAAGGAGCTGGCTTACCAGTACCTGAAGGGATTGACCGATCTGCTTCGGATGGTCTCAGGGGATACCGCGGATATTACATGGCTTCTTTCTGATGAACTTGAATTCGTATGCAAATACCTTGACATTGAGAAATTGAGGTTCAGGGATAAGTTTAATTTCACCATTGAAGTGGATGAAGAGCGGCTTAACGGGTACCAGGTGCCTAAAATGAGCATTCTTACCTTCGTGGAAAATGCCATAAAGCACGGATTGAAACATAAACGGGATAACCGCCTCCTTGAGGTGAAGGTTTCTGGTGAGGGGAACGGATTGAAGATCATGATCAGGGATAATGGAATCGGGAGGGCCGCGGCTGCCAAGCATGCAGATGAATCTGCGGGGAACGGTATCGACTTGATGAAACTGTACTTCGAGCAGTTCGGAGCCTCGGTCAAGAAAAAGGCACATTTTACGGTTACCGACCTGTTTGATCACGACCTGAAAGCAACCGGGACACTTGTTGAAATATTCCTGCAATGACAGACACAAGAATCACGATCCTCATCGTGGATGACGAACCTGAAGCACTCGACCTGCTGACCATTCTTCTTGAAAGGATAGAAGGGATCTCATTGGTTGGCAGGGCAGAAAACAGCGACGATGCCCTGGGCCAGGTAATTGAAAAGGAACCGGACCTTCTGTTGCTGGATATACAGATGCCCGGAAAGAGCGGTTTTGATCTTGCGGGCAGGATCAGGGAATTGGGATTGAATACCGGGTACATATTCATTACTGCCTTTGATGAATATGCCATCCAGGCAGTCAGGGCTGCGGCATTTGACTACCTCCTTAAACCGGTTGACCCCAGTGAATTAGAATCGGCCATCGGCAGGTTCAGGCAAAACATGGAGCAAAAGGTTCTCGGTGAGCGCATTGATGATCTCCTGGCCAACCTGGGTTTGGGCCCAAGGTTGAAATTGAACACAAGGACCGGTTTTATGGTCATTGATCCGATGGAAATCGTTTGCTGCACTGCCGATGGGAATTATACCGAGATATTGCTCTCAAACAACAGGAAGGAGACCATTTCAATCAACCTGGGCAGCCTCTCAAAGGAACTGGGTGGGGGTATATTTTTCCGCATCAGCCGCTCCTCGCTGATCAACCTCAGGTACGTGACCCATGTGGGAAACAAAACCGGCATTTGCAGGCTCCAGGGAGAATCAGTGATCGAACTCAAGGTGGCGAGGAACCGCCTGAGGAAGCTGGAGTCCTTGCTTTAACCGGCATTGTCCTGGAGAAGTTCCGGCATGACCGTTGATCACCTGCTCATAAACCATTCAGCCATCCTTTTCATTGCTTCCACAAGCCTGGGGGCCTTCGACCGGATGAATGCATCATCGATGTCCTGCTGCCGGTAATCTTCCATTGCCGCACGCAGCGCAGCTTCCCCGTCAAAATCAACAAAGGCCAGGCGGGCCGTGAGCTCCGAGGGATCCCTTCCGAACTCATGACCGGGCAGCATTGCAATCCCTGTCTCTTCAAGCAGCACGGTACACAACTCCACCGAAGTATGAACACCCCTTCCGGCAAGTTGCTCACGGTAATACCCGAAATCCGGGAAGAGGTAGAAGGCGCCGTGTGACATAGGAATCCGGACGTTAAAGCCGTTCATTTGATCAACCATGTACTTTGCAAGCGCCTTCAGGATGCGCCGGACATGAAACAGGTAATCTTCAATGTCCTCTCCACCGTTGAATGCGGTAATGGCAGCATACTGGATGGGAGCGCTTGTGGAGGTATAGGTTTCACTTGCCACGACGGACATGGCTTTGCAGAGCCAGTCCAGGTTGGGAGGGAAAGAAAAGGTTCCCAGCCGCCATCCCCCTGCTCCACACCATTTGCTGAGGCCACCACTTACAATTGTTCCTTCCGGATAGTAGCGGGCCACAGATACATGCTGGTTCTTAAAATGAAGCAACCCGTAAATCTCGTCGGAGACCAGGATCACCTTGTATTTCCTGGCCACCTTTGCAATTTCTTTCAAACGGTCGAGGGGGTAGGTGTACCCCGACGGATTGGCCGGATAGTTCAGTATGGCAATGCGTGGTTTTTCAGGATCGGTGCGGCATATTCTGTCGAGCTGGTCGGGACTCATTCTCCAGAAGTTATCCCCGGAGGTGGGTACCCAGTAGGTATGCCTGCCCACGATCCGGGCCTGGGGGGAATAGGATACCCAGGAGGGCGTTGGGATCAGCAGGTCACCGTAATAAACCAGCTGTAAAATGAAGATCAGTTCCTTGGAACCGGGACCAATCATGACGTTTTCAGGATTTGTATCGATACCCTGGGTCCGCTTGTTAAAGGAAGCGACCGCTTCCCGGAGGGGCCACAAACCGCACACCGGCAGGTAATCTTTTACATGTGCATGGTCCCTCAGAGCCTGGACCACCCTTTCAGGAACCGGGAAAGGAGATTGCCCCAGGCCCAGGCGGTATACAGGCTTGCCCTGCCGGATTAATTCCTGGGATTTCTCATTGATGGTCAATGTGGCAGAGGGAGCAAGTCCCCTCACATTCAGGTTCAGATGAATGGCGTTTTGTTTTGCCATGGGACCTTCCGGGAGTTCTTCCTAATAAAGGTAATCATTTCAGATGATTATGCCACCCGCCGGCATGGTTCGGCCTCCACCGGGCAAAGGACCCGTTCTTGTATTTCAGGAATATCCATTGTAAATTGAGAGTGCCTCAACGATTAACCTGGAATCCCTTTTTGCCCGTGAAAAATATCCTGTTCCTCACCATTCTATCAGCAATGCTGTTGAATTGCACCCCCACACTGGTGGGACTGTTTGGTCAATCCGCCACTGTTCCCGGATCGATGGAACAGCAACCCATGTACATGCTAACCTATGATCACGGCGGACTGATCCTATGGGGGAGCGAGCATTTCAGAGAGAGGCTCCGGGACGCTTCAACCTGGCTGGATAGGTACCCCGGATTCAAAATAGGAATTGACAATGAGGCCCATATGTACGATTTAACCGCGGCGACTGATCCGGCTTTGCTCGGGGAGATCAATTCCATGCTCCGGGATTATCCCGGCCGATTCGGTATTGGGTCCTCTACCTACGGGCAACCACTTTCCCAGTTTATTTGTGAGGAATCTAATATTCGCCAGGTGGGGTATGCCCTGAAATCCATGCAGGAACATTTCGGTTTCAAGCCTTCTGTCTACCTCATGAGTGAACACGCCATGCATTCCCAGATCCCCCAGATCATCAGCGGATTTGGATTTAAGGGTGCCATTATGCGTACCCATTTTATGATGTATGGCTTTAATCCCACATACAATGAATCCTTTGGATGGTGGATCGGTATGGACGGATCCAGGATCCCCGCCGTTCCGACCTATGTCGGGGAGGGGGCTGAATTCTTTAAAACCACAGTGGATAATTGGATCCTGACAAGGTACCCCGGTGATGATAGCAGGGAATCCCTGCAGGATTACAGGGAACGATTTGCCCATATCAATCCATTGCTGGCCAGCCGGGCTGACGATTCAGGGCTCAGGAAAGAGGAACTTGTAAGGGAGGTTGAGGGGAATCCCATGTTCCGTTGGATCCTGCTGGAAGAGTTGATGGATCTATACCCCGACCCGGTGGCAGAATTTAGGACCCTGCCCGACGATTTTACCGTGAGAATGCCTTGGGGTTATTGTGGCAATAGCATTTGGAACAAAAGCAGGAAAGCTGAGATCGCGGTTCTCACGGCCGAGCGCCTGGCTGCACTGGAATTCATCAATCAGGGCAGGAACAGGGAGGATCAGCTCCACCAGGCCTGGAAGAACCTGCTGGTGGCACAGCATCATGATGTGCAGATTGTGGGACTGACCAGTGATGCAGAAAAGTTCCTGAATGCCTCCCTGCAATCCTCTGAAGCGGTGCTGGACAGCTCAATGAAATGGGCGGCCGGTCACATGAGTGCTGAAGGGAGGCAACAGGTCACCATCTTCAATCCCCTCTCCTGGGAGCGGACCGAGTGGGTGGAAACCAGCCTCTCCTTTGAAAAGGGAATCGCACATGCGGTGGTAGTGAGCCGGGATGGAGAGGAGGTACCGGTAAGTCATCTTCTCACCCACCGGTATTCAGATGGTTCCATATTTGAAACCACCGTTGTCTTTGCCGCCAGCCTGCCCCCACTTTGCCTGACCAGTTATTCTGTGGAACCAGTTTCGGACGAGCGGGAGGCAACCCGGGGGGGAGTCTCCGTGGACCGTTCATCCCTGGTCATCAACACCCCGTACTACCGGGTCAAACTGAATGAATCTGGAGGCATCAGGAGCCTTGAAAACCAGGAAAGCAATGCCTCCTATTTTGACCCCGGGCAACGAAGCGCCTGCTTTTATGGGGTAATCGACGGGGAGGAACTGGAATCCTCCGGCAGGTGGGTCATTTCAAGGACCCACGAGGGTTCACCATGGGTTCTTGCTACAGAATATGGATTCATTGGCGATATCCCCTATACGCTGACCCTGAAATTCTATAGCAATAAACCTCGCATCGACTGCAATGTGGATTTCCGTTTTGACGGTCAGGAAATCGGGCAACTTAGCCAGGACCAGCGGGACCGGGTCTCGCCGTTTATACATGATAAGAAACTCAGGTTTAAATGTTTTCCCCTCCTCTCGGGAGCGGCCACTGCCATCAAGGATCTACCCTTCGTGGTTACCGAGACCACCCAGGACAATGTGGAAGGTAACTACTGGACAGCAGTGGCGGATCAGCAGCGGGGAGTGGCCTATTTCAACAAGGGGACCATGGGATCTGTCCGGGAAACTGACGGAGGATTTTCCATTCCATTGAGTTACGCCATGTATTACATCTGGGGGACCCGCATGCTCCAGGGTGAATATCAATATGAATTTGCCATCTACCCCTTCGAAGGTCCATGGCAGGAGGCCGACCTGCACAGGGAAGCCATCGCATATAATTTCCCCGCGGTGGCTCTTGCGGGAGATCCGGGTAACGGGATCCTGGGCAGCAGGGTGGATCTGTTGGAGATCCCTTCGGAGCACGTGCTGTTATCGGCCCTATATACCGATGGGAACCGGATCATGGCCCGCATGTATGAAAGCGCCGGAACCGGCACCATCATCCCTTTGGCTCCAATAAACAAGGGGTATCAAATGCTTCCGGTTGATTTCAGTGGAGAACCAGCCGGTAAATCCGTGCAACTGGTCCCCTTTTCTCCCTGGCAGATCAAGACCTTTGAGCTGAAAAAGAAATAGAGCAGTATTGACTGATGGTTACTCCCTTAAATCAATGCTCATTTCCCTGATGACACTGTCCCTCCCTGTATAGGTCAGTGTGCCTGTGAAATTCCCGCTTCTTGAAAATCCTTTGAAAAGCCAGTCTGCGGATTCAAATCCATAGTTGACAGATTTCAGGGCGATGGTTCCGTCCTCCAGTGAAAATTCAAGGTTTTCCGGTGTGAGGCGCATGCCTTCGCCAATGGCTTTCAGGTAAGACTCCTTATAGGTCCAGAATTGAAAAAACCTGGTCTTCCTCGTTTCGGGATTGCCGGTAAAATACTTTTTCTCCCCGGGTGTTAAATTTTTCTCAATGAGCAGATCAATATCAGGCAGCTCCCTTATCTTTTCAATATCGATTCCCACTTCACCATCAGGGGAGAAGGCATATACGCACAATTCATGGGAATGTGAAAGGTTAAAATAAATGGATCTCTCATTGATCAGGAATGGTTTGCCCTTCTTATGGGACCCAAGTTTCACATCCTCGGGCCTGGTATTCAGGTAGAATGACAACAACAACCTCAGTACCGCCTGGGTGACGATATAATTCTGCCGAATGGCCTCAAATTTGAAAAATGATGCCTTTCTTCTCTCCTCAGGTGCCAGAAACAGCTGCAATCTTTCCACCGGATCCTTCGCAGGAGCCAGGGAAAGGGTCCAGAGGTGAATCTCCCTGTGCAGCAACCCCGGGAATTGGCCAGTTTCCGAACGATTCAAGATTAAAACATCCCCTGGGTGAAAAGGATATTTCAGGTTCTCAGACATTCGCAAATTCAAATAATTCCTCGTTGAGGATCTCCAGGAGCTCTTCCTTGTTATCCCTGCAGAAAAGATGGCTGCCGTTTACCATTTTAAACCTGAATTCACCCGATGTATGCTTCTTCCATTGTTTGACCTGTTCAGGTGAGAATACGGAATCGTCTTTTCCCGCAAGGGCAGTAAGGGCGCAATTCAGGGGTTCGTCCTCGTAATAGCGGTACCTTTTACCCAGGAGGATATCCGCTCTCAGTGCCGGGAGCATCTCCTCAATGAGCTCCTTATTCTGAAGCACGGATTCGGGGATTTCCAATGACCTGAGGTGGTTGACGATATTGGGTATGTTTTTATCCAGGTATACCTCATCATCCTGAATGGCATCCAGGAACTTGAATGGGCTCACCAGGTGCGGTGACCGCCATCCTCCGACGATAAATTTAACCGGTTGTATGCCTTTTTCCTTTCTCAGGTATCGTGCGAGTTCCAGGCCTATTCCTGCGCCTGCGCTGTGCGAGTAAAAGGCAATGGGACAGTTCAGCAGGGGATCTATCACCTCGGCAATGGCTTTTACCAGGTCGAGATAATGATCAAAGGGTTTTTCTCCCAGGCGATCTTCCCTTCCTGGGAACTGAATGGCACATACTTCAATCCCCTCTTCCAGTGACTCTCCCCAGCTGTTGTATACGGAAGCACCTCCTGCAAAATAGGGAAGACAGAAGAGCCTCATTCTGGGATTATCAATCTTCTTTGACCGCAATACCCATTTATCCAGTTCCGATTTTTCCTCCCCGTGGCTATCCCCTCCAGTGAGCTGTCCATTCATCTCCCCGAGGATCTGTTCAGCCATTTCATTCAGGGTGGGACCTTTCATGATCCGCATCATGGAGTAATCCACCATCAAACTGCTCTGGATCCAGTTCCTGATCTGGTTGGCCATTAATGAGTCCAGACCGTACTGGGTTACCGGCTCGTTTGAGTCTACCTTTTCGGCTGAAGAGCCCAGTACCCTGGCAAATGTATCCTTCAGATGGCTCACCAGTATTTCGGCCTGCTCTTCTTTGCTTAATTCCTTCAACCGGGCAGTTAATCCGGCATCACCGGACCCCGAGGAGGAAGCAGCAGAGAGCTCCTTTTCTTTGATCAGGTGTCCAAAACGGCTGGTTTCACAGGAGTGGGGATAAAAATTGCCCACCATCTCCCAGTCAGAATCCGTGGCCACCCGCTGTACGGGATTGGTCAGCAACATCTGCTCCAGTATATCCGTGGATTGTTTCAGGGTAAAGGTTTTCCAACCCTGCTTATAGAGCAACCCACCCACATTTCCACTCCTGGCTACAAAGCCCACATCACCCAGTACGCCCCAGTTGATTGTCATGGCGGCCATTCCACGGGAACGACGGAACTGTGCAAAATTTTCCAGGAAACTGTTCCCTGCCACATAACTCACCTGTCCCGGGTTGCCATAAATCGATGAAATGGAAGAGTAAAGCACAAAGTGGTCCAGATCCATATCTACGGTAGCTTCATGGAGGAGCCAGCAACCAATGCTTTTTGGTTTGAAAACTTTCAGGTAGCGGGCATGGTCAATTTCAGGTATGCTCCCATCATCGAGCACCATGGCAGCATGTTGGATCCCTTTCAGCACAGGCATCTTCTCCTTCACCGCTTCCATAATCCGGTTCACATCCTCTCTCACTGAAACATCGCCTTTGGCGATCATCACGTTGACACCCCTTTCACGCATATTGTCAATGATCATCTTCTCATGATCAGACTTGGGTCCTGACCTGCTCATTAAGACCAGGTGCCTGGCACCTTTTGTGGTCATCCAGTCAGCCACTGCCAGTCCGAACCCTGAACAACCACCCGTGAGCAGGTAAGAGGCATTATCCCTGAACCTGATTTCCCTGGGTGGAGCCACCTGGACCTCACCTGTCATGCTGATTACGATTTTACCAATATGCCTGGCACCTGCCATATACTGGAAAGAATCTTTTATCTCTGAAATGGGATAAACCACAGAAGGATGAACCGGGAATTTGTTTTTCACAAAGAAATCGATGGCTTCCTGGAAAAGTTCACCGCTGAATTTCTCCTTCTGCTTAAACAGCCTGTCCACATCCACTCCAAAATAGGAGAGGTTGTTTCCGAAGGGTTGGAGCCCAAGCTTGCTGTTGCGGTAAATATCTGTCTTGCCTATCTCCACAAATCTTCCGTAAGGGGCCAGGCAGCGGATGCTTTTGTAGATGGCTTCACCAGAGAGCGAATTCAACACAATGTCCACGCCCTCTCCTCCTGTGAGCTCCATCAACTGATCGGCAAACTCCAGGGACCGGGAATTAAGGATATGACCGGCCGGCACTCCCAGGCTTTCAATGTAGGCTCTCTTGTCATCGCTGCCCACGGTGGCATAAATCTCTGCACCTGCAGCTTTGGCAATGTGGATGGCCGCAATGCCCACGCCTCCTGCAGCAGCGTGAATAAGGATCTTTTCATCTTCCCTGATTCGGCAAAGATGCACCAGCGAATAATAGGCGGTTACATAGACTACAGGAAGGGTTGCGGCATCAGGAAAACTCAACGAAGCAGGTTTCTGCACGACGTGGTATGCCTTTGGATAGGCATATTTACTGATGCATGAAGGAGCCGTTGCCATCACCTGATCGCCCACTTTTACATTCCTCACATCCTTTCCTGTGGCCGTGACTATGCCTGAGCACTCCAATCCCATGGTTTTACCAAACAACCCGCCCCTGATGGCGTCTTCTGAAAGCAAACCCATGGAGAGCATGATGTCACGGAAATTAAGGGCAGATGCTTTGATATCCACCTCCACTTCATCATGGCCCGGTTCCCTGCGTGAGGTTTCCCTGGTGACCAGGTTATCAAGGACCCCGTAGTCATCAATGGTCACAGAATATGGAAATTTTGTGGCATCCACGGTGCGAAGGGCCCGGTGTGCGATATTGTCGGTAGAGATCCTTTCCAGCCTGTTGATGAAGCGCTTTCTGCCCCTGAAGGCAATCTCATCTTCATTGTCACCCGCCACGATCTCTTCAATGAACGCATCCACCTCATCTTCCCGGACCGGATCACTGAAATCAACCATGGTGGAATTGAATACAGGGAATTCATTAATGATCACCCTGTTCACCCCCCTCAGCCCGGCCTGGGCCAACTGCACCGTCTCCGGCATTCCTGCAACCGACTGGGCACCGGAGGTGATCATCCAGATCTCGGGATTCTGATCATAATTTGTGGAATTCAGATATTTCATCACATTCATCATGGTGAGTGATGAATGATCCTCTGCCTCAATGATATTTTCAATGGAGAGCTGAGGGTTTGGAGCCGAATCCAGGCCCCACAGGAAAATGATCCCCTGGAAGTTCCCCTTTTCAGCGACCAGGTCGATCACCCGGTTCACATGATCCTGGTTCGCGGGATCAATTTCAAACTCCCTTTCTCCGGTAATTTTATAACCGGATCCCCGGTTCACGGTGTAGATTTGCTTTTCGATGGAGCCAAGGCGTGAGCTTATCATCCGGGCCACACCCTTTTTATCCGCGAATACCAGCCAGTCGGCACGGCCAATCTTTGGAGATTCCTCCAGCACTTTATTGGTCAGGTCCAGCTTTTTGTTCCGGGCAAGAATTACACTCTGACAGGATGAGTCATTGTTTTCAAAATCGCTGTAAATAGCCACATCTGAAAATTCTTCCCTTTGAAGGACCTTCATCCACCGGTCGGGTCCCATGGTAGCATGGTCGGGACGAATGTCTGTATCCTCAAACAACCACCATCCTTCGGTCATCCCGAAAATAAAATCAAGATAGACCGGTGAATTGGTAACCTCCAGCATGAGCAGGATCCCTTCGGATGCGAGCAACCGCTTCACATGACTGAAGCTTGTCTTCAGGTCACGGGTGGCATGCATTACATCGGATGCAATGACCAGGTCAAAAGAATTGACATCAAACCCCTGTTCCCCCGGATCCTTTTCAATATCCAGCAATTTATATTGCACGAAAGGATACCTGGCAAACCGTTGCTGTGCCTTCAGCATGAACATATGGGAAAGGTCGGTATAGTAATACTCTGTCCGGCCGGCCGGTAACAATGGAAGGATAGCCTGGGTCATGCCTCCTGTTCCCGCACCAATTTCCAGGATCCGCAGGGTCTGGTCCTCCGGCAGATTATTTACCAGCTCTGTCACCGCACTGGCGGCAAGATCGTTGTACTTTTTAAAGGCGAAGCCTTCCACATAATATTTCACGATCAAATCCCACTGATCCTCCGGAAAGATCAACTGGATCGGATCCACCTTCCCGGTCAGTACCCCGGCTATTTCCGGTCCGCAACGGCCCAGAAGGGTAGTTTCATGGCGAAACTGCGGAAATTCCTTATTGATTTCATCAATCCATAATTTCACATCCCTGAAATCAGGAGTTTTGACCACCACGAAGTCATCCCCTTCGCCCTCCACAATTCCCGCATTTTTCAGCAGGTTGAAAATGTGTTGAAAGAGGCGGTGATGCTCTGTGATTACTCCAAGCTCCCTGGTCAGTTCACTGACTTTGATCACCGAACCCACATCGAATGAGAGACCCAGATCTCTCAGGGCGTTAGAGATGTATCCAATGGTCAGCCTGTACTGGCGGGGCTCATAATGGTTATAGTAATCATGCTGTTCGGGCAGTGCATTGATCTTATGGATGGTCTCGTTCACCTGCTCCCTGATGGCGTTGGGGGAGGGCAGGTAATTTCCAGGATTGCGGACAAGTTCCTGGTCAGCCCGTGATTTCATGGACCAGTTATATTCATAGAACCATTTCTCCTGTTCTCCGGCGGACTCTCCCCTGGAACCTTTCAGGTACTGGGAACGGAATCCCTGGAACTCTGCGAGCAGCTCTCCATCCTCATTAAAAATCCACAGCTCGCCCAGTGCATATTCTTCGGTCCATTCCCTCAGCCTGCCGTATACAAACATTTTAAAGGAATTGGGCTTTTTATGGAACTTGATCCGGTCGATGTGTACAGGGATATAAACACCCATTTTCTTGTTTGTATCCTCACCGGTATTAAAAATTCCAAAAACAGTCTGGAAACAGCTGTCCAGCACCCCCGGGTGGAGATTGAACTGGAAGAATTCGGACCGGATGCTTTCATGTACCTCAATCTCGCTGAAAGACTCCCATTCCTTTTCGCTTCTCCAGAGTTGTTTGATGGCCCTGAAACTGGGCCCAAGGTAGAGCCCGCTCTCCAACAATTCATCATGCAGTGCTTTCACAGGAACCGGAACAGTGATCCTTTTCCTGACGTCCTCGAAATCGACCTCTATGGGCCTGAAGGAATCCTTAATATGGTTCATCTTTCCATTGGAACACATGGTCCAGGATGCGTTTTCGTTCCTTGGCTTGCTATAGATGAAATAATTCCCCCCGTCATGTGAAATATCCATCTGGATATGAATGGGTTCTCCGGAATCGGGAAGGAACAGTGCGCTTTCAAAATTGAGATCTTCGAGGAATTCAAATTTTTCCCCAAAAGAGGCCTGTGCGGCAGAGATGGTCAGTTCCACATGCCCGGCGCCAGGGTAGACAATGGGCCCCTGCACCTTATGGTCATCAATATAAGGATGGGTTCTTTTATCCAGAATGATATCCCATATGATGTTGTGGTTTTCCCTGGCAGATACGGTCTTGCGCCTAAGATGAGGATGCACGAAGGAGCCGATCCGCTCCTTTTTCCCCTCCTCGGTCTCCAGCCAGTAGCTCTCTTTTTGCCAGGGATAGGAGGGCAGGGTCACAAAATTCCCGGCTCCGAAAAATCCGTTCCAGTCCACCTGACAGCCCCAGGTATGGAGCATGCCAGCGGAGCAAAGGAAGGTTCGCTTTTCCTCCTCCTGTCTCCTGATGGAGGATACCACGAGGCCGTTTACCTGCCTGGCCGCCAGCAGGTCATTGATACCCAGGGCGTGAATGGGATGGGGTCCCAGTTCAACGAAGGTATCAAAACCATCATTGATCAGTTCTTCAATGGCCCCTGCGAAACTGACAGTTTCCCTGACATTCCGGTACCAGTATTTATTATCCAGTTTCCTGCCATCAATGACCATCCCGGTCACCGTTGAATAGAAGGGGATCCGGGTGGCCGATGGTTTGAGTGATTTCAGTGAGCTGAGCAATTCCTCCTTCAGAGGCTCCATATGATGACAATGGAAAGGAACGTTGATCTGTAACAGCCTGTTAAAGATATCCTGATCCTCAAGCTCTTCAGAGATTTGTTCAATGACATCGGTGTCTCCAGAAAGGGAAACCATGGATGGACCGTTTACCGCTGCAATGGAGACCTTATCTTCCCGGCCCTGGATCAGTTTTGCAGCATCCGCAAGGGTCAGGCCTGCGGCCAGCATTCTCCCTTTATCGGTGGCCTTGAACTGAACCCTGCTTCTGTGGAAAATCAGCAGCACAGCCTGCTCAAGGGTGAGTGCACCCGAAACGTAAGCAGCGGGTACCTCTCCGATGCTGTGCCCTACCACGGCTGAAGGATTGATCCCCATTGCCTTCCACATTTCGAAGAGGGCGATTTGTATGGAAAAAATAGCGGGCTGGGCAATATTGGTCTCAATGATCCGGGATGTCTCCTCATCCCTGGTGAGCTCCTCCAGAAGAGACCAGTCGGCATGTTTGCTGAGAAGTTTATCAAGCTTGTGAATCGTCTCCTTGAATACCGGTTCATGATTCAGCAATTGTCTTCCCATGGCCCACCACTGCGGACCCTGTCCGGAAAAGACAAAGCAAATCTTATCCTTGACCTCATTGCTCCGGTTTTCTGAAATTTCACTCAGGTTCTCCCCGTCCAGATACTTTTGCAGGTGATCAGCCATCTCCTGCTTGGATCCACCCACCACCGATAACCTAATCTGATGATGGCTCCTCCGTACCGCTGATGAGTAACAGATATCCTCAAGGCTCGCCTTGTGGTTCCCATCCGTAAAATAACTGATATAGGATTTAACCAGCTCCCTGAGGGCTTCAGGATTCCTTGCAGAGAGTGTACAGATCTGAAGCTTTTCAACGGATGGTTTCTTACTCTTTTTCCTGGCGGGGATGCCTTCCAGCACCACATGTACATTGGCCCCTCCAAAGCCAAAGTTATTGATGCCACCATAAACGCTCCCATCCTTTTCAGCTTCCCACTTCACGGGTTCGACGGGTACCTGGAGATTCAATTCTTCAAAAGGAATATTCGGGTTGGGCTTCTTAAAATGGATGTTGGGGGGAATTACCCTGTGATGCATTGCCAGGGCCAGTTTTATGATCCCCGCAATGCCCGAGGCAGGTTCCAGGTGCCCAAGGTTGGTTTTTACCGAACCTATATAAAATTTGTCGCTGCGGTTGTTTCCTACGATTTTTCCAATGGATATGGCTTCGATGGGGTCCCCCACAAAGGTTCCGGTGCCATGAGCTTCGATATATTTTACCTGCTGGGTAACAACCCCGGCATCGTCATACGCCATTTTAATCATCTCCTGCTGGGCAATTGGATTTGGAACCGAGATCCCATTGGTCGTGCCGTCCTGGTTGACGCCCGATCCCCTGACCGTCGCATAGATAATGTCGTTATCCTGTATGGCACGGGACAATGGTTTGAGGATCACTATTCCGGCTCCTTCGCTCCTTATATATCCATTGGCCCGGGAATCAAATGCAAAACAGATTCCGTCAGGAGAGAGGAATCCTCCTTTGGAGAAACCCATCTGAGGTTCGGGTTTTAATATGGCGTTGACTCCTCCTGCAAAAGCCATTTCAGCATCACCCTCCCAGATACTCCTGCATGCCAGGTGCACCGCATTGAGTGATGAAGAACAGGCCGTGTCGAGGGCCATGCTTGGCCCCTTTAAGTTATAGAAATAGGAAATTCGGTTGGCCGAAATGCAGAGGGCTGATCCCAGGTTGGTGTGGGCTCCAATATTTACCTGTTCCACCGGGGTGTTTTGAATATCCCCATAATCATGGGATGAAATGCCGATGAATACGGAGGTGCGCGAACCGTCCAGTCCATTGATGGTCAGACCTGCATTCTCCACAGCCTCATAGGAAAGCTCAAGAAGCATCCTTTGTTGCGGATCCATGCGTGATGCCTCCATTGGAGATATCCCGAAAAAAGAGGCATCAAATTTGTCGATATCCTTGATGAACCCACCTCTTCTCACGCTGATCTTGCCGGCCTGCTTGAAATCGGGAGCATACTTTGCCTGCATATCCCACCGATCGGGGGGAATGTCTGTAAGTGCATCACTTTTGTCAATGATCAATTTCCAGAATTCTTCCGGATTATTCGCGCTACCTGGAAATCTGCATCCGATCCCTATTATTGCAAGCGGTTCTCTCTTTACTCTTTTCCCATTAATCATCACCTGATATCTTTAAATTTCAGCGCCTAAAGATAGAAATCTAATTCTCTAATCTTCAAGTTTTACCCTAAGAATTTAGAATGTAGCAATATCATAGAAAGCAAATAAGTATCAGTTTGAAAGCATCCGGGGCTGTCCAATTATGAACTATAACCTCAATTTCAGGGGGCCATTGGCGCTTCAATCCCCCACTTTTATTATTCGGCAGGGGGAGGTGCGGGAACTTTCTCCGAAGTGAAAATTTTATAAATCAGACCTTTTAAGGGGAACAAAGACGGCATTTTGATGGATAATATTTCCCGATTCAATAAGATAGTCCATGGTCTCTCCTTGAAATGGCCCGCTTGAAATGATCAGGCTTTTGTCATTCAAGGGAACAATGGGCCCATAGATGCCTGACATCACCATGACCCCATGGTCCATATAGATAGTGTTTTTTGATCCGGAGAAATTCCCCGGTTTGTTTCCGGGCAACCTTTCAGCCCTCTGGTATTCGCCAGTAAGATGATCCCAATGACCAGGAGTGGCAGTTGATTCAGGATATTTCGGGCATATCTCATAAGAGATATGATCCAGGTTGATGATCATGCAACAGGAGTCAGGCAAACCACAATTACAGAATTCAATTTTTATCTTATTAAATTCCACGGGGGGTTTAATAATCTTTGTCAATCCTATTTTTTCCATCCAGTGTGTCACCCTGAAGGTGGTCTCCGTGAGAGGGACCAGTTCCAATCCAATGCCCCCGATCCTTCCTTTGAGTTTGCCTCTTTTTGCTTCCAGCTGCATAATCTGACCAAAGGAGGCATAATCCCCTTCATAATTGACCAATAGTTGTTCCGGGATCCTCTTTTTTGGAGGTTGTCCGGGACTTTGATTTTTTACAGGGGATGTTCTTTCCAGTATCTGGCTGATCAGCTCTATGGCAAAAGGAAGAGAAACCGCACTGGAAAAACTGGTCCCGTTACAAACGATTGCAATCCCGAAATTCTGGTCCGGCAGCATGGCAATCAGTGCGCCAATACCCTCCACGGGACCCCCATCGTGCCACACCAATAGATCGGAATCTTTAAATCTGGCCGTTTTCCAGCCCAATCCCATGGTCTCGGGATCGCCTCTTTTGCTATAGAGGTCCTGGTACATCAGGGCCATGGTCCCGGTGTTTTCAAAAACCTCATTGTTAAATGCCGCTTTGAGAAAAACTGACAGATCCTCAATGGTAGAATAGAGGTTGCCGGATGGCAGGTTGTTTATATCGGATTGGATCATGGGATAATAACTGCCTTTGAAGTGTTCATATCCCCTGGCCAGATTGGCGGGATCTGCGATATCAACGGATTGAAAAGTGCTGCTTGTCATCCCCAGGTCATGAAGCAAATGTGCTTTCATATACGGAGCAAAACCCTGATTGCGGTTCTCTTCGATGATCCTGCCCAGAAGGTCATATCCAAGGTTGGAGTACTTGTACCTGAATCCAACCGGGTAAGCCAAATGACAATCGGATACGGAAGTTTCAAACTTATCAAGAAATTGGGGATCAGGCTCCAACTCCGGTAATATCACACACTTATTCCTGGGCAGCCCTGCCCGGTGTGCCAGGATGCTTTCGACCGTAATGGGATTTTCATCCTGAAACCTGCTCTGAATGGTGAAGGCCGGCAGGTAATGTGTGATGGGATTTTCAAGGTTGATGATTCCTTCCTCCACTTCGCGAAAAACTTCAATGGCGGTAAAAACCTTGGCCACCGACAAGAGCTTGAAAACAGAATGGGTGGTTGCTTTCACATGGTTTTCCATGTCTATCATGCCAAATGCTTCCTGGTAAAGAACCTCCTGGTCGCTTACGATGGTGATTGCGCAGGCAGGAAGGTGATGCTTCCGCATCAACTTATGGACCTTTTTCTCAATAAAACTTAGTTCGCCTGAAGATTGATTCCGCAGGGCAATATCCCCCTTGGAGGGTTCCTGCTGATCGAACATGAATAGCGATGCGATTACCAGTGGAATTTTTAGAGACCAATGCATTTTGATTATCTATTTAGGACCTGGTTACTCCAGTGCAGGTATTATATATGTATGGACCAGGCGTTCAGGTGTGCTCAACTGCAACTCATTTCCTTCCGCAAAACCGTTGGTAAAGACCACAACCAGCTCATGTTCAGGGATCACGGTGATCCATTGCCCACCGAAGCCCACGGCAGAGAAGGAATGATCTTCCCCGACCCACCAGTGATAGCCGTAGTAATAATCGGGGATGAATTTTCTCATGATATGGGGTTGCCGTGATCGTTCCACCCATTCCGATGGAACCAGCCGGATCCCGTCCCAGAGGCCTTCTTTCAGAAAAAGATACCCGAATTTTGCCATATCCCGAGAAGTCATCCAGACCCCGCTGCCACCATAAGCAACACCATTCCTGTCCACAGGCCATTTGTAACGATCAATCCCAAGAGGGTCAAATAATTCCTTTGCCCCCAGTGAATCTGTCCTGGTACCCGTAAGATGTTGAAGAATGGCTGACAAAACCTGGGATATCCCGGTGTTATAGCTGTAGACTTCCCCCGGAGGAGCTACCATGGGCCTGTCCAGGACGAACTTCACCCCGTCCTCGCTCGAGGCCCAGGCATTATAGGTGTTCCTTTCGTCACTGTATGGAAAATCCAGCTCGTTCCACTCCAGACCGGCACTCATGGTCAGCATATCCTCCAGGGTAATGTCCGCTTTATCCTGGCTCATATTCTCGATTTCGTATTCGGGGAAAAAATCGATCATCTTTGAATCGAGCCCCACATCGTCATCCTTATCAATCACCATTCCCAGGAGAGCGGAAATAAGACTTTTGGTGCAGGAATAGATCCTGTGAAGAGAGTCTGCCTTATAGGCATCGTTGTAGTATTGTTCGGCCACGATATACCCCTTCCTTACAATCAGGACACTGTGGATGTCCACATGCAATTTTTTCAGGATCAACACTTCCTCATTGAGCTCAATTAAATAATCGGGATTCATCCCAACCTCCTCGGGGGCACATGTCCGCCAGCCATCCGTAGGCCAGTAATCTCCGGAAAAAGAACCTGATGCAATAAAATCACCTGAAGGAAATCGCTGATCATCCGGCTCTTTCTCACAGCTGATGAAGAGGACCAGTATAAATAACAGGATGGCTTTTATGGCTTTCATTTGTATTCCCCGGTTTAGAACTGGATCCTGTAATTAATGATTGGAATAAACGGATTTTGATATTCAGTCCTGAAGTCACCAATGCTGCTGTCCCAGTACTCGATAAGCATATTCTGCTGGTTGGTCACATTCAACAGGTCCAGGCTCCATTCACCCGTGTATTTTGACCTGTTGTGCCTGAATTTTATTTGCAGGTCGATCCGGAAATAATCCGATGCTTTTTCAGTAAAACCATTGTCCCAAAGGCGAACCTGGGTTCCTTCAGCAAGGGATCGTTCCCGGTCAACCGGGAGGTAACGCATTCCGCCTATCAGGAGGTACCTTGTACTGATGCTGAGGATATTCTGTTTTCCCTTGCCGATCCTGAACTCCTTGCCGATGGTCCCGTTGGAAGCATAAGATCCGTCATATTTGGTGTGAAGCCATTCGCCCGTCCTGCTCTTGTATTTTGATTCATAAAGAGATCCGTTCAGTATGAAATAATAGCCATTGGCCATATATTTTTCAAGGGTCAACTCTATCCCTTTATTATAGGCCTTCCCGTAATTTGTGAGAATGTTCCCTTCGAACCCGTAATCAAAATTGATGCTGGAAAAATAGGGAGGAAAGGGATATGCAGGGACATCATAAAGGGACTGGTAATAGGCTTCGGCCTTCAGATTCAGGTACTCTGATATGATAAAGTTGTAACCCAGTACATAATGCCTGGCTTTGGCAAGTTCAAGATCCCTGTTAGGCTGGATCACCGCACCGTCGTGGAGCGTCATCCTGCCCAGGTACAAAGTCATGGACTCTTTCCTGCTATGTATCCCGAACCCGGCGGAGAATATATGCCGCGGTGTGATTTCCCACTGTGCAGCAATCCTGGGTTCAATGGATTGTGAGTTGTTCAGGAAAAAACGCAGGTAGTGAATCCCCGTATTCAGGGTAATGCCATCGGTAATGCGGTATTTCCAGTTGGCATACCCTTCAAGGGTGCCTGCGTGGTCACTGGTGTCCACAAATGCATGATCATAATTCAGGTTGCCAAAATAGGGGTTGGCAGGGTTGGAATTCCAGTTGAAGAGTGTATCGGAATGCCATCCCATATAGGAATCATTCCAGGCCATCTCATAAATGACCCCGGCCTTTATTTTGTGCCTGGCATTGATCTTCCTGTTGATGCTGAGGGATGCTTTGGCGGTGTAGTCCGTGATGGCGGTTCTGAATGCCTGGTTGATAGGAGCCTCCGTTGATCCAATGTTATAATCATTATCCCACGTATATTCCCTTCCGGAGAGGGCTATCACAGTTCTGACATATGTTTTGGGATTAAGGGTGTAGCTGTTGGAAATCCCCAGGGTGGCCATGTTGGAATTCATGACATAGCCGTCCTCTCCCTCCTCATGACTCAATCCACCAATGCCAAAGAAAGAAAAGACTCCCATCCGTTTGGTCGGATGATAGATCTTGAAGGAAAGATCCTGAAAATCGGGAACACTTTCCAGCTTAGCCCCCAGGCTTTGGATGATCTTGAATGTACTATACCTGTACTGGGCTATATAGGTGGAATTTGAGGCTTTGTTCAGGGGGCCTTCCACCATGGCCTCGGTCCCGATGAGCCCCACCTGGATGGTCTTTTCATGCTTTTCATTATTCCCGGTCCTTAACCTGAGATCAAAAATACCGGAAAGCGCATTCCCATATTCTGCATTAAAGGCTCCTGTTAAAAAGTCAGAACCGGCAAGCATGTTATTGCTGAGCACATTGACCCCACCTCCCGATGCCCCAATATTGGAGAAATGGTTCAGATTGGGGATCTCAATTCCCTCAAGTCTCCACTGCAATCCCTTGGGACTGTTTCCCCGGATCACAATGTGATTCTGTCCGTCATTGGTGGTGACCACCCCCGGGAATGAAAGCGCTGCCCTTGAAATATCGTTGAACGATCCCGGATAATTTTCCACCTCGTAAGCCGAAAAGCTCCGCCCGCTGAGGAGGGTCAGGTCGTTTATGGGCAATGATTTGTGGCTCATGGAGGTGATCTTCACTTCTGAAAGAGAGATAACCGACTCCTCCAGTTCCACATTGACCACATACTCCTTCCCCGAGGCCACCAGGAAGTTTGAAACGATCCTGGGCTGGTAACCGATGTATGAGCATTTCAGATCGTGGCGTCCCACAGGTACGTTTTCAAACCTGAAATAGCCCTCTTCATCGGTGATGGTTCCCTTGACAGGGCCTTCGGAACCGAGCACCACGTTAACCCCGAGAAGCGGGGTCTTGGAATCAAGATCGAGGATCCTGCCCCTGATGGTCTGGTTAGGCACTGAACCAGGTGTATTTCTCGACGCCGGAACGATCAGTACCTTGTTGCCCTTTTCCATAAATGTGAGGGAATCATCCTCAAATACCTGATCAAGGTAATTCCTTACGGTCTGCCTGACCGAGATGACCGTTACCTGCCTGTCCACCGGAACCTCCTGGCCATAACTAAAGGAGAATCCTCCCAGGTTGCCCAGTTCATCAAGGAACTTTTTGATAGAAATGGTCTGCTCGGCCATCTGAACCTCTCGATCCAGGATGGGTGATTGCGCAATGGAGGCGAGAAAAAATCCCGATATCAGATAGAGCAATGCCGCCATTATTCCTTTACAGGAACTCCTGCCGGTTCTAAAGCCATATTTTACTGATGAATGTTCCATCACCCATTATTGATTCCGGTAGAGGACGACCTGGTCTCCCTCCATTTTGTAGGCCAATCCGAGTACAATCCTGATCTCCTCAAGCACGCTCTCCAGTTCCTGGTTATCGATGACAGAGCTAAACCGGGCATCTTCTGCTCCCGGATCATCCAGGATGAACTTCCTGTGGTAGTAGTTGGCCAGATCGGCCATCACATTGGATAAGGGCTCCTGGTCGAAGCGAAGGATACCTGTTTTCCAGCTCAGGAAATTCTGACCCTCAGTGAGTTCCTTGCTGATGTTCCCATTTTTCAGCAATGCCTGGTCATTCTCCACCAGAATGGTTTTCGCCACATGTGGACCCGAGGAAAAGAATGCCACCCTGCCCTCCAACACATTAACCTTTACCGAATCACCTTCAGGGTATGCTTTGATATTGAAGGAAGTTCCCAGCACCTCCACTGTGGCCACTCCTGAAATATTGATCTCGAAAGGTTTTTCAGGATTTCTGGCAACCTCGAAAAATCCTTCCCCTCTTAATGAGACATTCCTTGACTTTCTTGCAAATTTCTCAGGATACTCAAGTTCAGAGTTCTTATTGAGGTGAATGACAGAACCATCCGGAAGGAGCACCTCTTTTTTGGTCTCACCGGAGGAGGCCACCAGCATGGCATGGGGCTGGATCAGCACATTCCTTCCCAGAAATCCAACACCCAGAAGGATGATGACCATTGCTGCAGCAGGCCAGTACCACCTGGTTTTTCTTCCTCCTGGGACTACCGTGGCCTGACGGCCTGATTTAAATCCGATCCTTTGCTTCACCTTCTGCCAGTCTTCAGCATTATCAATGGATTGGAACGCTCCAAGATTGCTGAGCAATTGATCATCTAAGCTGTATTTTGACTTCTTTTTCATGGGGTCTGCTTTTATGACAACCGGTACAGGGATTACACGTACGGATGGAGAAAAAAAGTTAATCAAGTTTTCTTCTGAGGATCTTCAATGCTTTGGAGATCTGGGTTTCCACGGTTCTGATGGAAATGTTCAAAGAGGCAGCAATGTCGCTGTTCTTTGTGCCCTCCACCCGGCTCATCCAGAAAACTTGTTTGCACCGGGCAGGCAGATCAGAAACGATCTGAAAAATCCGGTACTCGAGCTCTGTCTCATTGTAGAGGGCCTCCGGATCATCACCATCGCCGGCTTCACTCCTTAATTGATCAAGGTGAATTTCACGGGTCTTCTTTTGTTTCAGGTGGTTCAGGCACCTGTTCCTGACGGATTGGAACAGGTATGATTTTAATGAGGTGGAGATTAACAGTGAATTGCGCTGTTCGTAGATATGTACAAAAAGGTCCTGGACAATCTCCTTTGCGGTTTCCAGGTCATTCACATATCTCAACGCAAAAACTGAAAGCAAGCTGTAATATGTTTCAAAAAGTTGAGCATATGTACTTTCCCGGCCTGCTCTCAAACCCTGGATCATATGGATCTCATCGGAATTCAAGGCGTGTAATTCG
>JAHEEC010000157.1 GCA_024640885.1 Bacteroidota bacterium | reverse complement strand
CAGGAAAAAGGAGAGAAATGCGGCAATGATGATTCCGGAAAGTGATTTCAGGAGCACCAGGAATACGGGAAACCACAGGAGCCCTATGATATAAAAGATCCGCTCGAACCTTGTTATGGAGTTTCTCTGTACAAAGAGGTAATAGACTATTACCATAAGGGTGAGCACGATCATGAGTGAGAAACGGATGTGACTGATGAAAACCGACAGGTCACGGTACCCTTCCACCTCCCCGGGCAGCCACCCCAGGAGTTTCATCACCGAAGCCATGGAGGCGATAAATACCCCCAGGGAAAACACCAGCAGGATGCGGTTCATCTGTTCCTTCACCAGGGGTGCGGAGGTGGCGATGATCAGGGGCAGGGCCAGGAAGGGTAGTTTCACCCTCATGTCCTTCATGGCGTAGTTCCCGTCTGCGGACCAGAGCAGACCGATGATGTGCATGCCGTAAAAGGCCAGGAAGATCCAAAGGGCCGGGTTCCCTTTGAACCGGGTCCACTTCTCCCTGAACCTGTTTTCAGCAAGCCAGTTGACCAGCAAAAGAATCTGGAAAAGGGAGGTGGTAAATATGGAAAGGGGCAGACTTACTGCTATTAACATCAGTGTATAATAATACACCTGTTCATGGATTTGTTGTCGGGTTAGTTGCATGGATGAACAGCAGTACTCCATTAGATAACTGATGGAAGCCCTTTCTATTGTGTGAAACCGGGAATTAATATGACCCCTTTGAAAGTGGATAGGCGGATTTCCCGAACAGCTCCCTGGAGGTCCCTTTTTTCAAAGTCGGATTGATTCTATCTGGCTGAATTTCTGCCGCTTAAGAATTCAATAAATTAATTGTTGATATCTTCTTGTTTTAAAAAAATTAATTGTATTTTTGCGAACCACAAAATCAGGCATAAAACAGGATAAAAGTGAATACAGTAAGTTACAAAACAGTTTCAGCAAATAAAGCGACCGTTCAGAAAGAATGGTTTGTTGTTGATGCCAGTGATGAAATACTGGGACGCCTTGCATCAAAGGTAGCAATGGTCCTCAGGGGAAAGCATAAGCCAAGTTTCACTCCTCATGTGGATTGCGGTGACAATGTGATCGTGATCAATGCAGAGAAAATCAAGCTTACCGGGAACAAGATGGCCACCAAGCAATATGTGCGTCATACAGGTTATCCCGGCGGACAGCGCACCGAGACCCCCGAGTCCCTCCTGGCAAAGAAACCCGAAGCAGTGGTTGAAAAAGCGATAAAGGGAATGCTTCCCAGGAACAGGTTGGGAAATTCAGTATTCAATAACCTTTATGTTTTTGCCGGCGAGTCCCATCCGCATGAGGCTCAGCAACCAAAGAAACTGGACTTAAATACCATTAAATAATTACCATGGAAGTAATCAATACGATAGGGAGAAGGAAGGCAGCCATTGCAAGGGTATACCTGAGCGAAGGGAAAGGCCAGATTATCGTAAACAACAGAGATTATAAAGAGTATTTCCCCGACAAGCAACTTCATTATGTCGTGGAGCAACCCCTGAACCTGCTCCAGGTAAAAGATAGCTACGATATCAAGGTCAACCTTGATGGCGGCGGCATGGCCGGTCAGGCCGAAGCATTGCGGCTTGCCATTTCCAGGGCACTGATCAAGGTAAATCCCGAATACAAGCCAGCCCTCAGGGCTGAAGGCTTCGTGACAAGGGATCCGCGTGTGGTTGAGCGCAAAAAGCCGGGTCAGCCAAAAGCCAGGAAGCGGTTCCAGTTCAGCAAGCGTTAACAGATTTTCTATACTTAATCATTGCGAAACCGGCAGGACTCCCATCCGGGGCTACCTGTGGGTTGACCAGCAAAAATTAAAAAAATGCCAGAAACAAGTTTCAAGGAATTATTGGATGCAGGTGTCCATTTTGGTCACCTGAAGAGAAAGTGGAACCCCGCCATGGCTCCCTATATTTTTATGGAGAAGAGCGGGATTCATATCATTGACCTCAACAAGACCGAGATCAAGTTGAAAGAAGCCGCTTCAGCCATGAAGCAGATCGCCAAGAGCGGTCGCAAGATCCTTTTCGTGGCCACCAAGAAGCAGGCTAAAGATATTGTGGCCGAAAAAGTGAGTACCATCAATATGCCTTACGTGACAGAACGTTGGCCCGGTGGGATGCTCACCAACTTCCCCACCATCAGGAAGGCTGTGAAGAAGATGTCAGCCATTGATAAAATGGCCACCGACGGGACTTTCGATACCCTTTCAAAGCGTGAAAGGCTCCAGATCACCCGCCAGCGTGCCAAGCTTGAGAAGAACCTCGGGTCCATAGCCGACCTGACCCGCCTTCCAGCTGCCATGTTTATCGTGGATGTGCATAAAGAGTATATCGCCGTACGCGAAGCCAACAGGCTTAACATCCCTGTGTTTGCCATGGTGGATACAAACTCCGATCCCCGCGACATCGATTTTCCAATCCCCGCCAATGACGATGCCTCCAAGTCGATCTCACTGATCATCAACTTCGTGGCGGACTCCATCGCCGAGGGCCTTAACGAAAGGAAGATGGAGAAGGAGAAAGAGGCAAAGGACAGCAAGGGAAAGAAAGAGGCAGCCGCCAAGGATGCAGACATCGAGGATGACGAGGATGGCGAAGAGGTTGTAAGAGAGGGAAAGAGAACCCGTGAAAGGATTGGAAAGAAGAGTGACCAGTCCAGAGATCAGGGCCCCAGGGGAAAGAAAGTAGAGGTTAAGGGCGAGAAGAAAGCTGAGAAAAAGGAGGAGCCCAAAGCCAAGGCAGCTGAGAAGGTAGAAGAGAAAAAAGCTGAGAAGAAAGAGGAGAAGGCCGCGGAGCCTAAGGCAGAGGAGAAAAAAGCTGAGAAGAAAGAGGAGAAGGCCGCGGAGCCTAAGGCAGAGGAGAAAAAAGCGGAAACCAAAGCAGAAGTGAAGCCGGAAGCGCCGAAAGCTGAAGCCGGTACCGAAGAGAAAGCCGAGTAACCCTTTGCCCTCAACCGGGATTGATCCTCCTGAAGGGTCCTGGAGCCCGGTAAAGATTTAATTAACAGATTGATAACATCAAAAAGAAGACAATAAAATGGCCGAGATTAAAGCTGCAGATGTACAAAAACTGAGGAAAGCCACAGGCGCAGGAATGATGGACTGTAAAAAAGCCCTGCAGGAAGCTGAAGGCAATTTTGAAAGGGCCGTTGAAGTGATCCGTGAAAGGGGTCAGGCCATCGCCAACAAACGTGCAGACCGTGAAGCCAGTGAAGGAAACGTTCAGGCCAGGGTCCAAGGCAATTATGGAGCCATGATTTCGCTTAATTGCGAAACTGATTTTGTAGCCAAGAACGAGAATTTTGTAAAGTTCGCCTCTTCTATCCTGGAACTTGCCATTGCCAAGAAGCCGGCAGACCTTGAAGCATTGAAAGCCCTTTCCATGGAAGGAAAAACCGTTGCCGAGGTGATTACCGAGCAATCAGGAACCATTGGAGAAAAACTGGAACTTGCCTATTTTGACTTTATCCAGGCTGAGAAAGTGCAGGCATACAACCATTTTGGGAACAACCTTGCCACCCTGGTGGGATTCAATAAGGCTGTTGTGAACGAGCAGGTTGCCAAGGATGTGGCCATGCAGATCGCTGCCATGGCACCTGTTTCAGTGGATAAGGATGACGTTCCTGCCGAGGTGATTGCCCAGGAGAGAAAGATAGGTCGTGAAAAGGCCATCCAGGAAGGGAAACCCGAGAATATCGTGGACCGCATCGCCGAAGGCATGGTGCAAAAATTCTTCAAGGAATCCACCCTGATGAACCAGGATTTTACCAAAGATTCAAAGAAGACCGTGGGCCAGTACCTGAAAGAATCTGATAAGGAGCTCCAGGTGACCGGCTTTAAGAGGTTCTCCGTAAAATAAACTTACCCGGAAATACCGGGAAGAGCTGCTCTGCATCAACGCGGGGCAGCTTTTTTTTTTTACTTTTAAAAGAAAATAAGAAGCATGGCTGCCTATAAACGCATTTTACTCAAGCTGAGCGGAGAAGCGCTCATGGCCGGACGTTCACACGGAATCGATCCCAGGAGGCTGGATGACTATGTGGGGGAGATCATCGAGGTATCCCGCATGGGCACAGAGGTGGGGATCGTGATTGGAGGAGGAAACATCTTCCGGGGCATCTCCGGGGTGGAGGCCGGGTTCGACCGGGTAAAAGGCGATTACATGGGCATGCTGGCCACGGTCATCAACGGCCTTGCCCTCCAGTCGGCTTTTGAGTCAAGGGGGGCGCGTTCACGCCTCTTCACCGCCATCCGCATGGAACCCGTGGCAGAGTTCTATTATAAACCCCGGGTCATTGAGGCCCTGGAGCACAAGGAGATCGTCATCTTCTCGGGAGGGACAGGAAACCCATATTTTACTACCGATACCGCCTCCACGCTGAGGGCGGTGGAGATGGAAGCCGACGTAATGCTGAAGGGAACCAGGGTGGACGGGGTCTACACCAGTGATCCCGAAAAGGACCCGGATGCGGAAAAGTATGATGAGATCACCTTTAACGAGGCGTTGAAGAAGGAGTTACGCATCCTTGATCTCACTGCTTTCACCATGTGCAAAGAGAATGATTTACCAATTATCGTCTTCAATATGAACGAGAAAGGAAATCTGAAAAGGCTTATTTCGGGTGAAAAAGTTGGAACTTTAGTCAAAATTTAGATAATTTAGGCTCGCTGAACCAATCACTGAGATCATGAACGAAGAAGTCCAACTGGTTTTTGAGATGACCAAAGAGCGAATGGAAAAGGCCATCGAGCATCTTGACAATGAACTGATGCGCATCAGGGCCGGCAAGGCCAATGTGCATATCCTGGATGGGGTCGTGGTGGATTATTATGGAGCCCCCACCCCACTGAACCAGGTCTCAAACATCAGTACCCCCGATGCCAAGACCATCATGATCCAGCCCTGGGAAAAAAGCATGATCGATCCCATCGAGAAGGCTTTGATGAACTCCAATGTGGGGATCACCCCCAGCAACAACGGGGAGGCGATCCGGCTGACCATCCCCCAGCTTACCGAGGAACGCCGCCGCAACCTGGTGAAACAGGTGAGGAATGAAGGAGAGAATGCCCGCGTGAGCATTAGGAACAGCCGCCGGGATGCCAACGTTGAATACAAGCAGATGCAGAAGGACGGCCTGTCGGAGGATGAGGAAAAAGACGCCGAGGACAAGATCCAGAAGCTCACCGATGAATTCAATGAGCAGGTTGACAAGGTCGTCGAAGCCAAGGAAGAGGACATCATGACCATCTAGGGTCCCGGGACCCACCATCCACTGCCATTCAGCAAAGTCCCTGAACCACCCCTCACGGGCGATCGGGACTATAGTTCCAGGATCTTGAAAACTTCAGACAGGTCGGGTGAAAGGATAATCTCCGTGCGCCTGTTTTTCCTTCTTGCCTCAGGGGTCTGGGCAGGGTCCACGGGCAGGAATTCACCCCTTCCTGCCACCGTGAGCCTGGTGGGATCGATCCCCGATCCATCCAGCAGGATCCGCACGATGGAGGTGGCCCGCATGACACTCAGGTCCCAGTTGTCCTTGATGGAAGATCCCTTTCTGAAGGGGACATCATCGGTATGACCCTCGATCATGATCTTGATCTCCGGATTTTTGGCCAGGACCACCGCCAGTTGTTTCAGGGCCTTCACCCCATTTGGATCCACCACGGTGCTTCCTGACTGGAAGAGCAATTTTTCATCCAGGGAGACATAGACCTTCCCGTCTTTCCGGGTGACTGTCAGTCCCTGGCCTTCAAAACCAAGCAGGGCCTCTGCCACCTTCTCCCTTAAATCATCCAGCACCCTGTCTTTCTGATGCAGCATATCCTCCATCTCCATCAGCCTTGCATTCCTGGCCTCCAGCTCGGCCTGCAACTGGACCACATCCTGGCGCTGACCTTCCACACTGGCCTCCAGTTCCTTGAGAAGCTGCTGTTTCCGGGAAAGGTCCTCCTGGGTGGTCTGCAATTCATTGAGCAACCTGCG
>JAHEEC010000156.1 GCA_024640885.1 Bacteroidota bacterium | reverse complement strand
AATTTTCATAAAAAAGGGTATCCTGCCCTGAAAGGGGAAATACCATACCTGCTACAAACAGGCTCACATAGATAATTCTCTTGGCGCTCATGACTGCAGGGTTATGATGAGAAAGGCAATTCGACATAAAGGTATGCTCTTAGGATGAATCTGTGGTTTATAACTATTGGAAAAACAAATTAGTTGCAAACATGTAACCCACTATTTTTATAATTCGTACAACCATTCTGAAAAGTGTTTGGTCCAACAGGCAGGGATCCGTCACATTTCACTTTGCTATTGATACGTTTCCGGTAAAAAAGGGTTTCTTAAATTTAGATGGCAGTGTTAAAATTATATACAAGGGGTTTTATCCTGACTCTCACACTGCTGATCTGTGGCTTTAAAAGCTTTGCTCAGACCGATGTGGAATTCTGGTTCGTGGCTCCTGAGGTTACTATCGGTCACGGCAATTATCCCGGGGGGGAGCCGGTTTATTTCAGGGTCTCGGCCCTGGAGCTGGATGCAGTCGTAAGGATCTACCAGCCTGCCAATCCAGCCGGGCTGGATACAACTTTCACAGTGACAGCCAGGACCACAGTTTCCATCGACGCCTCTCCCTGGATTGATGACCTGGAAAACAAGCCCGGAGGAATCGTACTGAACAAAGGGGTTCATATCGTTTCCACCAACCTGATCACCATCTATTATGATGAAGATGAATACTGGAACCAGGATATATTTGCCCTGAAAGGCAGGAATGCACTTGGAAATGAATTTTATACACCCTTTAATAACCTCTGGGCCAACGGAAACTACAACCCCCTGCCGTACAGTTCCATTGATATAGTTGCCACCGAAGATAACACAGTGATCACCATCACCCCCACCGCCAATATCGTGGGACATCCGGCCTGGGTACCCTTCAACATCACGCTGAACAAGGGCCAGACTTACTCCTGTCTTGCCAACAGCCAATCGGCAGCCGGGCACCTGGGAGGGACACACATCGTTTCCAACAAACCCATCGCTGTGACCCTCAAGGATGACTCGGTGGCTGCCAATGTGTGCCGCGACCTGATCGGGGACCAGACCGTTCCCATTGTGAACGCAGACGGGAAAAATATCGTGGGCTACGAATACATCGTCATGAGGGGTAAAGTAAACCTGATCAACCCCAATGCCGTGCCCCCTGATCCTGATGGCGTTCCCACGGGTGAAAGGATCTACATACTTGCCACACAGGCAAATACAACAGTGGAGATAGATGGGGTATTCTATGCCAACATCATAAATCCGGGACAGCAGGTGGTATACGAAATCCGGAACAATTCAACCCATGTGAAGGGAAGCAAGCCCATCATGGTGCTTCACACTTCAGGATTCGGTTGCGAACTTGGCGGTGCGGTTCTTCCTACCATCGATGGCTGTACAGGTTCAGTGGAGGTCAGTTTCACCAGGTCCACCAACCGGGATTTCTACCTGAACATCATGACCATCGATGCGGCCAAAAATGATTTTGTCATGCATTATAGTGATGGAAGCACCTTTCCCATTCCCGGGACCTGGTTCGAACCTGTGGGGGCCACCGACTATGTTTGCCTCAAAAAAGCGAACAAGTTCTTTGCAAACAACAGGGGCGGCGGGGTCCCCCAGGGTGAGGTGGTTAAAATCACCAATTCATTGAGTGTCTTTCACCTGGGACTGATCGAAGGGGGTCGCACCTCGGGGTGTAAATACGGATACTTTTCAGACTACAGTGTCTCCAGGGGTGAAGTCCTGATCGTTGAGTCAGGTTCAAAATCCATTTTCAGGTGTTACAACGATACGGTTCAGTTAAGGGCCAATGGGGGAATCACCTATACCTGGACTCCTTCCATTTACCTGGATGATCCTTTCAGTGCCACCCCCATTGCCACACCCCCTCCGGGCGTATACAATTACGATGTGACCATGACAAGGGGATGTTTCCCCGATACAACCATCACTGTGATCGTGGGGATCGCCAATGAGGTGGATGCTTTCTTTGATATGGATAAATGGTACATATGCGCACCGGATACCATCACCTTTGACAACCTCTCCATCGGGGTGGACAAATCAAGCATTACCAATGTGCAATGGGATTTTGACCTTCAGGATCCCGGTAACCCGTTTGTTTATGACACCAGTGCAGCCATGCAGCACAGTTACACCAATACATCGGATACCCTGGAAACAAAAACCATTCAACTGGTGGTCTGGAACAGCCAGAGTTGTGTCAGCGAGTTCCGGAGGGACCTGGTGATCAGGCCGGAAATAAAGGCCGATTTCACCAATGATATATCGGATGGTTGCCATCCTGTAACCGCCAACTTCACCAATACTTCCACTGGCAACACAGACCGTTATAAATGGACACTGGGTGACGGAACTTCTGCCAATACCGCCAATGTTTCCCATACCTATCTGAACTATGGGATGGCTGACAGCATCTACCATGTGGAGATGGTTGCCATCTCGCCCTACTATTGCTCCGATACGGTTGAAACGGATATTTCAGTCTACCCGTACCTTGAAGCCGCCTATGCCATTGATACCTTCCAGGGATGTGCTCCTCTGGTAATCAGCATCGATAATAATTCGGCCGGCTACATCGAGGAGTTTGAATGGTCATTTGGAGACAATACCACATCATCCACTTCTGCAGGCTCGTTCACACATACATATACAAATACAACGGCCCTGCCGATCCTGTACAACCTCCGGCTGGTGGTCAAAAACAATGCCCGGGGATGCACCGATACCATTATCAGGGTGATCTCGGTCTTCCCGGAGGTGAACGCTGCTTTTACGCCCGATCAGGTGAGTATATGCCACGGAATGGATATTGGCTTCACCAACCAATCCTCCCCCACTGCTTCCATGTTTGAATGGGATTTTGGCGATGGCGGCTCTTCCACATCCAAAGATCCTGTCCACAATTATGAGAACATGACCCTTGTCAACGCCGATTATGTGGTCAGGCTTGTGAGCACGACTCCGAACCTCTGCAGGGATACATCCTACCAGACCATCCGCACCCACCCATATATACATGCCGAGTTCTCAGCCAACGACTTCCAGGGGTGCGCACCGTTCCAGGTGGTCCTGCAAAATACCTCGGAAGGGGCAATCTCGGACTATGAATGGAACTGGGGGGACGGAACCCCTGCAACCTCCCTGGGAGATACGGTCCAGACCCATACCTATCAGAACAACGGACCTGCCACAGTGACAAACCTTCTCCATCTGGTGGTTCAGAATGCAGATGGTTGTACCGATTCCATGTCCAGGAATATTATCGTCTTTCCTGAAGTCAGTTCACAATTTACACAGGATGTGACCGAGGGTTGCAATGAACTCCCGGTGAGTTTCACTAACATCTCCAGTGCATCCGCCACCTCTTTCCTATGGGAATTCGGGGATGGTGGATCCTCGGACCTGCGCAATCCCCAGCACCTTTTCCAGAATTTCGGACTGGCAGACTCTGCCTATACCAGCAGGCTGATTGCCTCCACCAAAGAGAATTGTAAGGATACATCCGAAGTGGATATTACGGTATTTTCGTACGTGAAAGCAGAGTTTACCTTCTCACAGGCGACCATTTGCACACCGTTCGACCTGACCTTATATAACTCTTCGGTGGGCGGGGTGAGTTTCCACTGGGATTTTGGCGATGGCAATGATACCACGGTGATGAACACCAATCCTGTCACGCACCGTTACACCAATCCCTCTCCCACCAACCCGGTCACTTATCAGATCGAACTGACTGTATTGAATGCCAGGAACTGCGCATCCGTTCAGCGCAAGGAGGTCACCGTACTGCCCTCCGTTCAGGCTGGATTCACGGCCAGTATCACCGAAGGGTGCAATCCGGTTGCGGTGAACTTTACAAATACAAGCACCGGGGCCTCAACCTATTACTGGGATTTTGACAACGGACAATCCTCCGGACAGGCCAATCCGGCCATGGTCTTCGAAAATTACGGGCTCAATGATACGGTCTTCAACGTGAGGCTCATGTCCACCAATTCATTTACCTGCCAGGATTCATTCTTCATGCCTGTCCTGGTGCATCCCCATGTGGATGCTGATTTTGCCATCGAGTACCAGAGGCAGTGTTCAGTGGCCGAGGTGACCTTTCATAACTCCTCGGTGAACGGCCAGGCGTATACATGGTCCTTTAATGGAACTCCTCATGTTACCACCAGCACCGCACCCATCAACCGGCAGTTTACCAACAACAGCACGGTGGCTTCAGCCAGCTATCCCGTGGATCTGACGGTAACCAGTCCCCAGGGATGTGTGGCCAGCATATCCAAGCAGGTTACTGTGTTCCACCGCATTGAAGCTGAATTTACAAGCATCACAGAGGGATGCTATCCCCTCGAGGTGGGATTTAATAACACTTCCCAGGGGGCAAGGGATTATAAATGGGAATTCGGGGACAATACCTCCTCCATCCAGGAGAATCCGTTCCATACCTACCTCAACGACGGAAGCACAGATACGGTATTCAATGTAAAGCTCACCGTGATTTCCGCGAATTTCTGCCGGGATTCTGCATTCAGTCAGATTACCGTGTTCCCGGGACCAAAGGCCAAGTTTGAAGCAGACCGCACCGTGGGTTGTTCGCCCCTGAACGTGAATGTGCTGAACCTGACCGAGACCGGTGACACTTATACATGGAGTTTTGGAGATGGAACGGCACCGCTCATCCTGACAAACAAACAAACGGTAAGTCACAGTTATCTCAATAGCCAGCCAGGTGTCCTGGTCCATGAACTCCGGCTGGATGTGGTGACCAATCATGGATGCTCAGATTTTATCAAGCAGAACATTACCGTTTACCCCAGCGTGGATGTGGATTTTGAACGGGACTCCGCAGGTTGTTCACCCTATTTCTCCCGGTTCAGCAACACCTCCCAGAGATCGGTCAACTATACCTGGGAGTTTGGAGACGGAAGCTTCAGCTATGTCTCCGCGCCCGGTCATACCTTCGTGAATGCAGGCCAGAACAATGCCGTTTTTAATGTGGAACTGAGGGGATATTCCCAATACGGATGTGCCGACTCCATGACCAAACAGGTTGTCGTTTATCCGTCACCCGACGCCAGGTTCAGCTATTCCCCCATCTATCAGTATTTCCCAAGCACCACGGTTTCTCTAATCAACGAAACCAGTGCGGGTACCTATAACTACGAATGGAGTTTTGACGACGGGATCACTTCCATCCAGAGAGATCCGGGGACCCATACCTACACCCACTGGGGTGAATACAATATTTCCCTGAGAGCATCAAGCGCTCAGTGCTCCGATTCAGTGGTTCACTGGCTGAAGATCTTCCCGCCACAGCCCATTGCCCAATACGTTCCCGATGTGGATACTGGCTGTATGCCACTTGTGGTCAACTTCACCAACAATTCAATTTACGGTGAAACCTACCTGTGGGAGTTTGATGACGGAACCACTTCAACGGACTTTGAACCGAGCCATACCTTTACCGAGGCGGGATATTACCAGGTCAAGCTGACCGTGACCGGGGAGGGCGGGGTGGATTATGCGTTCCATGAGTTCGAGGTGTATGTGCTTCCCGAACTTGAATTCATGGTGGAACCATCCCTGGTCATGCTTCCCGACCAGGTCACTAAATCCTTTAACTATTCCAAATACGGGGTCATTTACCAGTGGGATTTCGGGGACGGAACCACATACTTTGTGAAGGATACCTCCCATCAGTACCTGGTGATCGGTGTGTACGATGTTTCACTTACCGCATGGACCGAACATGGCTGCATGGCCTTCCTGAACCGCCCGGAGGCAGTGACAGTGATCGGGAAAGGATCCATTATCTTCCCCAATGCCTTCAGGCCAAGCAATTCGGGTTCCAACGGAGGATGGTACAATCCCAACGATCCGTCCAATGAGATCTTCCACCCGGTCCATGATGGTGTGGTGGATTATGAACTCAAGATCTACAATCGCTGGGGAGAGCTGCTTTTCCAGACCAGAGATATCAACCAGGGATGGGACGGTTACTGGAAGGAGCAATTGTGCGCCCAGGATGTGTATGTATGGAAAGCTGAGGTTATCTATTCAAACGGCAGGGCAGATATTCT
>JAHEEC010000155.1 GCA_024640885.1 Bacteroidota bacterium | reverse complement strand
TGAAGTGGGGGAGCCCTTTGAAGTAGTTGGAAAAGTGCCTGCGCATTTCGTAAATCCCGACAGGCCCCTCCTTAAATTCCAATGATTTTTCAAATTGCATCCTGGCCATATCCACCTTTTCTGAAACGGTAGGTTCAGCCAGGAGCTCACCTGTTTGCAGGTAGTGCCTGATGTGTTTGAAAAGCCAGGGTTTTCCCACCGCCGCCCGGCCGATCATAATGCCATCTACACCATAACGGTCAAAGGCCTCCCTGGCCTCTGCAGGATTGGTGATATCCCCGTTCCCCACAATGGGAATATGCATTCTGGGATTCTTTTTTACTTCCCCGATCAGGGTCCAGTCAGCCGTTCCCTTATACATCTGGGAACGGGTGCGGCCATGGATGGTAAGTGCCTGTATGCCCAGGTCCTGCAATTTCTCTGCTATCTCCACAATGATCTTTTGCTGCTCGTCCCAGCCCAGCCTGGTTTTAACCGTTACTGGAATGGGGGAGGCCTCCACGATGGCCCTGGTCATCTCCATCATCAGGGGAATATTGGCAAGCATGCCGGCACCGGCTCCCCGGTTGGCGATTTTCCGGACCGGGCAGCCATAGTTAATATCGATCACATCGGGACTGGCTTCCACGGCCCGGTGGGTAGCCTCTACCATGGACTCCACCAGGTGGCCATAGAGCTGGATCCCCATGGGGCGCTCGTAGTCAAAGATGTCCAGTTTCTTCACACTCTTCGCACCATCCCTGATGAGCCCGTCCGAGGAGATAAATTCGGTATACATCATATCTGCCTCAAATTTTTTGCACAGATACCTGAAGGAAGGATCTGTGATATCTTCCATAGGTGCAAGAAAAAGCGGCTGGTCTCCAAGATCAAGATCTCCAATGTGCATGGTGCAAAACTTCTGTAGGAACTAAGAGTGCAATTTGCTTTCTTTGTGCCTTTAGTCCGCTGCAAAATTACAAAAAATCATGCCGAAGAAAGCATTGCTTGCCGGATTGAGACCTGCCGAGAAGTTTCTTTTCTCCGTGGTGATCTTATTTATCCTCTTATTGGTCTTTCAATTCCTGGGTGTCTTTCTGGCTGCATGGATATATGATTTCCGGGTTTCGGAACTCCTGGCAATGGACACTTACGAGGATGCTTCGTATGTTGCTGCTTCCAAATTAATTCAGATTCTCAGTTCTCTGGGGTCCTTTGTTCTACCCGCATTTCTCTTTTCCTACCTGTTTGAAGGGGATCTTTTCTCCTATTACAAATTCAGGAACCCAACCGGAATGGCGCCCATGTTGCTGGTCATCCTGATGATGGTTTCGGTGATCCCCTTTATCAACTATATGGCCGAAATTAACATGAAGATGGAGCTGCCCATCAAGGCCCTGGACCAGATGCTTCGCACACTCGAAAATGCAGCGGAAGAAATGATGGTAGCCTTTACTGCCACCAAAAGCATCGGAGGACTCCTGGTGAACCTCCTGATGATCGGTGTGATCGCTGCCGTGGGTGAGGAGTTGATATTCCGGGGCCTGATCCAGAGGTTGATGACCGACATGATTAAAAATGTCCATGTGGCCATCCTGGTAACTGCGCTGCTATTCAGCGCGTTTCACTTTCAGTTCTTTTCCTTCCTGCCGAGATTTGTACTTGGAATCATCCTGGGGTACCTGATGTACCGTGGACAATCAATCTGGTATCCCATCCTGGCCCACTTTGTGAATAATGCCATGGGGGTGGTCTATTACTATTTCAATTCCAGGGGAAGAGCCGACGATATGCTTGAAGAAATTGGCACAAGTACGCTGATCCCTGTGGCAGCGGTAATCAGCCTCACACTATTTCTCTTTTTTGGGCTAATCTGGTATTACCAGACGGAAAGATTTACTACCCGATCTCCCCAATCCGGGAGGACTGAAAAAGAGTAGCATTATTTAATTCATTCTTCCGGAATACATAAATCAGGCCGTATTCCGAGGCTTTGTCCCTGCGCATCTCTTCGGGTAAATCAGTGTACGTATGTTCCACCTCGTTCCAGATCTGTTGAATCACTCCGTCCACCTGGGAACGCCGTTCATTTAACTGATCCTGTGCACGCTGACTCCGGTCTTTCAGGCTTTTCAGAAAGTGGTGATATTCCATGAATTTATCGAAATGAACCTTCAGCACAGCAATGGTTGGATTGGTAATCGGATTCATCCCCTTGTTTCGTCTCTGCTGTTCTCCTTTGATCAATTGTTCTCCCCACCTGATTACATCCTCTTCAGAAGAGAGAGAAGGTACTTTCTTTTCATCTTCTTCCAATCCGAAATAATTCCGTGTTTCAGGCACCAGGTCGCCCCTGGTAATGGCCATGTTGACCACCTGGACAAAGTGGGAAATGTAGAGTCTTACTTTTTTCAGACGTTTCTGGTATTCTTTATTTTTCTCCGCCTGGAGGTTCAGGGAATTTTTATGTTCACTGATGGCGTTTTCAAACTGTGGAAGGACCGCCTGCATCTTCCGGTAAGAGCTCGCACTGAATGCCAGTTTAAAAGGAGGGAGGTCCTTCCCTTTTGTATGGGCCGACTTCAGGGATTTCATACGGGCGGAGTCTGTATTGGGTAAACGGCGATAGGGCATGTTAGTAAAATTGTTGACAACAGGTTAATAAATGGCTTTCCAACTGCGAATATAGAATTTTAGTAGAGCTTTGCAAGACTATTCGCATTTTTGTACGCTTTGGTTATGAAAAGGTTACAAAATTTGAATTTAAGTTAGCTTCCATCCTGAATTTCCCCCGGATTTTTAAGAATCTTGCCCGGGAAACAGAAAAACTAATTGCCCGAATTTTCGGGATTACAAAAAATGAGGCTACTTTTAGTCATCCATAAAAAACTTACTAAAAACAGCGAAATATGTTTGCAAAAGAGGTCTACTGGCAGCGAAGAAAAATCTTACGTGAGAGGCTGGGAGAGGGCTTGATCCTTTTTTCCGGGAATGAAGAAAGTGCCATGAATTACAGTGCCAATACCTACCACTTCAGGCAGGATAGCAGCTTTCTGTATTTTTTCGGAATTGATAAACCCGGTTTTTACGGCCTGTGTGATGTGGATAAGGACCGGGATACCCTTTATGGCGATGACTTCACCATTGATGATATCATCTGGATGGGCGAGCAGCCTGCAGTAAGCGATCTGGCAGCCAGTGTGGGGGCGGAAGCATCGGCCACGATAAAAGATCTTGAAACAGTCTTAAAGCAAGCCCTGCAAGCGGGACGGAAGATTCACATCCTTCCGCCTTACCGGGGCGATCATTTCCTTACCTTATCCCGCCTGGTGGGATTGGATCAGGAGGGGATAAAGAAGCTGGTATCGCAGGAACTGATCGATGCGGTTGTCGGGCTCCGTTCGATTAAGGATCAATACGAAATAGATGAAATCGAGAAGGCTGTTGATGTGGCAGGACTCATGCATACCACTGCCATGAAGATGGCTTTCCCCGGAAATTTTGAACGGGAGCTCGCCGGAGCCATTGAGGGGATCGCCCTGGCGCACGGAGGCCCTGTCTCCTTTCCGGTCATCCTGAGCATGGATGGACAGACCCTGCACAATCACTATCATGGCAATGAGTTGAGCGCGGGACGGATGGTAGTATGTGATGCAGGTGCACAGACCGCCCTGTGTTATGCCAGTGATATTACCCGAACCTTTCCCGTGGGCGGGCTTTTCTCCAGCCAGCAAAAGGATATTTATAACATCGTTTTAAAAGCAAATACGGAGACCATCAAAGCCTCGATCCCCGGACGGACCTACAGAGAGGTTCACCTGATGGCTGCCCGGATCATAGCAGGCGGATTGAAAGACCTGGGCCTCATGAAGGGCAATACGGAAGAAGCGGTGGCTGCAGGAGCACATGCCCTTTTCTTCCCACACGGACTGGGTCACATGCTTGGTCTGGATGTCCACGATATGGAAGGCCTGGGTGAAAACCATGTGGGATACAGCAAATCACTGAAGCGAAGCGATCAGTTCGGACTGGCTTATTTGAGGCTTGGACGAGAACTGGAACCCGGTTTCGTGATCACCAATGAACCCGGTTGCTACTTCATCCCGGCACTGATCGATCAGTGGAGAGGGGAGAAGAAACATGCGGAATTCATCAACTACGACCAGGTGGAGAAATTCCGCGGATTCGGCGGTGTCAGGATAGAAGATGATGTGCTGATTACCGAAACCGGAAGCCGTGTACTTGGAACGCCCATCCCCAAAACCGTGGAAGAGGTTGAGGAGACCATGAAGGTTTAAATGTCACCGTGAAGGCAGAACTGGAATGGACGATCAGACGATTGCTCCGTAATACTCCCTGTTCAGCCGTGCAATATTGGTGAGTTTAATTCCCTTGGGGCATTCAGCTTCGCAGGCACCTGTGTTGGTACAGTTTCCAAAGCCCAGTTCATCCATTTTGGCCACCATATTCAACACCCTGGCCCTGGCCTCAATCTTGCCCTGTGGGAGCAGGGTGAGATGCGATACCTTGGCACCCACAAAAAGCATAGCCGATGCATTCTTGCAGGCTGCGACACATGCACCACATCCGATACAAGCGGCGGCATCCATAGAGAGATCAGCCTTTTCCTTTTTAACAGGTATGCTGTTGGCATCGGGTGCGCTGCCTGTATTGACCGAAACGTAACCACCCTCCTGTATCAACTTGTCGAAGGCACTGCGATCCACCATCAGGTCCCTGATGACAGGAAATGCCCTTGCTCTCCAGGGTTCGATGACAATGGTATCCCCATCCTTAAACTTACGCATGTGGAGCTGGCACACCGTAATCAGTGAATCGGGACCGTGAGGCCGGCCATTGATATATAAGCCACAGGCTCCGCAGATACCCTCCCGGCAATCGTGATCATATATGACCGGTTCCTCGCCTTTGGAAACCAGCTCCTCGTTCAGGACGTCCAGCATCTCCAGGAAGGAGCTGTCGGTTGAAATGTTATTAAGCTGGTAGTTTACAAACTTACCCCTGGTATTGGGATCCCGCTGGCGCCAGATTTTCAGTTTCAGATTCAGGTTCATGGCAGAATATCTCCTATTTATAATTCCTTTGTTTTACTTCTATGTATTCAAAATTGAGGTCTTCCTTATGCAGGACGGGCTCCTTATCATCGCCCTTGTATTCCCAGGCTGCCACATAGGTGAAGTCCTTGTCATTACGCAGGGCTTCTCCTTCTCCGGTCTGGTACTCCTCCCTGAAATGCCCGCCACAGGACTCTTCCCTGATCATTGCATCCCGTGCCATCAGCGCCCCTAGCTCGATGAAATCGGCCAGGCGGCTTGCCTTTTGAAGTTCCTGGTTCATGCTGTTCAACTCTCCCGGAATATTTACATGCATCCAGAATTCCTCCTTCAGTTTTGCGATCTCTTCTATGGCAGTCGTCAGTCCCTCTTTGTTCCGGGCCATTCCAACACCCTCCCACATGATCTTACCAAGCTTTTTATGCAGGGTATCCACACTCATGGTTCCCTTCACTGCCATCAGCTTCTCAAGTTGCTCCTGCACTTCCTTTTCCGCCTTGTCAAATTCAGGTATGTCCGTCTTAAACCGGGGCGTATTGATCTCATCCGCCAGGTAGTTCTGGATGGTATAGGGTAGTACAAAATAGCCATCTGCAAGTCCCTGCATCAGGGCCGAGGCACCCAGCCGGTTGGCTCCATGATCAGAGAAATTGGATTCGCCGGTGGCAAAAAGTCCGGGTATGGTGGTATGCAGCTCATAGTCGACCCAGATGCCGCCCATGGAATAGTGGATGGCGGGATAGATCATCATGGGAACATTGTACGGATTATCGTCGGTGATCTTCTCGTACATCTGGAACAGGTTGCCATATTTTGCCTCAATCACATCTTTCCCGAGTCGTGCAATGGCATCTTTGAAATCGAGGAATACAGCCAGGCCGGTGGAGTTAACTCCGAAGCCGGCATCGCAGCGTTCTTTAGCAGCCCGGGAAGCCACATCCCGGGGAACCAAATTCCCGAAAGCCGGGTAGCGTCGCTCCAGGTAGTAATCACGATCCTCTTCAGGGATATCCACGCCCCCTATCTCGCCTTTCTGAAGTTTCAGCGCATCCTCTTTCTTTTTAGGAACCCAGA
>JAHEEC010000154.1 GCA_024640885.1 Bacteroidota bacterium | reverse complement strand
GCGTATTCCCATAGCTCGTTCCCTGGTTCTGCGCCTGTGTCGGGGATACTGGAAGCCACAGAAGGATAGTGGTGCACAGGGTCCACAAGGATCTCCTTAAAATATTCATTTTCATATAGGCCTTCATCACTGTTTTTTTTTAATTATTTAATCCGTGTGCCATGACTGAGGCCGTGGGAGGTGGCCACCCAGATGTCGTCACCCTGGAAGTCAACCCCGATGACAAAGTTATGTGCAATTCCGGTGGAGGCGGGACGGCTGGAGTTTTTGCCATCTTTCCACTGCACAAGGGTGCCTCCTTTTTCCCCGGTGGTGTATGTGAGCCACTCCTTCCCGTTGAAACTGCTCAGCCCCTTGTCGGTGCATAGCCAGACAACCTGACCTTCGGCCTTTAAAAAATTGATGAAATTACTGGCCAGACCACTGTCATGATCGAAAAAACCTTTCCATTTGGTGCCGTCATACCTGCTGAGCCCGAAATAGGTGCCCACCCACAGCACATTGTTTGCATAGGATACCCCCGTGGTGATGTCGTGAACCAGTCCGTCGTCGGGAAACAGGTCAATTTCCATCTCTCCGTCAGGATCGGTGTAGTCACGGAACTGCTTTGTGGCAGGATTGTATTCGATCACCCCGCCTCCCCAGGCCGCAATGAAAATTCGGTCATTACCCGCACAAATGCCATAGGTCCAGGGCTCGTGCATGGGTGCATTCTTTTCAGTGAATATTTCCCACTCCCCGCTGTAGGTATCAAGGTGACCCGCTCCACCCCCGGTGGCCACCCAAACATCTTTTCCGACGCAGGTTACTGTGTAGATCACATCATTGGGTAATCCGCTGTTGAATTGGGTAAAGGTTTCGAAAATCCCGGCAGACATCCGGTTGAGACCTCCCATTGTTCCGATCCATACATCTCCTGTGAGCTCGCTCACATCGATGGAGAGTACCCCGGAATGTGCCAGTCCGTCTTTGGTTGAATATGTTTTCCACTTCCCTTTTTCAAAAAGAGCAAGGCCATTGCTGGTTCCAACCCAGGTCCGGTCACCGTCCACCCTGACGCAAAATATCTTATCCGATGGCAATCCCTCATTTTTGGTATAGTTTTTCCAATTTCCATATTCAGGCATTCCTTCCGCCGGGATTGGAGTTTTGGCAGAAAGCATCGCCAGCGGCAGGAGAAGTGCCAGGGTCGAGAATTGCAAGGTTCTTTTCATTTTTTCTTTGTTTTGTAAGAGGTTGAAGCCTGATATATTTCAGTCCTTTTGAATTGACCGGCATCACCGATGGATTTCAGGTACTCCACAAGGTCGTTCAGCTGACCCTTTGTCATGTCGTTGGCCATGCCATGTTTGTCCTCCTTGTTGTATACAGTCCATAACTCTTCCAGGGTTGCTGCCCTTCCATCATGGAGGTAGGGGGGAGAATCGTACACATTATTCAACTGGGGCACATCGAATGGCATGGGATCATCGTTTTCTGAAAGTGTTCCCACGTCGGTCAGTTGCAGGTTAGTGAAATAGGGTGGTGGATGACAGGTATAGCAACGGTTGCTCTCCGGGATCTCAACCCCGTCGTTGGTATGATCCCTGTAAAAAATCTCTTTCCCTCGCTGCTGTAACTCGGTCAGTTCGCCGTGGGGATTGTAACGAAGGTTAGGCGGGTTCTTGATACCGGTGATAATATAAGCCACCAGGGCATCAAGCTCCTTGTGGCTGAAAGCTTCAGTTCTCGTGAGCACGGTGGAGAACCTCATTCCATCCTGCTTATAGATGGTCTGGTTCTTACCGTTCCATTTATAGGGAGGGATATCCCCGATATCCCTTAAGGTCTGAACGTTGGCAAGGTTTCTGCCCATATCGCTTGCAGCCATGTTATAGACCAGTCCATCTTCATGGGCATCGGGGTGGCAGGTGTAACAGGCATACTGGTTCTGGAAGGTATGACCGGCATTGTTGAAAAGCCTTCTTCCCTGGCGCGCCACAGTAATGCGCTTTGGTCCGCCCAGTTCAATCGAACTTTCATTTTCCAGGGTGCCGGTATTGATCACCGCAATGCGGTCCTCCAGCCGTTCAGCCACATACAGGTATTTTCCATCGGGCGACAGGGCCATTCCTTTGGGATTGGCTCCTGTATGAATCCTGCCAGTCACATACCTGCTGCTGCTTCCCAGGTTATTGGCCAGGGCCCCGAGTTCTTCTTCTGTGGATCCGGCAAGAAGATCCCGGATCGCTTCCAGGTCCACCACAGAGATCATGTCCACCCCTGAATGTGAAACGTAGGCCTGCTTTCCATCCTGGGAAATCACCACATCAAAGGGATCTGCATAGTAAGCGTTTGGTTCATCAAGAAGCAACTGGACCATCTTTCCTCCCTCTTTCCGCTCCAGGATACCAATGCCATGAGTCATCATCCACCCCTGTTCCACCTGGATGGATGGAAGGAGATTTTTAGGCCGGAGCAGTGTGCTGATGACCAGGTCACCCCCCGGGGTGACAGCCACATTTTCCATGATGTAGGCATTTTCAAACATCCTGCGTTCACTCACCCTGAAGTCCCTGGCATCGGTAATCGTCATTTCTGTCAGCGGGGGAGTGCCATAGGGAACTGGCACCGAGCGCCTGCTTGAGACATATACTTCAGTTCCATCGGGAGTGAAGGTGGCCGAAACCGGATTATTTCCTGCCCGGAGGCGCCGGATCTCCTGTTTTTTAGCCAGGTCAAAAACTGAGATATCCGAGGAGTAGGAATTGACCACAAAAAGAAACTGCCCATCGGGACTCAGTGCCAGACCTGCTGGTCCGTTCCCCCCGGAAAGGGTGTCGGTGATTCTTCCTGCCGCAAGATCAATGACCAGGACTTGATCAGACCACTGGTTGCTTACATAGGCTGATTTATTGTCCCTGCTGATAACCACCGAATGGGGTTTGTCCCCCACCGGAATCTTTTCAATCACTTTTTGCTCCAGCGGATCCACCACCAGCAGCTGGTTGGACTCCTGTCCCACCACATACATCCGGTCTCCCTGGCTTGAAAGGGCAAGGTTAAAAGGGGAGATATAGGTCTCGGTGATCATCTTTGCAAGGAAATTATCCTTCTGGGTATAAAGGTGACAACTCAGGCAGCCCACGGGATGGTCATCCACAGCGGTGATGTAGTTCACATGCTTCCTCGAGATTTTGCCCGCCAGGAGAATACCAGCCCCGAGGGTGACCGCGACGGTTCCAATAATAAGAATGCTTTTCAGATGTTTCATTTCGCAGGCTCCTCCAGTTTACTGATTTCCTTCTGTGTGGATGAAACGATAACGGGCGGTTGCTTCACTGCCCTGGGTACCCTGTTTTCAGGTGATATCTCGGGATTCGCATGGCAACCCACGCATCCCCTCCTCTCATTGGGACGCAGCCATATCCAGTCCGATGGCCCGCGGAGCACTTCCCCCTGCCTGTTCAGGGTAAGAAAACGAATGGGGGTATCAGCATCGGCCTTCAGATAGAATGATCCGTCTTCCGCAGTCTCAACCTCACCCAGGATCCCCTCCAGGCCCCAGACCTGGATCCGGTCAGCTGCGGTGTCCCCGATAGCTGCACCGTTGACAGGCAACATGGAATGGTTAATATCCCCCGACATCAGCAGCCCGGTAGGATTATTTGTGTTGACCTCGCTTGGAAGTTTCCTGGGGCGTTCCATCATCCTGATCCAGACCGGATCGATTACATCTCCCTCTCCCTGATACAATGCGGGACCAACCTGCCGGTCATTTACATTCAACGAGCGGATGGCGTAGGGTTCACCCGTATTTTCCCGGTAGGAGACCAGGCACATGGAGGGTCCGAATGGAATTACGGAGTGAAAATCTCCTTTCTCTCCCTCAGATAGTTCAATCCTGGAGAACAGCGGCCGGTTCTGATTGATTGCCACAGGTTTACCCTGGCCGGTGGCGGAATCGGACTCAATGAAATAGACCATTCCCTTTTCTGACTCGGTTCCCCTGGTGGTGGGAAATGTGGCCCTTTCACCCCTGTAAAAAAGCTCGCTCTTGGTGCCGTCGGGGCGCATGACCAGGAAGAGGGGGGGGGTGACTTCAGGGAATTGCTGACTGCTGGTGTAAAGGATGCGGCCGTCCTGAAGGATGCTGGAGGCCCGGTCGACGTGAGGATGAAATGTGAGCTGCTGCAGTTCCGAACCATCCCGGTTGCATTTGAAAAGGGCTGTAATATCTCCTCCCTTAGCCGATGCCCTGCTGCTGAAGAGGATCCTTCCTTCGGGGAGGAAGGCCGGATCCATGCAATCCTCCGGTAATTGGGTGATCTGTGAGGTTGAGTTCCTGCGAAGGTCCATGAGCCAGATCTGCCAGGGATCCTCCGGTTTCACTTTTCCTGAAAAAAGAAGGTACCTTCCATCATGGGATACGGAAGGGGCGCAGGCGGAATTGAATTTTTTGCTGATCACTTTCGCTGTTTCTCCGGGTTGGTCCGGATCCACCGCAATAAGTGAGGCACTTTCGAGTGAGTTCCCATTCCCCGGGGCAAGAGCCACTGCCACTACCATCCCGTCCAGTGATTGGTTGCTGCATGAAACGCAAATGGTTCCTCCCAGTCCGGCTGTTAAAAGCATCCAAAGGATGGCTCGCCTTTTCCCTCTCAGTTTGATGCGTCTCCTCATTCTTCTGTAATGGTTACGATCTGGTTGGCTTTGATATTTTCCAACTGTTGTATCTTCCCTGACGGCCACCTCACTTCAAGGGTATCCACAAGGCCTGAGCCTGCGATCCCGAAGTGGACCCTGTGGTCGTTCTGGGAAAGGTATCCGGTGGTGCTTTTCCTCAGGCCCACCTGCTTCTTTCCCCCTGCCGAAATGGTTACAAGTGCACCGATCCCGTCGCGGTTGCTTTCCGTTCCCACCAGCCTGATGGTGATCCAGTTATTGTCATTTCCCCTGTTGTTGCGCAGGAAAACCCCGCGATCATTCAGGTTTACAATATATCCATCCAGGTCACCGTCATTGTCGTAGTCACCGAAACATGCCCCTCTTCCCACCAGTTCTTTCTGGAAGTAGCCACCCAGCTCCAGGGAAGCATCCCTGAACTGGTTCCCGTCCAGGTTCTCGAACACCTGGTCCTCCTGCCCGTAAAGGTGTTTAAGCTCCCCGTTCACCTTGAAGATATCCACGTCCCCGTCATTGTCAAAATCGATAAATGAGGAGGACCATCCCACATGTTGCGCGCTGGCGATGGCGATCCCCGAAGGATAAGCCATGTCCGTAAAGACCCCGTTCCCCTGGTTCCGGTAGAGCGAACAATAGGTATCATCGGACATGAACACATCCATCAATCCATCCCCGTTGTAATCGGCGAAATCCACCGACATGCTGATGGTGGCTTCCCCGGCCTGATTGAAGGCCATTCCCGTTTTAATGCCCTGATCCACAAAACCTTTCCCTCCCTCATTATGGTATATGTGATTGACCATGTGATCGTTGGCAACCAGAATATCCGTAAAGCCATCGTTGTCAAAGTCTGCGGCCCCCACGCCCATGGCCCTTCCGTCAGGATTAATGATCCCCATGGATTCGGTCACATCTTCAAAGGTGTTATTTCCCAGGTTATGATAGAGCCGGTCCTGTTGCCCGTCATAGGCCATGGGGCCCGGAAAACCGTCCGGTGCATAGAAATATCCATATTCAGGATCATAATTGATATAATTCCCCACGTATAGATCCAGCCATCCGTCGTTGTCATAATCAAACCAGACGGCACCCACGCTGCACTCGCTCCCGGCCACTCCTGCTTTCATGCTGATATCGGTGAAGGTGCCGTCGCCGTTGTTCCTGTAAAGTACATTGGGGCCATAGTTGGTGATGTATATATCGGGGTACCCGTCATTGTCTATATCTCCCACGGTCATCCCCATTCCATAAGCTGCATTCCCCACACCTGCCTGTTCGGTGACGTCCTCAAATGTCCCGTCCTGCCTGTTCCGGAAAAGCTGGTTGACCGGGTTTCCTGCGGGCTTTTCACCTTTGCTGAGTCCTTCAGTATAGGAACCGTTGCTCACATAAAGATCCAGATAACCGTCCTGGTCAAAGTCCAGGAAAACAGCACCGCCTCCCACCGATTCCACCAGGTTATCCAGGTGGTCATCGCCGATGGAGTGCGTGAAATCCAC
>JAHEEC010000153.1 GCA_024640885.1 Bacteroidota bacterium | reverse complement strand
GTCCCACCGTGATGCCATTGGCGGAAGAGGGGTGGAGTTCGGTTCATTCTGTCCTCAGCGAAAAGGAGTTCTGGGGGGTCATTGACCGCCTGAGGGAACTCGGGGCACAGGGAATCCTGGTCATTCCCATCGAAAAAATGATTGTTTAACCTGTATACACTGTCCATGAATATTGTTCGCCATCCTGAAAAGAGCAACTGGCCAGATTTGATGAAACGGCCCGGCCTGAATTATCAAAGCCTGGAGGACCAGGTACAAAAAATTATCTCTGATGTAGCCACGAAAGGGGATGCTGCGGTCAGGAAATACAGCAAAGCGTTCGATGGCTATAGTGCAGATAAACTGGAAGTTACAAAGGAAGAGATTGAAACAGCCGGTGCGGAGGTGAGCCCGGCCTTAAAAAAGGCTATCCAGGAAGCACAGCGGAACATCCAGACCTTTCATGAAAAACAGGTGTTCCGGGGCGAGACCATAGAGACTTCTGCCGGCGTTCGCTGCTGGCAAAAGCAGATTCCCATCTGCAGCGTGGGACTCTATATCCCGGGCGGATCAGCCCCGCTGCTCTCCACAGCACTTATGTTGGGAATCCCTGCAAAAATTGCCGGATGCAGGGAAATTATCCTGTGCACACCACCCGACAGCCAGGGAAGGGTGAGCCCCGCCATTCTTTACATAGCCGGGATGCTGGGTATGGACCGGGTCTTTCGGGTTGGGGGAGTCCAGGCCATCGCGGCCATGGCGCATGGGACGGAGACCATCCCACCGGTCAATAAAATTTTCGGTCCCGGAAACCAGTATGTGACCATGGCCAAGCAAATCGTAAGCCGGGATACGGTGGCCATTGATCTGCCTGCGGGTCCTTCGGAGCTGGCCGTGGTGGCCGACAGTGCTGCCAATCCTGCCTATATCGCCTCCGACCTGCTCTCCCAGGCAGAACATGGTCCCGACAGCCAGGTGCTTTTACTGACGGATTCCATAACTTTGATTGACGGAGTTAAAAGGGAAATACAGGTTCAACTGGAGGGTCTCCCCAGGAAGAAAATTGCATCTGAATCCCTGGAAAACAGCAAGATGATTCTTTTGAAAAACCAGGAAGAGATTATGGCTTTCACCAATGCCTATGCTCCTGAACACCTGATCATTGTCACCGAAAACTATGCGGAACTGGCTGAACAGGTGATCAATGCGGGATCGGTTTTCCTGGGTCCCTATACGCCCGAGAGTGCGGGCGATTATGCCTCCGGGACCAATCACACCCTGCCCACCAACGGATGGGCCCATTCCTACAGCGGCCTCAATATGGAAAGTTTCACGAAGAAGCTTACCTTCCAGGAGATCAGCAAAGATGGACTGGCGAATATCGGGGAGTCCATTATGATCCTGGCCGAGGCAGAGCAGCTGCAGGCACACAGCGCTGCGGTCTCCATTCGGCTAAAAAAGGGCAACAATGACTGAGTCAAGGAACATATCCAGACTGGTCAGGAAGAATATCCTGGAGATGAAACCCTATTCATCGGCCAGAGATGAATTTTCGGGATCGGCCTCGGTTTTCCTGGATGCAAATGAAAATCCCTTCAATAGTCCCCTGAACCGCTATCCGGATCCCCATCAGGTCCGGCTCAAACAGCGGATTGCGGAGCTCAGGGGGCTTCGGGTGGAGCAGGTTTTCCTTGGAAACGGAAGTGATGAAGGCATCGATGTCCTGTTCAGGGTCCTCTGTGAACCGGGAAGGGATCATGTAATCACGGTGGATCCTACCTATGGGATGTATGCCGTTTGTGCGGAGATCAACGGGGTGGAACGTCGCAGTGTTCTTTTAAACAGCGATTTCAGCCTGGATCCGGAAGCGGTTCTGGCTGCCGTGGATGAGCATACCAGGCTCATTTTTCTTTGTTCTCCAAACAATCCCACCTCCAATTCCTACGACCGTGCATCGGTGCTGAAGATACTGGATGGAGTGGACTGCATGGTGGTGGTGGATGAGGCCTATATTGATTTTAGCCGGGATCCCGGATTTCTTTCCCTGCTGAACGAGACGACGAACCTGGTGGTCTTACAAACCCTGTCCAAGGCCTGGGGACTTGCCGGGATTCGCCTGGGAATGCTGTTTGCGCATCCGCAGCTGGTGGAATATCTTTCCAGGGTGAAATACCCCTACAATGTAAATGAACTGACCATCAAGGCAGCAATCGAGGCCCTGGATGATACAGCCCGTACAAAGAAATGGGTCAACCAGATCCTGAACGAACGAAGCAGCATGGCCAAACAGCTGGAATCCCTGGCTTTTGTCAGGCAGGTATTTGCATCCGATGCCAATTTCCTTCTGATCAGGGTGGACGATCCTGCTGCGCTTTATCAGTTTTTAATGAACAGGGGGATCATCATCCGGGATCGTTCCAGGGTGCCGCTCTGTGAAGGATGTTTGCGTATAACCATTGGAAGCAGGGAGGAGAATACCGAACTGATTAAGGCCCTTAAAAACTTTCAGTCATGAAAAAAGTATTATTTATAGACAGGGACGGTACCCTGATCAAGGAGCCGCCGGCGGACTACCAGGTCGATTCACTGGAGAAGCTGGAGTTCATGCCCGGGGTTTTCAGAAATCTTTACAAAATAAGGCAGTTCACCGATTTTGAGCTGGTAGTGGTCAGCAATCAGGACGGAATGGGCACCGGGGCTTTTCCGGAGGAGGACTTTCGGATCCCCCATGAGAAATTCCTGCAGGCGTTCAGGAACGAGGGAGTGGAATTCGATGCGATTTACATCGATCCCTCTCTTCCGGAAGAGAACTCACCCAATCGCAAACCCCAAACCGGCATGCTTACCGCTTATATGAACGGAGGCTATGACCTGGAGAACTCCTATGTGGTAGGCGACCGCATCACCGATATGGAGCTGGCCGGGAACCTGGGGGGGCGTGGCATTTTCCTGGGTAGCAGGGAAGCAGCACAGGAGATGGATGCTGCAGGACTTTCAGAGGCAAGGGTAGCTGTATGCAGCGACTGGGACCAGGTCTACCGCTATATCCGGAGTCAGCAACGAAGTGCGACAGTGGTCAGAACCAGTAATGAAACGGATATAAGGGTGGAGCTTTCCCTGGATGGAGAAGGACATACGGCCATATCAACAGGACTGGGATTTTTCGATCATATGCTGGATCAGCTGGGAAGGCACGGGGGACTGGACCTGGAAATCGAGGTGAAGGGAGACCTGCATGTGGATGAACACCATACGGTTGAGGATACGGCCCTGGCACTGGGTGAGGCTTTTAATCAGGCACTTGGATCCAAGCGGGGCATTGAAAGGTATGCTTTTGTACTGCCCATGGATGACTCCCTGGCCACGGTGGCCATTGATTTTGGAGGAAGACCCTGGATCCAGTGGAAAGCCGATTTCAGGAGGGAGAAGATCGGGGACCTGCCCACCGAGCTGTTTTTTCACTTTTTCAAGAGTTTCACAGATGCGGCAAAGTGCAACCTGAGCATGGAAGTGACGGGTGCCAATGAGCACCATATGATCGAAGGCCTGTTTAAGGCCTTTGCACGGGTGGTGGGGAAGGCTGTAAAACTGGACCCCGATAATATGCAATTGCCCACCACCAAGGGGATGCTTTAATACTTGAGGGATGAATGTAGCCATCATTAAATACAATGCAGGAAACATCCGGTCGGTCGATCATGCACTTAAAAGGTTGGGTGTGGAAGCTGTTATCACAGACGATCATGAACGCATCCTGGCTGCGGAGCGGGTGATCTTTCCGGGTGTGGGAGAGGCGGCATCTACCATGGCTTACCTGAAAGAGCGTGAGCTGGATACCCTGTTGAAAGGCCTTCGCTGTCCGGTCCTGGGCATCTGCCTGGGTCAGCAGCTCATGTGCAGCTGGTCGGAGGAGGGCGATACGGAGTGTATCGGCATTTTTGATGAGCCGGTGAAGCATTTTCCCGCGAAAGGACTGAAAGTGCCCCATATGGGCTGGAACAGCCTCGAAAGCGTGGCCGGGGCACTGTTTCCGGCTGAACTCAAAGGCGCCTATGTTTATTTTGTGCACTCGTACTATGTACCGGTGGGGGAGCATACAGCCGCCGAAACCAATTACATCCTGCCATTTAGCGCTGCGTTGCAGCGCGATAATTTTTATGCCACCCAGTTTCACCCGGAGAAAAGCGGCGGTCCGGGGGAGTTGATTCTGAAAAAATTTCTGGAGTTATGATAGAGCTGATTCCTGCCATAGATCTGATTGATGGAAGGTGCGTCCGGCTCACCCAGGGCGATTACAACCAGAAAAAGGAATACGGCGATCCCCTGGAGATGGCACGCAGCTTCGAGGATCATGGCATTCATCGCCTGCACCTGGTCGATCTGGATGGAGCCAGAGAACAAAAGGTGGTGAATCATAAGGTCCTGGAAAAGATTGCTTCCCGCACTTCCCTGGTAATCGATGCCGGGGGCGGACTGCGAAGCGATGAGGATTTGCGTATTGTTTTTGAATCGGGGGCCCGCATGGTTACCGGGGGAAGCATCGCTGTGAAGGACCGGGAGCTGTTCCTGGGATGGCTGGAGCGCTATGGTCCGGAGCGGATCATCCTTGGAGCCGATTTCAGGGCGGGAAAGGTTGCAGTTTCAGGATGGCAGGAGGCCACCGCACTGGACCTGGGGGACTTTATTTCCGGCTACCGGTCCGAGGGAATTGAGAAAGTAATCTGTACCGACATTGACAGGGACGGGATGCTCGACAGTCCTTCTTTCCAGGCATACGAGGAGCTGAAAGCGGAAGACAGGGGACTTCACCTGATCGCCAGTGGAGGGATCAGTAAGATGGGGGATATCGAGCTTCTGGATGCAGCGGGGATCGACGGAGTGATCATCGGGAAAGCGATTTATGAGGGAAGAATAGCTTTAAAAAGCCTTGAAACCTATATATTAAATAATAGTTAAAATGCTGGCCAAGAGGATAATACCCTGCCTGGATATCCGGGACGGGAAAACGGTGAAGGGGATTAATTTCGAGAATGTGATCGATGTGGGTGATCCGGTGGAACTGGGAGCCAAATATGCCCGAGAAGGCGCCGATGAGCTGGTCTACCTGGATATTACAGCCACCCACGAAGGGCGAAAGCTATTCGCTGACCTGGTCAGGCGCATCTCTGAACACCTGAATATCCCATTCACGGTGGGGGGAGGGATCGACCGGGTGGAAGATGCCGGTCTTCTGCTTTCGGCCGGTGCCGATAAGGTGAGCATAAACTCTTCGGCAGTCAGGGATCCCGACCTGGTGGACCGGATTGCCGGGGGATTTGGAAAGCAGTTCGTTGTGGTGGCCATAGATGCCCAGTGGCAGGAGGATCGCTGGACCGTTTTTGTAAACGGGGGACGGATCCCGACAGAAAGGGAACTTTTCAGCTGGGCCAGGGAAGTCCAGGAGCGGGGTGCCGGTGAAATCCTCTTTACCTCCATGAATCACGATGGAACCAAAAGTGGATTTGCCTGTGATGCATTACGGGAGCTTTCCCAACAACTCAGTATCCCGGTGATTGCTTCAGGCGGAGCCGGGAAAAAGGAGCACTTTGTGGAAGTGTTTGTAGAGGGCAAGGCCGATGCGGCCCTGGCTGCCTCCATCTTCCACTACAATGAAATCCCGATTCCTGAATTAAAGGATTACTTAAGAAAAAACAATATAACAATCAGATAATATGGACTTTCAAAAAATGGATGGATTGCTCCCTGCCATTATACAGGATGCCCGGACAGGCACCGTTCTGATGCTTGGTTTCATGAACTCCGAGGCGCTGGACAGGACCAGGGAGGAGGGAAAAGTCACCTTTTTCAGCCGGACGAAGAACCGCTTATGGACCAAGGGGGAGGAGAGCGGAAATTTTCTGCACGTGGTTGAGATCCTGGAAGATTGCGACAGGGACACCCTGTTAATCAAAGCCAATCCGGTGGGACCGGTCTGCCATACCGGCTCCGACACCTGTTTCAATGAAGAGAACAGGCTCACTGATGATCCCGGGGGAGTCGCCTTTTTAGCTCAGCTGCAGGAGCTGATCCACAAGCGGAAAAAGGAGAGGCCTGCGGACTCCTATACCACCTCCCTGTTTAATGAGGGGATAAACAAAATCGCTCAGAAGGTGGGCGAGGAGGCCGTGGAGCTGATCATTGAGGCCAAGGACAACAACGACGAGCTTTTCCGCAATGAAGCTGCCGACCTGCTCTATCACCTGCTGGTACTGTTAT
>JAHEEC010000011.1:40155-66391 GCA_024640885.1 Bacteroidota bacterium | reverse complement strand
AAAGGGACCAGATATTGCCCACATCCATGAACAGGGCCGCCTCCAGTTTCCAGAAGAGCCTGAAGCGATATTCCATGTTGGCCTCAAGTTTCACATCTCCGGTCTGGTTGGGATAGATGGAGTTTTCAGGATCGTTGTAGGAGCCCGGCCCAAGGTTTTTCACCTGCCAGGCCCTGATGCTGTTGGCACCTCCCGAGAAATACTGTTTTTCAAAAGGCATGGCGTTGGAATTGCCATAGGCAAACCCCACCCCTGCAAATCCTCTCAGGACCAGGCTCACATCCTCATAAAGGAAGTTAAAGCTGCGGATATCTATATCAGCTTTGACATACTGTGCAAAATCGACCCCCAGCAACTGGTAATTCCCATTGCCAGGGTCCTTTGCCAGGAGTCTGTATCCCCCATACAGAAGGTTTCCCGCGGCTTCCAGGTTCACCCTGATGTCCTGAAAGCTCTGGTTCTTCAGAAGCTTCTGGTTGGACCAGGTCATGGAATACCGGGTATTCACGATCAAATGGGGTTCATAACTGTAAAAGAGGTATTTGCCCTGGAGCCAATCCTCGAACAACGGGGATTTGAAAGGGACCAGGATCAGGCTTGCCTCCAGGGGATAGACCCGGTGGAGCAGGTTTTCAGATCCCCTCCAGTTATAACCGAAGGAGGCGTTTGCGAGTGTGCGGATATAATCGGGGCGCTTCTGGTAGTTATAGGATAACCGGATATTGGTTTGCGGATTGTAGCGCCGGATAAACTGATCGGTCCGGAATGGAAGCAGGAACTTTGGGATCCTTAAGCGGGCCTCCACACCGAACTCCTGCATCAGTTTCACGGAACCCAGTATGGAATCGGGTACCTCTCTTGTCTCACGCAAAGTCTCAATGGCCCCCAGAAAGGAGAGGTCGAACTGCTCGGATCCGCCGAACAGGTTCCTGTGCCTGTAGCTGAGGTTCCCGGCAGCGCCTATGTTACCCGCCGAGTTGGTGCCTTCTACCTTGATGGTATAGGATTGGCGTGTGGCAGGCACCGTGAGTACATCACAATCCAGCAGGGCGCTGTCATTCCCCACTTCGCGAAAGCGCAATTCAACCATCCGGAAAGCGCTGAGGGATGAGAGATTCCGGTAGGTGCGCTGCACATCTGATGCATCGTAGAGTTCTCCCGGTATGATGTAATTCTTCTGGGTCACCATGGAGGACCTGATGTTGGGTTTCCCTGAATACACCAGGTGCACCTTGTCAAAGATCACCGTGTCTTTCTGATGGGATACCGAATCCTGCCCCTTTAGCCGGGAAACCGCATTAAAATCTGTGACCATGTATACATCCCTGATCCTGTAGACCGGGTGATCCACATGGATTAACCTGCCCCCTTTGTCCAGTTTGGGATAATTGGAGACCCCCAGTGTAATGTCCACCTGATGGTTATTGAACGCGCTGTCCACTTCATAATAGACATAATCCCGGGTAAAGTTGTAATACCCGCTGTCGCGAAGCACCGTCTCGATGCGGACCCGCTCCTCCTGCATCACATCCACGTCGAAGCTTTCCCCCACCTTGAATTTACCTGCAGTGGTATCCGCCATCACAATGGAGGAGAGTGTGGCATCCTGGAAGAAGTAGGTGATGCTGCGGATCTTATAAGGCTGGTTCGGGATCACCCGGAATACCACATTGGCCCGGTGCTTCTTGAAAAGGGTGGTGTCAGAAATGGCGGCCTCATAGAATCCCTTGTTTCTCATATAGAGGCTCAACTGCTCCGCGGATTTTTCTTTGAGGCCCTCGTCATAGATGACCGGTGGTTCCCCGATGCGCCTCAACCAGTTGTTGAAGCCATTATCCTTTTCAGGGTTGGAGAGGTTGTACAACGAAAGATAGAACTTCCAGAAAATAATGCGCTTGTTGGGTTTCTGCTTTATATAGTTGTTAAAGGCTTTCTTATCGAATTCCCCCTTCCCCGATTCGATCTTATAGTTATCCAGCAGGTACTCATCTTCCGGAATATATTTGGTTGAACTGCAGGAGAAGAAAAGTACCGGGAAAATGATGATCAGAGCATATGGGATCCTGCGGCGCAATGTTTTCTTTTAAAAAGCAAAAGTAAGAATTTAAATGTACCCAAAAATTTTTTCATCTTTGCTGTGAATCCCCTTTATATCATGATCTCTGCAAGCCAGTCAAAACTTATCCGGTCACTGCGCCAGAAAAAATACCGGGATCAGCTCAAATTGTACCTGGCCGAAGGTGAAAAGATCATCGGGGAGCTGGCTGTCAGCAGCGCACCACATGCGCATGCCATCAGGCAAATCTTCGCCACAGGGGATTGGATCCATAAAAACAGGGAGCTGCTCCACCGCAGTCAGCTCGGGGCAGAGGAAGCCACACCCGATGAACTTAAAAAGGTCAGTAACCTTGTGACGCCACAGCCGGTAATTGCCGTGGTCTCCATGCCCGAAAGGCCTGTGAATCCGGAAGAGCTGGCTGACAATCCGGTGCTGGCGTTCGAAGCCATCCGGGACCCGGGGAACCTGGGAACGATTATCCGCACCGCCGATTGGTTCGGTATAAAGCACCTCATTTGCACTCCCGATTCTGCGGATTTATATAATCCCAAAGTGGTCCAGGCCACCATGGGCGCCATCGCACGGGTGGCCCTGTTTTACCTCCCTATCGAAGAGATTCTTTCTGCGCCAGAGCTCCGCGACAAAGTGGTTTATGGTACTTTCCTTGAAGGGGAATCTGTGTATGGCGCCGCACTGGATAAAAACCCGTTGATCCTGTTCGGGAACGAATCCCGTGGTTTGTCGGACCGGTATGACCGGTTCATCCGCAAAAAGATTGCCATCCCCTCCTATTCTGCCGATGGAATAGGATCCGAATCTCTCAATTTGGCAGCATCGGTGGCCGTGATCTGTTCAGAGATGAGAAGGGGGTAGATCCGCCTTATTCAAAGTGGAAATTAAGCATGATGATATAGGAAGTGACCCTCTCGATGGATTCCACGAACTGCAGATAGGGTGGGCGGCCCTCATCGGCCAGAATATTTCTCAAACCCACAGCCAGTTTGATCTCCGGAGCAAATTTAAAATACCGGAGGTAGGTATCCACGCCAAACCCGAATTCCAGGTAAAAGTCGGCTGGTTTGAATTTCACATACTCGCTGGATTCGCCGTCATACTCCCTTTTCGCTGACATATCATACCGGAAATTTACTCCTCCCACCAGGTAAGGCCTGTAATTGTTGACGCGCTCCGAACGGTACTTGAAGTGAAATGGGAAATCAAGAAAACTGGGGCCCAACGCCACCGGGTTGTCCGCATCGGCGATCCGGACCAGGTCCCCTGTTCCCTGTCCCTGGTCGTATTCATAGTAATAGATCTCCCTGGACCCAAAACTGATCCCGGGAAGGAACCTCATGTTCCAGTTCTTGGTCAGCCTGAGGTCAGAGACAATGCTCACCTGAAATCCCGGCAACACATGGCTTAAATCCGCATAGATAAAATCCTCGGCCTGGAAATTTCTTTTGAGGCCAACGTCCATGGCATTGAACCCGACGGTAAACCCAAAATGAAGACGCTTCAGATCAAAAGCCGTGAGGTTCCTTGGCCTCTCTTCCTGGGAAAATCCGCTGGCGTAAATGAAAAGAACCAGTAAAAGAAGGGGGATTTTTTTCATTATAGATTTAAACGGCTAAATATAGCAATTAGTATGCATCCCGACCCATGGTCGATCAATCACCCAGGAGTTTTTCAAGGGCATTCTCAAAATCCCTGGCGTAATCGGCAATAAACCCGAAAGAGACATCGTCAATCCTCAGCTCCTCTTTGGTTACATGTCCCAGGGCTGAAAAGTGAATTCCCGTTTCAATCATATAATCCAGGAATTCAGTCTCCTTCTCTGCGGCCACACTCACCACCACGCGGCTCTGGGCCTCCCCGAACAGAAAAGCATCTCCACGGATTTCGGCAGGAGAGGTCACATCAAAGCCAAGGCCTCCCGGAAGTGCAGATTCGACCAGTGTAATGAAAAGCCCCCCCAGGGAGACGTCATGGGCAGAATTGATCAGCTTTCTTCTGATAAGATTGCCCACCTCCTGCTGGATCTTCATTTCATAATCCAGGTCAAATTTGGGTGCTGCCGATTCGTTGATCAGGTGCATAAATGAAAGGTATTCCGACGACGAGATATCATTTTCAGACCTTCCCACCAGGAAGATCATATCCCCTTTATTCCGGAAGCTTACAGACATCATATCTTCAAGGTCATCGATGATGCCAACCATTCCTATGACCGGTGTGGGAATTACCGATGCGATGTCTTCGCCATTGTGTGTCAGGTTGTGAAAACTCACATTTCCCGCAACCACCGGGATCTCCATTTTTTTGCATACCGCCGAGATTCCCTTGACACTTTCGGCAAAGTCAAGGTATACATATGGATCCGAAGGATCTCCGTAATTGAGGCAATCAGCCACAGCCAGGGGCCTTCCGCCCGAACAGATAATGTTCCTGGAGGCTTCGGCCACTGCGATCATGGCTCCCACCTTCGGCTCCAGCTTTCCATAGCGTGAATTTCCATCCACACTCATGGCCAGTGCTTTGTTGCATCCCTGGATCTCAATGATGCCGGCATCAGAAGGAAATTCCGTACTTATATTGGCCAGCCCGGCCATGGTATCAAACTGCTCGTAGATCCACCTTCTTGAAGCGATGTTGGGAAGGGATACCATTTTCCTGGCAATATCTTTAAGGTTTCCCGGCATGGGAACATCCTCGGCAGAGACCGCACGTGGGGTTTTCCCCCTGGGTTTCATATCCCTGATGTAGACAGGTGCCCCGCCACCCCTGACCAGCAATTGGACAGGCAGGTCACCATATGTTTCATCCTTCTCCAGGACCCTGAGCCTCTGCTCATCGGTTACCGGGCCCAGGTCCGCACATTCCAGGCCCCAGTAATTGGCGATCTCCCCCAGCACTGAGAGATCTTTGCCATCCACGGCCAGCAACATTTGCTCCTGGGTTTGGGACAGCAGGATACCCAGCTGGTCAATATCCTCCCTTAGCAGCGGAATGCGATCCAGATGGATCTCCACACCCTTGCCACCACGGAAAGCCATCTCAGCCGCCGCACAGAGCACGCCACCGGCCCCGATGTCCTGCATCCCGCCAATCAATCCCTTTTCATTCAACTCAAGGATGCAATCCATTAATATTTTCCCGCTGGCCGGATCGGCCACCTGGGATTCCGGTACCATCTGCCCTTTGTTTTTTATGGCCCTGGAAGCAAAACCCGCACCATGCACCGCCCTTCCGGATGTTTTCTTCCCCAGGAGCACCATTACCTGTTTACGGCTGGTAAAGGATGCCCTGATGACTTTCTTTGTCTTCACGATCCCAACACCCAACAGGTTCACCAGCGGGTTAAAATTATAACTGTCGTCGAAAAGGATCTCACCTCCGACCACCGGGACTCCAAAATTGTTGGAGTAACTGCCCAGTGCGGTTACCACCGCATTCACCATCTCCCTGATATGCTTCTCTTTAGGATTTCCGAACCTCAGGATGTTCATCAGGCCAATTGGTTCTGCCCCCATGGTGATCAGGTCCCGGTTTACGTTTCCAACCCCTACGGCCCCCTGTCTTGGATCCACGGCAATGGGATGGTTGTGGGATTCCATTTTTATGACACATGCCAGCTCTTCATTGATATGGATCACACCCGCATTTTCCTTCCCCGCAGCCACATAAACCTCCTTGCTCTCCACAGGCATCTCCTCAAGCCATTTGATGGAACTTTTGTAGGAGATGTGTTCCGACCACATGGCCGCAAACATATTCAGCTCAAACGGGTTTGGCTCTCTTCCCAGCATCGATTCGATGGAATAGAGTTCATCCTGGGTCAGGTAGGATAGGGCGCGTTCCCTCAACTGTTTTGCATTCAAATCCATATATCTCTTCGTTTAAAGGCAAATATAGTGAATAGATCATATCAAGATAATTTTTACTTTTGTTGCAAAACATTTCCCATGAATCCCATCGCAATAATCACAGGCGCTACAGCCGGTATTGGCAGAGCCACGGCAGAGCTCCTGGCCAGGAATGATTTCGATGTGGTCATTACAGGTCGCAGGTCAGAAAACCTGGAGATCATTGAAGAGGAGATCCGGTCAAAAACCCAGTCGGATGTGCTCTCCCTTTCATTTGATATCAGGGATCCCAAAGCGGTAAAATCGGCATTCGACAGGATTACCGGAAAGTGGGAGAAGGCGGAGGTCCTTGTGAACAATGCCGGGCTTGCAGCAGGACTGAGCAGGATTCACGAAGGCTCACTGGAGGACTGGGAGCAGATGATCGACACCAACATCAAAGGTTTGCTCTACATGACCAGGCTGGTTTCACCACGAATGGTTGAAATGGGCAGGGGACATATCATCAATATAGGTTCCATCGCCGGAAAAGAGGCCTATGAGAACGGGAACGTATACAATGCCACCAAGTTTGCAGTGGACGGGCTGACCCGGGGCATGCGCATCGACCTGGTGGATTTCGGGATCAAGGTCACGGCTATCCATCCGGGTGCTGTGGAGACCGAATTCAGCAAGGTGCGCTTTAAAGGGGATATGAAAAAAGCCAACAAGGTGTATGAAGGCTTTACACCCCTCTATGCCGAGGATGTGGCTGAAGCCATCCTGTTTGCCGTGACACGTCCCCCGCATGTGAACGTGGATGACATGCTCATCATGGCCACTTCACAGGCCTGTGCCTATAAAGTAGTAAGAAAGAAATAATCGCCGTTTGTGGCTTCATCGTTAAAACGATTTTCAATGTATAGACCTGAGTATTTAGAAAAGTTCACCCGAGAGGTATTCGAGAAAATGGGCTGCAGCCCGGAAGATGCAAAGATGGCCACCGATGTGTTCATCGCCGCGGAACTAAGGGGCTACTCCAGTCATGGGATGATCCGGATCAAGGACTATTTCCAGCTCTGGCAGGCAGGCCGCATCAACATTAAACCCGACGTGCGGGTGGTCCATGAATCACCCAGTACTGCGGTGGTGGACGGAGACGGGGCCATCGGGATGATCGCTGCCACAAAATCCATGCAGATAGCCATAGAGAAAGCCCGCACCGCAGGCACGGGATGGGTATCCACAAGGGGTTCCAACCATTACGGATTCGCTGGCTATTACTCCATGATGGCACTGAAACACGATATGATCGGGATCAGCCTGACCATCGCCAATCCGCTGGTGGCACCCACATTCTCCATCGAGCCCATGCTGGGCACCAACCCGATCTCAGTGTCTGTTCCGGCTGGTAAATACCCACCCTTCGTGTCTGATTTCTCCACCACGCCCATTGCCCGGGGAAAGCTGGCCATTGCCGCCAAAAAAGGTGAAAAGATTCCGCTGGGATGGGTGCAGGATGCGGACGGGGTTCCGTCAGATGATCCGGATATCATCACCAAGGGAGGTTCCATGGTTACCCTGGGAGGAACGGCCCAGCATGGCAGCCACAAGGGTTATGCACTGAGCGCCATCGTGGATATTCTGTCGGCAGTCCTTTCAGGCGCCAACTTCGGGCCCTTCTGTCCCCCATCCCTGGCCTTCCTTCCGGTGAAAGAGGAGAAGGTGGGCGAGGGCACGGGCCACTTCTTCGGCGCCATGCGCATCGATGGCTTCCAGAAACCGGAAGTATTCAAGGCCCAGATGGATAAATGGATCGAGACCTTCAGGGCAGCAAAACCGGCCAAAGGGCATGACCGGGTGCTGATACCCGGGGATATTGAAAGGGAACGGGAAGCGCAAATCAGCAAAGAGGGAATCAATGTGATTGTCCCGGTCCAAAAGGAGATGAAGGAGATTGCCGATTTCTTTGGTATTCCCTTTGAAATGAATTAGGGTGCAGGGCCAGGGTTGGTATACCCTCCATTGAGTGTACTAACCCTCTAGATTAAACACCTCCTCGATCTTCATCCCAAATACCCTGGCAATGTCGTAGGCCAGTTTCAGGGAAGGATTGTACCTGTCCTTCTCCAGGAAAACGATGGTCTCCCTTCTCACCCCTACTTTCCTGGCCAGGTCCAACTGGGTCAGGCTTTCCCTGGCCCGAAGCTCCTTGATGCGGTTAGTCATGGGATCTCCTGATGTAGGTATGGTAGACCCAACTGAGGCCAAAAATGATTGCCATTCCTAAAATTCCTGCCCCGATGAGCGTGTGTCCCTCCAGGTTGATGTCCTCTTCAAAATACATCAGCACCAGCCACATGTAGATGGATACATAATAGGAGGTCGCTGCCCCGCGCTGGCGAATATTCTTTGACATTTCATCTTCGGCCGGGAGCTTTTGCTTTGCCGCGCTCCATCTTTTGTATACCACAATCACAGCAAAAACCAGGACAACCAGTTGAATGGATATCATTAATATGGTGGTCCCGCTATTGGAGCTTTCAGAATGAAGCATCCATACAACCATGGTGGCCAGCACCAGGACCGCCAGGGCTGCAACAATGATTGATCTTTTCATCCTTAATTGGTTTTGTTAATTAATTCTAACACAAAGTTAGGTTTTTCTAACATTTCATACAAATATTCAGGCGGATCTTTTTGTTGGGCATTGAAAAAAAAATAACACCCCAAATGTGAACCATTTGTACCAGTATCTGGATCACATGTGGTTGAAACTGCGCCAGACCCCGGTGTAATTTTAACCTGTTGAATTCAAACTGTTCAGTTTAACCGTAAATCTTTCACATGTCAAACCCCAAAAATTCTCACTTATGAAAACAAAATGGTTATCACCAGCTATCGGCAGCCTTCTGCCAATGATCCTGTTTGCATTCCTGATTTTTGCCAGTTCCGGATGTGAAGATGAAATTCCGAGCTCCACATCCGACCGGTCAACAGTCGACCTCCAGGCCAATATCTACGGAAATGTATTCTCAGAGCATTACTGGGTAAAACCCGAGGGGACAATAATAAATGCCATAAATGGAACACTGCGCCTTGATTTTCCCAGGGGGGCAGTGAATGAACCCACACTGATTACGGTGGCTTCATTCCCGCTGGATCACCTTAACCTCGATGGGTACAAGATGCTGAACCGGGGATACAGAATAGAGTCTTCCCCCATGGTGGAACATTTTAATAAGAGCGCAAAGCTTTGGTTGCAATTTGATATAAACGAAGTGAAAACAGGCAAAACAGCCAACTTTGACCAGGATAATATGACCCTGTACCAGGTCTGGGACAATCTCCAGGCATATGAAAATATTGAAACAGTGGAAGGGTGTTGCATAAATTCATCCTGCGACATGGTTTACGCATGCATATGTGAATGCGGATTTTATGTGGTTGGTGAGAACAAGTGAAAGTTGGTTACTGTTTCTCTCCGGAGGCTGCCTCTATTATGGGGCAGCCTCTTTCATTTGGTCAAATGCACAATTTGTGCTACACTTTGAAACATTTGTGATAGCATCAAGGCCAATATTCTTATAATTTTGAGATTAATAATGTGAATACTTTTCAATCAATAAAATATTTGACATTGGAGCTGTGTTTTGTTAACTTTAAGATCATACCCGCTCTCCTGTAACCTCTGAAAACGGTTTAATCACCGTCAGGACCCGACGAAAAGCCTCTCTTTTTCGCAGCATCCTCTCTCTTCAACTCAGGAATCCCTCTTTAACCCCAGCCTTTTTCCTCTAACAGGTCATTGAACAGCGGCATTGACCGATTGCTTTCACCGGTACACCACAACCAACCATGTCTAAGCGATTCGATCGTTCCCCAGGACTTTCCCTGCTCTTATTATCAGGCTGTTTACTGCTGCAGGCACAGCACGTACCCATCCGGTATGAGCCGGCCGGGGATATAGAGGATTATACCTTTGCCCGGGCACTGTGCCTTTTCCAGGATCACCGTGAACTGATCTGGTTCGGCACGTGTGCGGGGCTGGACCGGTGGGACGGGAGCAGGATCCACAGTTATCCTTACGCCCCGTTTGATTCCCAGGGTATGACCCTTCGCAGGATCAGTTGCATTACGGGTGACTTCAGAAAGACCCTCTGGCTCCTTGGGGACGGACTGCTGAAGTTTGACCTGGAATTTGAAACCTTCACGCCCGTCAGTCTGAACACAAACGGCACTGTGTTTGACTTCAATATTGCTACCTATGATCCCTCCGGATTCCTCTGGCTCGGATCGGGGAGTGGATTTTACAAATATTTTCCTGGAACGGACAGCATATACAGGGTCCCGGTTGTGGAGTCATCCCAGGGCCCTCCCCCATCATACCAGATACTGGCAATTGAGAAAGATTCCACAGGAAGGATTTGGGCAGTGGATCGGCTGAACGGAATCTATTATTCCAACCCTTATGATGATAGGTTTCGAAAACTATCCACGGATGCAACCGGTCCTGCAGCAAGGGGAATACGTTACGTGGATCTGTCGGTGGCTCCCGATGGCAATTTCTGGATCCTGGGCGAAGGGTATGAGCTGATCAGGTTCAATCCTTATTCAGGTGACATTGACCTGGTTTATAAGGTTCCCCTGGAAGGCAATTCCCCAAACATGAGAGGAGCCATTGAGGTGGACTGCCAGGGAAAGGTCTGGTTTGGAATTGACAGGGGACTGATGCTTTTCGATCCTGTCGCAGAATCCCTGTTGGAACTTGATCCCCCGGAGGAGCCTGCACTGATCATGGACCTTATTGAAGATGCCCAGGGCAATATCATCATTGCCACATCCGAAGGGGTAAAGATCGCGGATATGGAAGGCTCACTTTTAATGACCATTCCGTTTAATGAGTTTTTGCTCCACAAGGGAGATGACTGGATCACGAATATCGTCAAGGATGGCCAGACTTACTGGGTCGGTACCTATTCCAGCGGTCTCATCAGGTATGATCCAGCACCTAATGGCGTGATATTTTACAAATCAGGTGATCAGCCAGGGGCGCTCAGCTCCAGTTCAGTTTTTAAGATCCTTAAGGACCGGGAAGAGAGGATCTGGGTGATGGCGGGACAGAAAGGCATCCTGCACAGGTACGATCCCCGGATGAACGGGTTTGAAAGGATGGATTTGAACGGGAGCCGGTTCATCACCCGGGATGACCGCGGATATTTCTGGATCTGCGCAGTGGATCGATTGATCAGGTTCGATCCCATTACCCTTGATACGACGGCATTCAGGTTTAAGATCCCTCTCCCCCTGGAGGAACTTCGCGGTGAACTGGATCTAAACCCTTTTATTGTGGACCGGAACGGCTTCTTTTGGTTTGGACAGCAGGATGGGGGATTGTACCGGATCGATGCGGAAGAAGGAAATTGGACCCATTATTCCTATGACAGGAGCAATCCCGCGGGGCTTCCCGATCCTCACATCAAGGCCATTTATTGTGACTCGAACGACAGGATCTGGCTATCAACACCTGCTGGTTTGAGCCAGGTCCGGCACTCCTTTTCAGATACAGCGATCTCCTTTGACAATCACTACATCCATGAATCAAGGCTTGGCAAACCCATCAGGATTGATGAGGATCGCAACGGGAACCTCTGGATAGGCACCTATACCGGGGTGAATATTCTAAAACCGGATGGCACCATAGAAAGTTATACCTACAAAGATGGGTTGCCAGACTCCCCCAGGAAGATCTGGGCCCTGAACAGCAATCCCGACGGAAGCATGTGCATGGGAACCATCGACCTGGTCGTCATGACCCCCGAATATCTGAGGCCAAATGAAGCAATCCCGCCCATTGTTTTCACCGGATTAAGGATAGACAGGATCGATGATGAACCAGTGATCCCCGGAAAAGGATCCCCCCTGAAAAGGTCCATGCTCTTTACCGACCGGATCGACCTGAAATACGACCACAATTTTATCCTGCTGGAATTTGCCGCATTGAACTTCAGGCATCCGCAGAAAAACCAGTATCGCTATTTCATGCAGGGAGTTGACAAGGATACGGTCTATTCGGGGAACGAGGGATATGCAGAATATACAGACCTGACTCCCGGGAACTACAAATTCTGGGTCACGGGATCAAATGATACGGGATTGTGGAATCCCAGCGGAAGAACCATACTCATCAGGGTCCGCCCCCCCTGGCACAGGTCCGCTGCAGCACTGACAGCCTATTGCTTGCTGCTCATCGTAATCCTCAACGCTTTTCTTGGTTTCAGAACTGCCAGGCTCAAGAAGGAAAAGACCAGGCTCAAAAAAGAGGTAGATCACCGCACCAAGGAGATCCAGCGGAAAAACGAGAAAATTGTAGAGCTTGATAATTTGAAGACCCTCTTTTTCAACAATATTTCCCACGAATTAAGAACCCTCCTCACCGCCGTAAAAACCCCCCTTGAGGCCATCATGGAGGAAGAAAAAGTTTCTCGGACAGGCAGAAGGGGGCTGGAGGTACTCTACAGGAATTTTAGCCGCCTGATGTTGCTGGTCAACCAGTTGCTCGATATCTCCAGGATTGACAGGAGAAGAATGAAGCTGTTCCTGAACAGGCAGAACTTAAGCGATTTCCTGCGTACGGTTGCCTTATCCTACGCTTCTCTTGCAGAATCAAAAGGGATCTACTACCGCTATTACCTTCCTTCCGCAGATCATATAGATTGGTTTGATCCTGATAAAATTGAAAAGGTCATCAGCAACCTGCTGTCCAATGCATTTAAATTTACTGCCGAGGGCGGCAAGGTGGAATTGCTGCTCTGTCATGTTGCGCAGTTTAACGGGATGGGAAATATACTAGAAATTAAAGTGAAGGACAGCGGATCCGGTATTGCACCCGAGGAACAGGCAAAAATTTTCGATCGCTTTTACCAGGCTGAGGCAAAAATGAACACCAAAGGCGAAGGAACCGGGATCGGGCTTGCGCTCACCCATGACCTGGTGGAATTAATGCATGGAAGAATCGAAGTCCAGAGCAAACCCGGGGAGGGAAGTACTTTCTGCGTTCATATCCCCTTGGGAAAGGATCATCTGAAGGAGGGTGAATTCACGATTTGTGAGGTTGATCATGAGGTTGAAACAGTGCCAGCCGAAAAATCCCATCATGTGGCTCCTGGAGCAGAAAAATCAAAGATCGAACCAGGGCATAAGCACCTCTCCAATTCAAAACCATCCATTCTGATTGTGGAGGATAATCCTGACATCCTGTGGTTGTTGTCCGATAAGATGCAGGCCGAGTTCAGCGTATTCGAAGCTGTGGACGGAAGTGCGGGCCTGAAGATTGCCAGGGAACACATGCCTGATGTGGTGGTTACCGATCTGATGATGCCCCGGATGGATGGGTTTGAATTGTGCAACAAGCTGAAGAACGATATCCGCACCAGTCACATTCCTGTGATCATGCTCACCGCCAAAACAGAATTGACAGATAAAATCTATGGTTTAAAGATCGGAGCCGATGATTATATTACCAAACCCTTTGAGATAATGGAGGTCCTGGTTCGGTCAAGGAACCTGATTGAACAAAGAAAGAGGCTAAGGGATAAATACATGAACGAGATCACCATGGATCCGCGCGAGGTGGTGGTAACCTCTGTGGATGAAAAATTCCTGAGCCAGGTCATGGAAATCATCAACAACCATATGGGGGATGAGGATTTTGATGTTTCGGCTCTCTGCAAGGATCTGAATATGAGTCGAAGCACTTTGTTCCGAAAACTTGAAGCGCTTACCAACCAGTCCCCCGTCGAGTTTATCCGGACCATGCGCTTAAAACGGGCAGCCTATCTCTTCAGCCGTAAGTTTGGAAATGTTTCAGAAGTGGCACTCGAAGTCGGGTTTAATAACCCCTCATACTTCTCACGCATGTTCAGGAAAACCTTCTCAACCACCCCTTCGCTATTCATGAAATCTGTTAAAGGTTACAAAGCGGACTCATTTTACCCGGCTTAGATTGACCCTCGAAAGCCTGGCTCCCATGAAACCGATCCTGAGCACATTCGCAGGATCCCGCCATATTGTCTATTTTTACGAAAATCATTACCCATGTTCGACACCATTCTTAACCACCGTTCCATCCGGAAATATAAGCCCGATCCCATCCCCGGCCAGATCCTTGATTACATCCTTGAAGCAGGCACCAGGGCCTCCACCACGGGCAATATGCAGCTCTATTCAATCATAGTCACCAGAGACCCGGATATTAAAGGGGAGCTCTCCCCCTGCCATTTCAACCAGCCCATGGTAAAGGAGGCTCCCGTGGTACTTACCTTTTGTGCGGATTTCAACAGGTTTAACAAATGGTGCCGGTTGCGTGGGGCGGAACCGGGGTACGGCAACTTCCTTTCGTTCATGACCGCTGCCATTGATGCCCTGCTGGTGGCCCAGAATGTCTGCATCGCTGCTGAGGATGCGGGCCTGGGGATCTGTTACCTGGGGACCACCACCTACACGGCAGGGAAGATCATTGAAGTGCTGGAGCTGCCTGGCGACGTAGTGCCTGTCACCACTGTGACTGTAGGTTACCCCGATGAATGGCCCGGGCTTACCGACAGGCTACCCGTTGAGGCTGTGGTACACCATGAGAAGTACAAAGATTACTCAGATTCAGAGATTAATTTAACCTATCAAAAAAAGGAGTTGATCACAAGTTATCAAGAGTTTGTCAAAGAAAATAACAAACCGAGTTTGGCTCACGTTTATACAGATGTGAGGTACAAGAAAGAAGATAACCTATTGTTCTCCAAAAGTTTGTTAGAAGTTTTAGAAAAGCAGGGATTCATGAATCATCAATAGATAGCAAACGTTCATAAAACTTTATACAACATGTTGACTTTTACACACCTTAACCGGATTTTTTTGTTCTAAGATATATCCTATATTTGTAACGTCTCAACGGACCAAAAACAAAAAGCCATGAAAAGAGCAGTGATCATATTAGCAGTTGTATTCGCGATCGGAATTCTCGTAAGTTCATGCAACAAGCAGGCCTGCCCGGCTTACAGCCAGAATGATACCGAGCAGACCGAACAGGTGGGCTAAACGACCTTAGAATACATATTTCACCCATAAAGATTTACCTTAGGTAGATCTTTTTTTTTGTCCCGTCACCCCCATTCCACCTATTAATTCCTTATTTTTGCAGGGTAGTGCCACGTTGGACTCCTATGAAAAAGTATATTCTACTCATATTGCTCTGCTCTTCGGTTTCAGTTTCCATGCTGGCACAGGGCGAAATTGATGAGCAAAAAAGAGTATTATTCAGGGATGAGAGTTCTTTTGCAGGCACCCTCAATTCAAATGGATTCGGACTGAACTACAGGTATGGCTTCTGGAGGGATGCCCGGAACCAGTTTATCCTGGATGGTGATTTCACCTATGTGAAACACCCTAAAGAGGTGAAAACCACTGTGGCTTATGACTACAGCACCCACCGGTATGTATTTGGAAAACAAAACCTCTTCTGGGAACTGAAAGGTTTGGCAGGATGGCAGAAGGAGCTCTACAGGAAGCATGATAAAACGGGGATCTCCGTCAGGATGTTCTACAGCGGAGGACTTACCATCGGGTTCCTCAAACCTATCTTTTACGAGGTCTACACCTTCTCCTCCATAGGGCAAGCCACAGATATGGAATATATGAAGTTTGACGCGGCAATCCACCAGACACAGATCGGGGGCCGCGGGCCATTCTTCATGGGGTTCAATGAATTGAAGGTGGTGCCGGGACTCACAGCAAAAGGAGGTTTCAGCTTTGAATACAGCCAGCGTGATGCCATTCTCCATGCCCTGGAGGCCGGGGTGAGCCTCACGGTCTACCCCAAGGAGATAGCCATCATGGCTACTGAGAAAAATAACTTCTTGTTTTTCAACCTTTTGGTTGGATATCGCTTTGGCAATATCGTGGATATTTCTGAGGCAGCCAGGGCAAAGTCCAGAAAGGAGCGGAGGCAGGAGCGGAAAACCCAGCAATCGACCCTTCCTTACTCAGATTTTTAATAATCGGATCACAGGGAATTTTGCGCTGTCATCTGTTTTGACGAAAGGATTTTATTCTGTAAATTCGCACTCCTGTTATAAAAAAACAGCATTTGTTGTAATCATTTAATAATTAAAATCATGGGAAAAATAAAAGTTGGTATTAATGGATTTGGTCGAATCGGCAGGCTGGTTTTCAGGGTGGCTGCTGATATGCCGGAAGTAGAAGTTGTGGCAATCAATGACCTGATCGATGTGGACTATATCGCGTACATGCTGAAATATGACTCGACCCATGGACGCTTCAACGGAACCGTGGATGTGAAAAACGGGAACCTGGTGGTCAATGGTTCAAGCATCAGGGTTACCGCCGAGAAAAATCCTGCGGACCTCAAATGGGGTGAGGTTGGCGCCGAATATGTGGTTGAATCCACAGGCTTGTTCCTGACCAAGGAAAAGGCTCAGGGGCACCTTGATGCGGGAGCCAAAAAGGTGATCATGTCTGCACCCTCCAAGGATGACACGCCCATGTTCGTGATGGGTGTCAACCACAAGAAGTACAGCAAGGATATGCACTTTGTTTCCAATGCTTCCTGCACCACCAACTGCCTGGCCCCCATTGCCAAAGTACTGAATGACAGTTTTGGGATTGTGGAGGGTCTGATGACCACCGTGCATGCCACCACTGCCACCCAGAAGACCGTGGATGGTCCCTCCATGAAAGACTGGAGAGGCGGCCGCGGAGCAGGGCAAAATATTATCCCTTCCTCCACCGGTGCGGCCAAAGCCGTCGGAAAGGTAATCCCGGAACTGAATGGAAAACTTACCGGGATGGCCTTCAGGGTGCCCACACCCAACGTCTCCGTGGTGGACCTCACCTGCCGCCTGGAAAAAGGAGCATCCTATGAGGAGGTATGCGCAGCCATGAAGAAAGCAAGTGAAGGCGAGCTGAAAGGCGTACTGGCATACACGGAAGATGCCGTCGTTTCAACAGATTTCCTTGGTGAACTCTGTACCTCCATTTTTGATGCGGGTGCAGGGATCGGGCTCAATGACCACTTTGTCAAAGTAGTCAGCTGGTACGACAACGAAATGGGATACTCCCGCAAGGTCGTGGAACTGCTTATCCACATGGCCTCGGTAGACAAGGCATAGAAACCCATTCTCTCATATCACATAAAACAGAGGCTGCCTCCAAAGGGGCAGCCTTTTTTTTGCGATCCTGAGACCTCCCTCTTCTTTTTTCAAGAAAGGGTTATAATCTCCTATGGTTCACCAAAGGCAAAAAAAAACCGTCCCGGGAATCCGGGGCGGTTTCATGCTTAATGGGGATTGGGGAGACTAATAATATTCGATGTGTTCAAATGGGATCTGAATGGTCTGTTCATAATGCAGGCCAAGTTCTTCTATGGATTCATCACCCTCTTCAAAGTACCATTTGATGTGCACATCCTTTCCCGAGTCATAGTTGATCTTCAGAATGCGCAGCACCTCGAGCATGTATTTGGATGATCCACTGTTGATATACTCAAGCTTGATGCTCACCTCGGTTTTTTCCGCAGGTTTAAGAAAATATGCATTGATCCAGTCAATCAACCGCTCGAAGAATTCACCCGGGTCCTCAGGGATCGATCTGCCTTCCAGGGAGAGTGCGCCCGTTCCAGCAATAAACTCCACTTCGGGTGAGTTGAATGTCTTTTTCAAATATAGGTCTTCCATATGAAATTCATTAGATTACTCATACCTTAATGCCAAAATCGGATCGAGCCGTGATGCTTTTACAGCAGGAAAATACCCTGAAACTATACCCACACCAAAGCACAATCCAATTCCAAGCAGGATCCATTTCCACGGGATAATGAAACTGGAACCTATGGCTAAAGATACACCATTTCCAATAATTATTCCTAACAATATACCAACAACTGCGCCAAGTTGTCCAATCACAATGGCTTCATAAAGAAACTGTCGCTTGATCATCACCGACTTGGCACCAAGTGCTTTCCTGGTCCCTATCTCCTTGGTCCGTTCCGTGACAGAGACCAGCATAATATTCATCAATCCGATCACGGCACCCATGAGGGTTATAAGGCCGATGATCGTTGCTGCCATGCTCACAAATTTCAGGTTCTCAATAAGCATTTGCGCCAGTTGATCACTTTTTGTGATGTTGAAGTCGCTTTCGTCCCGGGCCTCCAGCCTTCGCACCAGCCTGAATATCCCTTCAGCTTCTGAAACTGAAATATCAAGCATTTCAGGCGTATTGGGCATTACATTGATGGAATAACTCATCTGGGGCCTTGAAAAGTACTGCCTCACATTGGTGTAGGGAATGATACAGGTCCTGTCGGTTCCCATTCCACCGGACTGACCCCTTGATTTCAGTACACCAATAACCCTGTATCTCCCATTGCCCACCGAAATGAAGCGGTTAAGCGGATCCTGGTTATTAGGGAATGCCTGCCGGGCCACATCTTTCCCGATAAGGACCAGGCTGGCATTATTCTCCACTTCACTGGAAGAAAAATTCCTGCCCTTTTCGATTTCGTAACCGGCCGTAAAGATATAATCCTCATCCCCTCCAATGACGGAGGTATTGGGATTGGATGTATAGGATTTATATTTCACAATGGCTGATCCGGAAGCCCTGGTCCAGATAGATACCCTTGCCGGGAATTGGAAATTCTCCTTAAACTCCCGGGCCTGCCTGTGGGAGATGAAATCATGGTTCTTTTTTCGGTAGGATTGGTTCCCAACCTGTACACGAATACTCCTCGATTCAATGGTAAATGTATTGGCCCCCATCAGGCTGAATGATTCAGTGAGGCCGTTCTTAATGGAATCGATGGCTGTTAAGATCCCCACCAGTGCCATGATCCCGAAAGCAATGATAAAAACGGTAAGGATGGTCCTGAGTAAATTGGTCCTTATTGCTTTCAGGGCAATCCGGAAATTCTCTATGAACATGGAAGCTTGCATAGGTATACTTCTCTAAGGCACAATAAAAATATAAAAATCTGAACAATCTATGGGCTATTGTGTCAGGCTTAAAGAGCTTTTTCGCATATATTTGCAATTTACTTTAAAAATCACACATGGCTTTCGACTTTCAGATGATCCGGCAAACCTACCGGGCCCTTCCCGGCAGGATCAATGCAGCAAGAAAACTACTCAACCGTCCGCTTACACTCACCGAAAAAATCCTTTACGGGCACCTTTATGATGAGTCCTCCATGCATACCTATAAGAGGGGCAGCGATTATGTGGATTTCAAGCCCGACAGGGTGGCCATGCAGGATGCCACTGCCCAGATGGCGCTGCTCCAGTTTATGCAGGCAGGAAAATCGAAGGTCGCAGTTCCTTCCACGGTCCATTGCGACCACCTGATCCAGGCCAAAGCAGGGGCCCAGCAGGACCTGAAGAGCGCACTCAATACTAACCAGGAGGTATACCATTTCCTTGGAAGTGTTTCCAATAAATATGGCATCGGTTTTTGGAAACCCGGGGCTGGCATTATCCACCAGGTGATCCTGGAAAACTACGCCTTTCCGGGAGGTATGATGATTGGCACAGATTCTCATACGGTCAATGCCGGGGGACTTGGTATGATCGCCATCGGCGTGGGCGGGGCCGACGCTGTGGATGTGATGGCCGGCATGCCATGGGAATTGAAGTTCCCCAGGCTGGTGGGTGTAAAGCTTACGGGCAAATTGAGCGGATGGACCTCGGCCAAGGATGTAATCCTGAAGGTGGCTGGGATCCTCACCGTGAAAGGAGGTACCGGGAAAATCGTCGAATATTTCGGTGAAGGCGCCGGGACCATTTCCTGCACAGGCAAAGGTACCATTTGTAATATGGGTGCCGAAATCGGTGCCACCACCTCCCTTTTTGGATACGACAAAAAGATGCGCGATTACCTGGTGGGAACTGACAGGGCCGATGTGGCTGCCGAGGCGGACGGGATCGCGGAACATCTCACTGGTGACCCGGAGGTTTATGCGGATCCATCGGCCTATTTTGACGAGGTGATTGAAATCGACCTCTCTAAGCTGGAACCTCATATCAACGGCCCCTTCAGTCCCGATAAAGCATGGCCCATTTCTGAATTTGCGGCGGCTGTGAGGGAGAATGATTATCCCGTTAAACTTGAGGTGGGACTGATCGGCTCGTGCACCAATTCATCCTACGAAGACATTACAAGGGCCGCTTCCGTGGCCAGGCAGGCCAGGGAGAAAAATTTACAGGTCTCCTCCGAATATACGGTAACCCCGGGATCAGAACTGGTGAGGAGCACCATCGAAAGGGACGGAATGATCCGCACCTTTGAAGAGATCGGGGGAGTGGTGCTGGCCAATGCGTGTGGACCATGCATTGGGCAATGGGCAAGGCACAATGCAGAAAAACAGGAGAAAAATTCCATCATCACCTCTTTCAACAGGAACTTTGCCAAACGAAATGACGGGAATCCAAATACCTACTCATTTGTGGCTTCGCCGGAAATTGTGACAGCTATGGCCATTGCCGGAGATATGACCTTCAATCCGCTGACCGATACCCTCACGAACAGGGATGGAAAAATAGTGAAGCTGGATGAGCCCGAAGGACTTGAATTGCCTGAAAAAGGCTTTACCGTGGAGGACAACGGTTATGAGGCTCCGGCGGCAGATGGAAGCCACATTGAAGTGGTGGTCAGCCCCGACTCGGAACGGTTGCAACTCTTATCCCCCTTCAAAGCTTGGGACGGGGAGGATCTCACAGGGCTCAGACTGTTGATCAGGGCAAAGGGAAAATGCACCACCGATCACATCTCCATGGCCGGACCCTGGTTGCGCTACCGCGGGCACCTGGATAATATTTCAAACAATATGCTGATCGGCGCGGTCAATGCGGCCAATGATCAGACCAATCTGGTTCTGAACCAACTTACCGGGAGCTACGGGACCGTTCCCGATACTGCAAGGGCCTATAAGGCGAAAGGGATCGGGACCATCGTAGTGGGTGATGAAAACTACGGCGAAGGATCTTCCAGAGAACATGCAGCCATGGAGCCGAGGCACCTGGGAGTGAGGGTGGTGCTTGTAAAATCGTTTGCACGGATCCACGAGACCAATCTGAAGAAACAGGGCATGCTGGGGCTGACTTTCAGCCACAAGGAGGATTACGACCTGGTGCGAGAAGATGACCTGATCGATGTGGTGGGACTGAAGCACCTGGAACCCGGAAAACCGGTGAAGATTATCCTCCGGCACAGCGACGGGACCTCCGAAACCTTCAAGGCCAACCACACCCTGAACGAGAACCAGATCAAGTGGTTCAGGGCTGGTTCAGCACTGAATCTTATCAAGCAGGAAAACCAGTAACAGGTTGCAGGATACGGATGCTTTTATCAGTACATTCTCCCGCCTGGGTGAATTTCTCAGGCAATTCCAGGACGGCATAAGGAAGGATTCACCCCGCCTTGAAAGGGTGAACGGACTTCACTTCGAATCATTCAAAACCATTCTGGAGGAGGAACCGTTTTATAATCCCTGGTTCACTCCCGAATTCCTGGGGCGTGCCTTGAAAGGGATCGATTCCATGCTCCGGGAGGATGTGCTCAGGAAATGGATCGGTGGGTACAGGCTTTCCTCAAAACCTAAGGGACAGGTGAGGAAGATTGGGCTTGTCCTGGCCGGTAACATCCCCCTGGTAGGGTTCCATGATATGATGAGCGTAATTGCGTCGGGGCATGCCCTGCTGGCAAAACCTTCCTCCAGGGATGACAGGCTGATCCGCAAGGTGGCCGAAGTGCTGATCAGGATCGATCCCTCCCTGGAAAACCGGATCCACTTTACCGAAGACATCATGTCTGGCATGGACGCCATGATCGCCACTGGCAGCAACAACGCCACGCGATATTTTGAATACTATTTCAGGGAGATCCCCCACATCATACGCAGGAACCGCAACGGGATCGCAGTGCTTACCGGGGAGGAATCGGATGAGGAACTTTACGGAATCGGTGAGGATATATTTACCTATTTTGGCATGGGATGCAGGAATGTAACCAAACTCTACATCCCCGAAACTTACGATTTGAAGAGGTTGATGGGGGTCCTTGACCGTTTCCGCGAGCTAAGGCACCATCATAAATATGGCAACAATGTGGACTATTACAGGACCATGTACCTGATGAACCAGGTGCCGATTCTTGACAACGGTGCCATCCTGATCAAGGAGGATCATGCCATTGCCAGTCCGGTCGGGGTTGTTTTTTATGAAAGATATTCGGAAATTAGTTGGGTCCAGGCGCAGATGAGTGCGCACCATGAGGAGATCCAGTGTTGTGTTTCCATTCATCCTGATATCCAGGATGCGCTTCTTCCGGGGACCACGCAGGATCCCCGGCCCTGGGATTATGCGGATGGTGTGGATACCATCAGGTTTTTATCGGAACTGAATTGACATGATTTATCTCTTCCGTATTATCAGTGACGAAGACCAGGGGTTTTTCCGGGACCTGGTTATTGACGGGACAGACACTTTCCTTGATTTCCACAATGTACTCCAGGAGGAGTTGGGTTACGATGCATCGCAACTTGCCTCTTTCTTCGTGACCACTGAACTGTGGGAAAAGAAGCAGGAAATCACCCTCATCGATATGATGGAAGATCCCGACCAGGTTGCTGTTACCATGGACCAGGCTACCCTTGATGAGTTTGTAACTGAACCAAACCAACGCATGATTTATGTGTTTGACTTCTTCTCAGACAGGGTATTTTTTATCGAACTCCTGGAAATATCTGATCAGATTTCACCCAAAAACACCCCCTTCATTGGAGCTGCAAAGGGGGATCCACCTCCCCAAATATCCCTTGATCTCCTGATGGAAGATGCTGGATTAGAGGATTCCTCTGACTTTGACGACGAGATGGATGACCTGCGGCTGGATAACCTGGGATTGGAGGACATGGGGTTGGAGGAGATGGATCCGGACTTTTTTGATGAAGAAATGCCCGAGGATTATTAGCATGGGAAAGACCCTGGTAGTGCTTGCCGGACCCACTGCTGTTGGAAAAACAACCTGTGGCATCGAAATTGCCAGCCATTTTGGCACCGAGATTCTTTCAGCCGACTCCCGGCAGATCTACCGGGAAACCACCATCGGAACAGCAGTTCCATCACGGGAAGAGCTGGCCCTGGTGCCACACCATTTTATTCAAACCATCTCCCTGAAGGAACCCTTCAATGCAAGCATATATGAGCAGCAGGTGCTCCAAAGGATGGAAATCCTCTTTGAGAAATATGATCTTTTGCTTATGGTGGGAGGATCCGGACTTTATATTGACGCCGTTTGCCGGGGAATTGATGACCTTCCGCCTGTGGATCCCAACCTGAGAAAGATTCTGCTGGAAAGATTTGAAAAAGAAGGACTTGAACCATTGACCCTGGAGCTCAGGGAGCTGGATCCCGACTCCTACGGGCGCATCGATCTGAAAAACCATATGCGTGTCCTGAAAGCCCTTGAGGTATCCATCCAAACCGGAAGACCCTATTCCGGATTTCTGTCTGCCACGCCCAAAGCACGTCCCTTCAGGATCCTGAAGGTCGCCCTTGACATGGAAAGGGAAAAACTCTACGGCAGGATCAACGAGCGCGTGGATCTGATGATGGAAGAAGGATTGCTGGAGGAGGCAGAGCAACTCATGCCGCTCCGGGAATATACTGCCCTGAAAACGGTGGGTTACCGTGAACTCTTCAGGCACCTGGACGGCGAAATCACCGTTGAGGAAGCAGTGGACCTGATCAAGCGCAACACCCGCAAATTTGCAAGAAAACAACTGACCTGGTTCCGAAAGGCGGAGCGATATACCTGGTTCTCACCCTGGGAAACCAACCAGATCATTCGCTGGGTGGAGAATCAGTAATTCAACCGGGTGCAGGGGATTCATTGGCCAAGGATCGCAGAAGCGTAGTTATCCCAGCTCATTTTTGCCGAGGTGGCGTATACGTTCCCGGAGGGTATGGGTGATTCAATGGATTGAATCATTACATTGGCCATGGACCTGATGTTTTCAGGTTCAGCCAGGTATCCGTTATATCCGTGTTTTACGGTCTCCTTGAAATGGCCTACACCTGCGGCCAGGATGGGCAATCCAAAATTATAGGACATGGATTCCACCCCGGATGGCGTGGCCGCACTGTAAAAAAGAGTGATGGAATCGCTGGCCTGGAAATATTTGTGGACATCCTCGTTGGGAACAAATTCAGTGATGGTGACCACCTGTTCCTCCAGGTGGTGTTTTTCAATAAGGTCCAGGGGCCTGTAGTTCTGCTCATCATCCTGCCTCCTGAGGAAGAGCCGCTTGGCCACTCCGAAAATGGCACTTTTGAGCCTTGTGGAGAATTTTTTCTGGTCCAGCGTATTCCAGAAAAGTTCGCCCACGATCAAAAGCGAGACGTCCTCTCTCTCCTGGCACACCAGGTTAAAAGCCTCAATCACGTTGTGGAGCCCCTTGTATTTCCGGATAAATCCAAAAAAGAGGAATACGTGTTTTTTCAATCCAAGGGATGATTTGAAACCCTCCACATCGAATGCCTCATCCTTTCGGAACATGTCATAAACCGGATGATAAAGTGTGAGTACAGGCGTGCCCTCCCCCTGGAGAGGATCCCCGGATCCCTGGATCCTGTAATCCTTTCCCGGCAGAAGCTCCTTCAACTCATCAAAGGTCTTCAAGGCGTGCGTTACATATGCATCGCTGAACCGGATGCACCTGCGGGTCAGGATCCTGTCGAGGCTGCTGTTCTCCTTCTGCACCACAAAATGAAGATCAAAAATTACCGGGATCCCTGACCTTTGCAATGTTCGGGCCACATGGCGGAGCGGGATCCCCTGGATGGCGATGGCCCACTGAATAATGACACGGTCGGGCTTCAATCCACTGATAAACCTTACGGTCCGCCTCCATGTGGCAGGACGGTTGTAGTTGAGCAGGTAATGCACCTTGATGCGGGTGCCCGAGAGTTGGTCTGTCTTGCTTTTCCGGTCTATGAAATCCCTTGGGATAATGGCAGGGTATTGCTGCGTCCATGAGACGATATGCACCTCCAGTTCCTCCCTCCGGTCCAGCGCCCTGGCCAGGGAAGTATTATAATTGGCAATCCCGCCTTTGAACTGCGGGCCCGGACCAAACACAACGATTCTTTTCATCCCGGTCAGGTGGATTTATATCTGCTTGAGTGCCGCCTCGTAAACCCTTTTCATGCCCTCCTCCACACTGATCCTGGGTAGCCATCCGAATTTCTCCTTCACCAGCGTCATGTCACAGTACCTTGAGTGGACACCCACCGGCTTATCAAGCAATGGTTTGATCTCCGGAGTATAGCCGGCTATCTTCGTGAAGACACCGATCAGGTCAAGGAAGGTGGTGAGCTTGCCGGATCCGATGTTATAGGCAGTACCGTCAGATACATGGTCCATGAGAATGAATATCAGGTCCAGCACGTCGTCGATGTGGACAAAATCCCGGCCCTGCCTGCCCGTACCCCAGACCTCGAAAGGATTCTCCCTGCGGGCTGCCCTGGCTGCAATGGCGGGAACCGGGTATGAAAGGTCCTGGTCCTCCCCGTACCCCGAAAAAGGGCGGATGCAGACCACTGATATCCCGTAGTGTTTGGCAGCGATCTTTGCAAGGAATTCCCCTGTCAGTTTAGACCACCCGTAGGTCATGTCGGGGACCCCCAGGTTTTTATCGAAATCAATATCCGATTCGCTCAGTGCAATGGCTCCTGTGGGTGACTGCAGGTTAATGGGATAGGCCGCGCTGGAGCTGGGATACATGACCCGTTCGGGCTTGTGCTGGCATGCCCAGTAGAAGAACTCGGCATCAATGGAGAGATCCAGGGCAACCGCCATGGGATCACCTTCGATTTTCAACCTGCCCCCCACAATGGCCGCAAAGTGAAATACATCTGAAAATCTTTCAAAATCAAGACCATAGGTATCCTGGATATGCCTGGGATTCATCCGGAGCCTGAAGAGCAGGTCCCTGAAATCTCCCTTCCAGAAATAGATGCGCTCATCCTCTCCAATGACCTCCAGGTCCTTTAACATCCTTGATTTCGAATAATCCATCCAGGTGGATGGATGGGTACCGATGGAAAGGTCATCCACGATGAATAACTTATCCCCGGTGGTCCGGTATACCCTTTTCACCATGTTCCTCCCTACAAATCCGCAAGCTCCGGATATCAAATGAATCTTCATTTCCCTTTGATCCTATTTTAATTTGATACTATCTTCTATTTCATAATTGTTGCGTTCC
>JAHEEC010000011.1:26723-40055 GCA_024640885.1 Bacteroidota bacterium | reverse complement strand
GCATCTCCGGGATCTCCTCCGGATTATCCTGCAGATCGGCATCCATGGTAAACACAACTTCTCCGCAGGCCATACCAAAACCGGTATGCAGGGCTGCGGACTTCCCGTAATTCCTTCGAAACTTTACAGCCCTGATCTGCGGGAATTTCTTATGAAGCGTGAGGATTTGTTCCCAGGAGCCATCGTTGCTGCCATCATCCACCAGGATCAGTTCATAGGTGATCCTGTGGCTGCTGAGCACACGGTGTATCCAGTCACATAACTCGGGAAGCGATTCTTCCTCGTTAAAGAGAGGTACAACAATCGAAACGTCCATAGGGTGTATAAACGGTTACACCGCGCTGTTTAAAGAATCATCACTCTTCTTCACAAAGGCCGCAATGATCAGACCAAGGACTGCATTCACAATGGGCCCTAAAATCAGTGCCATTCTTACCATCCTGGTTGCCGTCATCCTTGTTTCCATCCTTTCGAAGATATCTTCATACATGCTCTCTGGAATGCGGGGATTGTTCATGACCCTCTCTTCCGCAACAATCCTTATCTTATCGATGAGGCCGGGATCAATGACTGCATACAGTACGTATTGATACGCAGCGCTCAGGATGCTTGAAATGATCCCGATCACAAGGGCCATGAGGAAGATCTGACCAAAAGAGGCAACCCCCCCCAGATACTCATTCCGGTAGGTAACCAGGCAGTAAATGAGAACGGCAACTCCTATGGCCATTGACACATAACCTGTCCATGAAGCAGTTGTCAGGTCCAGGAAATAGAAAACAACACTCACAAGGATTCCAACGAATCCAACGATTGCACCATAAATCAGTGCCGGTTTCCAGAAGGATGCTTTTGCTTTTTCTTCCATTGTAGTTTAGTTATGAAGTGAACAATAAAGGTAGCATAAAAAAGGGCAAGCTACTTATATCGCACCGCTACAACCGCCTACCCTTGCTACCTTCCGGTCCTGGGGGAATTCAGCAGGAGCTGGTCGTATAAGACTTGCCCAAGTGACAAATTTAAGAAGAAAAAGCGGTTCTGCCAATATTCATGCCGTCGGACATATCCGACGGACCTCTTCCGCTAGCCCTTATCCGGACGAAGGCTCCTGACCTGTGCGCCTGCCTGCCACATTTCCGATTCACGAAGTACCTTCAATTCGGCATCCAGGTCAGCTTTGTATCCAGCATGACCGGTCTTGGCAAGTACCACCTTGGTCTCTTCACCGCTTCTTACCCGCTCGTAAAGATTTTTAAATACGGGAAGGGTGGCATCCCTGAATTTGGGCTTCCAGTCAAGGGCTCCACGCTGCGCGGTGGCACTGCAATTGGCATACATCCAGTCCATCCCGTTCTCATCCACAAGGCGGATCAGGCTCTGGGTCAATTCTTCCACAGTCTCGTTAAATGCTTCTGAAGGAGAATGCCCGTTTTCGCGCAACACCTGGTACTGGGCCTCCATAATACCTGCCAGGGCGCCCATCAGCACGCCGCGTTCGCCGGTAAGGTCACTGTATACCTCACTTTCGAAGGTTGTAGGGAAAAGGTATCCCGAGCCGATCCCTATTCCGAGGGCCAGGGTGCGTTGTTCGGCTTTTCCCGTGTAGTCCTGGAAAACCGCGTAACTTGAGTTGATCCCGGTTCCGGCAAGGAAATTCCTCCTTACACTGGTGCCCGATCCTTTAGGTGCCACAAGGATCACATCCACGTTGGGCGGTGGGATCACGCCGGTCTGGTCTTTGTAGGTCACGGAAAAACCGTGGGAAAAGTAGAGTGCATCACCCTCCTTCAGGTGTGGTTTCAGTTGGGGCCAGACTGCCCGTTGTGCTGCATCTGAGACAAGGTACTGGATCACAGTGGCCCTCTCGGCAGCCTCCTCAATGGGGAAAAGGGACACTCCGGGCACAAAGCCATCCTTCAGTGCCTTGTTCCAGTCGTCCTTGAACTCGGGTGCCTGACCAATGATCACATTGATCCCGTTATCCCTGAGGTTCAAAGCCTGTGCAGGTCCCTGTACCCCATAGCCGATGATCGCGATTACTTCATCCTTAAGCACCTCCTGTGCCTTTGAAAGGGAAAATTCTTCCCTTGTTACAACGTTTTCTTCAACGCCGCCAAAATTCAATTTTGCCATTTCTGTTCTTTATCTGGTTATCTGATTAATGTTTCTTAATAAGTCAGCACCTCGTCAGCAGTCTCCTTCTGATGGGTATCTATCTCCTTCAGATAGGTGGAGATCTCTTTGATCTGCTTGGTGAGGGCAATGCGTCCCGATCTTGCAAACTGCAGGATGCCATAGGGTTCAAGTTCCCTGAAAAGCTGCTTGGTCTCCTCCTTGTGGCCGGTCTTCTCCACAATGATGTATTCCGGTTCAATGGTCAGGATCCTGGCATTGTGCCTCCTGATCAGGTTTTCCACTTCATCCCCGTGTGCAAATGCCGCGGTGGGAACTTTATAGAGGGCAATCTCCTGGTACACAATTTCATCCACCGTGTGGTAAAATGCCTTCAGGATACCTATTTGCTTTTCGATCTGCTTGGTGACCGATTTGGCCATATCCTCCGTGGTATTGATCACAATAGTAAATCGGAAGATCCCACGCACTTCCGATTCGGAGGTGTTCAGGCTCTCAATATTTATTTTTCTCCGAGAAAAGATCACTGTGATCCGGTGGAGGAGCCCCACTTTGTGCTCGCTGAAAACTGATATCGTATACTCTTTCATCATCTTTTGATTCTTTATAATTACTCCAAACGCATTTCTGAAACGGTTCCGCCGGCGGGAATCATAGGGAATATATTGCCTTCCTGCTGAACCTCTATTTCAAGCAGGCCCGGGCCCTCCTTTGCCAGCAGTTCATCCAGGGCCTGCTCCAGCTCATTACGGTCACTGATCTTCCTGGCGGGAACTCCGAAACCTTCTGCGATCTTACTAAAATCGGGGTTGGTGAGGCCTGTACTTGCATAGCGGCTGTCAAAGAATAGTTCCTGCCACTGCCTCACCATGCCCAGGTAATGGTTGTTCAGCAGGATCATCTTCACAGGAAGGTTGTACTGGGCAATGGTTCCAAGCTCCTGAATGGTCATCTGGAACCCACCATCACCTGAGATACAGACCACCGGTCTGTCGGGCCGGGTAAATGCAACTCCCATGGCCGCAGGGACTCCAAAGCCCATGGTTCCCAGGCCTCCCGAAGATACCCAGGAGTTGTTGATTTTGTGTTTATAATACCTGGCGGCGGCCATCTGGTGCTGACCCACATCGGTCACGATAATGGCCTTCCCGCCGGTCTTATCTGACAACATGTGTATCACCTCTCCCATATGCATTTTGGGATCATTGGGGAAGCAATCCTTGTCAATTACTTTTTTCTTCTCCACCTCGTCCAGGACACCGAATGATGCAAGCCATTCGGCATGCTCCGCCGGTTTGATCTTGGGAAGCAACAGTTGAATGGCCTGGCGGGCATCGGAATTAATGGCCACATCGGTCTTGATATTCTTATCGATCTCGGACTGGTCGATTTCAATATGGATGACCTTGGCCTGTTTGGCATAGGTGTTCACATTGCCCGTTACCCGGTCGTCAAAGCGCATTCCGATGGCGATGAGCACGTCGCATTTATTGGTATTTACATTGGGGGCATAATTGCCATGCATCCCCAGCATGCCCACAAAAAGAGGATGGTCCTCCGGAAATGCAGATAACCCGTTCAGGGTGCTTCCCACGGGGATGCCTGCCTTTTCCACGAACTCCACAAATTCAGCTTCGGCCCTGGAGATGGTCACACCCTGTCCGCAGAGTACAAATGGCCGCTTTGAATTGTTGATCAGATCCGCAGCCATGTCAATGGCCTTTGGGTCCGGTTTGGGATTGGGAAGGTAACTCCTGCCCGGCTGCTGTTTTTCATACCTGAACTCGATCTCCTCGAACTGGGCATTCTTCGTGATGTCAATCAGAACGGGGCCTGGCCGTCCTGAATTGGCATAAAAGAATGCCTTGGAGATCACATCCATGATCTCATCTGCGCTGGTGATCTGGTAATTCCATTTGGTGATTGGCATGGAAACACTCACCATATCCGTCTCCTGGAATGCATCAGAGCCCAACAGGGGGGCACTCACCTGCCCGGTGATACAAACAAGGGGAGTTGAATCAAGCATGGCATCTGCCAGTCCGGTAACCAGGTTGGTGGCCCCGGGTCCCGATGTGGTAAAACATATGCCGGGTTTCCTTGAAATCCTGGCATATCCCTGTGCAGCATGAACTGCCCCCTGCTCGTGTCTCACCATCACGTGTTTGAGGCGGTCCTCATAGTGGTACATGGCATCATACACAGGCATGATTGCTCCGCCGATATAACCGAATACGGTATCTACTCCCTCCTCCAGCAACGCCAGAATGAGTGCCTCGGCACCGGTCATCTTTTTACCGGTGATTTCCTCCTTGGCGGCCTTCTTCTTAGTTTCTGTTTGCATGCTATAAAGATATTAACGTGAATAATTTATTTTTCATTGATCAGCCTGATGGCTCCCCTGTCCGCGGAGGAAACCATGCTGGCATAAGCCTGGAGCGCCTTTGAAACCTCCCGTTTCCTTTTGGGTTGCCACCCATCCTGCTGCTGGCCGGCTTCGGCCCTGCGTGCTTCCAGCTCCCGGTCGTCCAGCATCACATCAATGCGCCTGGCAGGAATATCGATGGAGATGATATCTCCGTCACGGATGAGCCCGATGGCGCCACCTTCGGCAGCTTCGGGCGATATATGTCCGATGGACAAACCGGAGGTTCCCCCGGAAAAACGGCCATCTGTAATTAAAGCACATTTCTCACCCAGTCGCCTCGATTTGATATAGGAGGTTGGATAGAGCATCTCCTGCATTCCCGGTCCCCCACGGGGACCTTCGTAACGAATGACCACCACATCTCCCGCAACTACCCGGCCCTCCAGGATCGCATCGCAGGCATCATCCTGGGAATCATATACTTTTGCGGGACCCTCGAACACCAGTACATTTTCGGAGACCCCGGCCGTCTTCACGATGGAGCCCTTCATGGCTATATTCCCGGTGAGCACGCCCAGACCGCCATCCTCGCTGTATGCATTCTCCATATTCCTGATGCACCCGGTGACCCTGTCCAGGTCGAATTCTTCATACCGGGTATCCTGTGATCCCATCTTCAGGTTGATACCGCCGCCCGGTGCCGCTGAATATACCTCCTCGATCCGGTCACAACGTTCCTTATTGACCAGGTCAAAACATTCAATGGCTTCACCCAGGGTTTTCCCGTCAACCCGGTAGACCTCCTTGTGGATCCGTCCGGCCCGGGATAGTTCGGCCAGGATGGCCAGGATTCCCCCTGCCCTGTTTACATCCTCCACGTGGTATTTTGAACTGGGAGCCACTTTACAAAGTACAGGGGTAGTACGTGACAGACGGTCGATGTCATCCATTGTAAAATCAACACCGGCTTCATGGGCAATGGCCAGCAGATGGAGGACCGTATTGGTAGAGCCTCCCATGGCGATGTCAAGGGTCATGGCATTTTCAAAGGCCTGGAAAGTAGCAATATTTCGCGGAAGGACTTTCTCATCACCCTCTTCATAATACCTGCGGGTATTCTCAATAAGGTGATGCGCTGCCTTCTGGAACAATCTTCTCCGCTCCACATGGGTGGCCACAACGGTCCCATTCCCCGGAAGGGCCAGTCCGATGGCCTCGTTCAGGCAGTTCATGGAGTTGGCCGTAAACATCCCGGAACAGGATCCGCATGTGGGACAGGCCAGTTTTTCAATGCGTGCAAGGGTGGTATCGCTCACCGAAGGATCGGCGGCCATCACCATGGAATCGATCAGGTCGTAGGCCTCTTCGCCATCCCTGCCTGCCTCCATAGGGCCACCCGATACAAAAATGACCGGTATATTGAGCCTCATGGCCGCCATCAACATGCCCGGGGTGATCTTGTCACAATTGGATATACAGAACAGGGCGTCCACCTTGTGGGCATTGACCATGTATTCGATGCTGTCTGCAATCAGGTCCCTTGAAGGCAGCGAGTAGAGCATCCCGTCATGGCCCATGGCAATCCCGTCGTCAATGGCAATGGTATTAAACTCCGCCGCAAAAAACCCTGCCTCTTCGAAGACCTGCTTCACCTCCTGTCCGATCTGGTGGAGATGTGTGTGGCCGGGAACAAACTGCGTAAAGGAGTTTGCAATTCCGAAAACCGGTTTCCCAAACTGGGATTCCTTCATCCCGTTTGCCCTCCAGAGGCTTCGTGCCCCGGCCATTCTTCTGCCCATGGTGCTTGTATGGCTACGGTACTGAATCTTCATCCTGAAATTAATTTTCTTATATAACTAAAAAGCCATCCTCTTTTCTGAGAATGGCCTTCGATATTTTTTTTGAGATTCACAATACCACTCTCAGTCTGACCCTGGAATCACCACCAGCACCACCACCACGAGAATGTTATATAGAATGTTCTTTAACATGTTTCAAATTCGTGGTTCAAATATAGAGATTAAATCAACACACCAAAACAATTGTCGCTAAAAATAACACATTAATCACCTTTTGGTTCATCTTCAATCTCGTCGGCAGGCAGTTCCAGAATTTCCCTGGATTCAATCCCATCCAGTGTCTCTACCGTTCTGAGTTTCCTTTCGATCTGATTAGTCCTTGTACTTCTGAGTGTTTCAAGGGATCCCGAGGCCGTATGCAACTGTTTTTGCACCCGGGTCAATTGATCCGAGAACTTGCTGAATTCAGTTTTTACTGCGCCGAGGACACTCCACACTTCACTGCTGCGTTTCTGGACAGCCAGGGTCCTGAATCCCATCTGGAGGCTGTTTAATAATGCGGAGAGGGTGGTCGGGCCGGTGACGGTGATCTTGTATTTGCGCTGCAGCGTTTCAAACAACCCGGGATGCCTCAGGACTTCCGCATAGAGGCTTTCCACCGGAAGGAACATGATCCCGAAATCGGTAGTGTGGGGAGGGTCAATATACTTATCACTGATCTCCCTGGCGAAGCCCTCCACAGCCTTGGTAAGAATTTTTTGGGCCGATTCAATCTGCTCTGCCCCCCCGTTTTCATAAGCATTTAAAAGTACCTCATAGGATTCAATGGGGAATTTCGAATCCACCGGCATCCACACCTCCTCATCCGTATTCTTGCCGGGCAACCTGATGGCGTATTCCACGTTCGCCTGGCTCCCTTTTTTGGTGGCCACATTCTTGCTGTATTGTTCCGGTGTCAATATCTGTTCAAGGATATTACCCAGCTGGTATTCACCGAGCACACCCCTGGTTTTCACATTGGACAACACTTTTTTCAGGTCCCCCACACCTGAGGCGATGGTCTGCATCTCGCCCAATCCTTTATGAACCTGTTCAAGCCTGTCGCTCACCTGCTTAAAAGATTCCCCCAATCTTTTCTCCAGGGTGGTCTGAAGTTTTTCATCCACCGTCTTCCGCATCTCATCCAGCTGCCTGGTATTATCCTCCCGAATGGACTTCAATTGCTTTTCAATGGTTTTCTCCACCTCCTTGATATGATCGGTGGCCTGTTTGTTGATCTGCACCTGCTGCTGGTTAAAATCCCCGAACTTCTGCCTCAACAGTTCATTCATCTCCTTAATATTCTGGGCAAACTTATCCTCAAAGGATTTCAGTGATTTTGCAAGCTCTTCCCGGTTGATCTGTGAGTTTTCGTTGTGTTCCTTCCTGTTCCTCTGAAACTCGTCCCTGATGGAAACTTCGGATTTATCCAGCGCCGTCTCAAACCTGAGTATGGCTGATTCGACCTCTTTCAGCTGGGGTTTAATATCCACTGAAGTCCGCTTCCGCACGCCAATGGCAATATTTACAATTAGAAGAAGAATAATGACACCTAGCAGGATCTCAATCATGACCGAGGGATTTATTGTTTAAAGATAGCACAATCATAAAAAAGATAACTTTGTTTTATGCAGGAGGAGAGAAAACGTCTTATTTACAGCCTTGTGTTTCCCGGGTTCTTCCTGGTCCTGATATGGGCTGTGAAATTCTTTGAGACGGCCATGGAGCTCTCCTTCGTGCAGGGGGGGATCTATCCAAGGAGGTTGAGCGGCTTGAAAGGGATCATCTTTTCTCCCCTGATCCACGGGAACTGGAAGCACCTGATCGATAACTCCATGCCGGTCTTCCTGCTGAGTGCAGCCCTCTTCTATTTCTATCGCGATATTGCCTATAAGATCTGGATCCTTCTCTATATAATTGCAGGAATTCTGCTATGGGGTTTCGGCCGGCCGGCATACCATATTGGTGCATCGGGATTGATCTACGGTCTGGCCGCATTTCTTTTCCTCAGTGGCGTCATCAGGGGCATCAGAAGCCTGATGGCCATTTCACTTCTGGTGGTCTTCTGGTATGGCAGCATGGTGTGGGGTCTGCTGCCCTTTGATGTGGAGGTGTCATTCGAGGCCCATATCACTGGGGTGGTGGCCGGGGTGATCCTGGCATTTGTGTACAGGGACCAGGGGCCTGAACCTGAGCGATCACCGCTTGATGATGAGGAAGAGGAGGTGGTGGAAGAAGAAGGCGATGGTGAAGAAATTCACTGACCGTGTGCCCCCTTTTTCAGCTCCACCCATTGTTCCCTGAGCAGGGCGTACATATGTTCATCCATTAATTTACCCTCCTTCATCACTGCCCTCTTATGGATGGCCTCCTTTCGGAAGCCGTTCTTTTCGAGCACTTGCATGGAAGCCGGGTTGTTTTCGAAGATGCAGGCGAAGAGCCTAAGCCACCGGGTGTGGTTGAAGGCATGATCCACCATCTCCCCGATGGCCCTGGTCATGATCCCTCTGCCCCAATAGACTTCCGAGAGCCAGTAGCCAATCTCACAATTGTAGCGGTAGACATCCTTCAGGCCGTGCAATCCAAACCCGCCGGCTGCTTCACCATTCAACTCGATGGCCAGGATGATATCATCCCGGTTCTCCGCCACCATTGCAAGCCACCGATGGGCCTCTTTCAGGGTATAAGGATAAGGAAAACCATCCCTCAGGTTCACTGCAATTTTTGAATTGTTGGCATGCTTTACCAGCCCTGCAGCATCGTCCTGATGCCATGGCCTGAGCAGGAATCCTTCGCACTTGAGTGTGGGCAGTTGCATCTCCTGAAAATACAAAACAGAATGCATTTATCGGTCAATTATACTAATTTTACGCGGTTCAAATGACAGTCATGCTGCTCAAGCTCTATGAAAACAACCCCGATCCCAGGCAGATCCTGAAAATTGTGGATCTCCTGGAGCATGGTGGCGTGATTATCTATCCCACCGATACGGTCTATGGAATGGGTTGTGATATTACAAAGGCCAGGGCAGTGGAGAGGGTTGCAAGGATCAAGGGGATCAAACCTGAAAAGGCAAAATTTTCATTCATTTGTTCGGACCTGAGCCATCTCTCGGATTACGCACGCCATGTGGACAACACCACCTTCAAATTGATGAAGTCCTCGCTTCCGGGACCCTATACCTTTATCCTCAATGCAAGCAACCAGGTTCCAAAATCCATCAAGCAACAAAGGAAGACAGTGGGAATCCGGATCCCGGGCAACCACATTATCCTGGAGATAGTCAGGCAGCTGGGGCACCCGATCCTCACCACCTCACTTAAGGAAGATGACCAGATCCTGGAATATCCCACCGATCCCGAACTGATCCATGAAGAGTACCGCGACCTTGTGGACCTGGTCATTGACGGCGGGTATGGCGGGATTGTGCCCTCTACAGTCATTGACTGCAGCGGCGATGAGCCGGTATTGATCAGGGAGGGGCTTGGAGAGGTGGATCTTTTATCCTGATTATTTTATTTCTGCTCCGGTTTTCTTAAATTGTGGTTATAAATCCCCGATGATGAAAAAAACGATCCAAGCATTCCTGGAGGACCCGAACGTGGCCATCGCAGGGGCTTCACAGAAGAGCGACAATTTCGGCAGGTCCATCATGACCGAGCTCACCAAACTGGACTACACCGTCTACCCCGTGAATCCACTCTGTCAGGAAATTGACGGGGTGAAATGCTTCCCATCTGTCAGAGAGTTGCCTGAAGAGGTGGAGAGCATAATACTTGCAGTTCCCGCCTCGCTTTCTGAAGAGATAGTCAACCAGTGCCTGGGGACCTCGATCAAGCGGGTTTGGATGATCAGGGGCATTGGCAAAGGATCCTATTCGGAAAAGGCACACACCATTTGCAAGGAGAACCAGATCGATGTGGTGTACGGTTTTTGTCCCCTGATGTTTTACAGCAAGGGACCTCATAAATTCCACCGGTGGATCCGTAAAAATTTTGGCAAGGTTCCTGCTGAGTATTTAAACTGAAAGAAATCCCCCTGTTACCTTCTCCAGAACATTGGGGAGAAGATGACCAGCACGGTGAACAGTTCCAGCCTGCCCACGAGCATCAGAAAAGAGAGGTACCATTTCCCAAGTACATGGATCTCTGCAAAATTCATGGCAGGGCCCACATTTCCTATACCGGGACCGATGTTGCCCAGCGTGGCGGCCACAGTACCGACGGAGGTCTCGAAATCATTGCCCAGAATGGACATGATGGCCATTGAGACCACGGCTATGATGCCGTAAAAGGTAATAAATGCCAGGACATTGGTGACCACGCTCTCCTCCACCGCCATCTTATTCAGCCTCACCAGGATCACTGCATTGGGGTGAATCATTCTTTTCAATTCCTGGGTACTGTTTTTAAGCATGATCACGATCCGCATGATCTTGGGTCCGCCCCCTGTTGAGCCAGCCGATCCCCCGAAATACATCAGAATGAATATGAGCACCCCCAGCCAGGGTGCCCATTTCAGGTAATCGGCTGTGGCATATCCGGTGGTGGTCAGGATCGAGACCACCTGGAAAATGGCGTTCCTGAATGCCGGTTCCAGTCCGTCGCGCGAGGTTGAGAAAAGGCCCAGGGTAATGATCAGGGTGAATCCGCCTATAAATGCCAGGTACCACCGAAACTCTTCATTGGCCCATATCTTTCTGAACTTCCCATGCATGGCAAAGTAGGACAGGGTAAAATTGGTCCCTGCCAGGAACATGAAAAGGGTGATCACATAATGAATGTATGGAGAATCCCAGTAGGCGATGCTGGCCTGCTTGGTGGAATAGCCCCCCGTGGCCATGGTAGTCAATGAGTGACAGACCGCATCAAACAGGCCCATCTCCCCGGCCCACAACATAATGGTCTCTGCCAGGGTGAAAAGGAGATAGATGAGCCACAGGCGTTTTGCGGTATCTTTCACGTGTGGGTGAAGTTTATCGGGAGTTGGACTGGGTACCTCAGCCGAAAAGAGCTGCATTCCGCCGATCCCCAGGAAGGGGAGAATAAGGAGGGTCAGCAAAATGATCCCCATGCCACCCAACCACTGGATCAGGCTCCTCCAGAAAAGGACACCGTGAGAAAGCTCTTCAATATTATTCAGGATGGAAGCCCCGGTGGTGGTAAAACCGGACATGGTCTCGAAAAATGCGTCTGTGAATCCCGGGATGGATCTGGTGAGTATAAAGGGAAGCGTACCGAACAGGGAGAATAGGATCCATCCGCCGGTGACAATCAGGTACCCATCCCGCCGGTTTAGCTCCATCCGGGATTTTCGGAAGGGCAAATAGGCCAGTGCCCCAACCCCTGCAGTGATGGCACCTGACAGAAAGAACTGCAATGCATCCTTTTCCCTGAATATGAAAGTGACCGGAATGGTCAGCCACATAAAGATCCCTGCTGTGATGAGGATCAATCCAAGGATGCGGATGATGGTCCGGTAATTGAGCATTTAAAATGTCAGTTGAAAAACTTGCCAATGGTGTGAATGACACCCGGCAGCGCGAAAACCACCACCCGGTCGTAAGGTTTTATGAGGGTATCTCCATGCGCAATGAACGCATTCTTTCCCCTGATCACGCCCCCCACAATGGCCTCCCGGGGAAACTCAATTTCAGCAAGGGTGCCCTTGGTGGCAGAGGCGTTGGGCTTGACCTGGAATTCCATAACCTCTGCCTCTGTTCCGGTAAGGCATTTGATGCTCGAAACCTCTTCTGACATGGTAAACCTGAAGATCCGGCTGGCTGTGATCAGCTTCTTATTGATGATGGTGTCCACCCCGATATTTTCTGCAAGGTGAATGTAATCCATATTCTCCACCTCCGCAATGGTCCGTTTTACACCCATATGCTTGGCGAGCAGGCAGGAGAGTATATTTGTTTCTGAGTTACCGGTGACCGCAATGAAGGCATCCATTTTATCAAGCCCCTCCTGGCGCAAAAGCTCCATATCCGTACCATCCCCATTGATTACCAGTGTGTTGTTCAGAATGTTAGAGAGTTTATAGCTCTTCTGGCGGTCCTTTTCGATCAATTTCACATAGTGCTGGTTCCCCAGTGAGTCTGCCGTTTTGCGGCCGATCCTGCTTCCGCCCAGGATCATAATGTCCCTCACTTCAAATTGCTTTTTCCCGGAATATTTATAGAGCTCCTTCAGTCCGATTTTACTGCTGATCACATAGACCAGGTCACCCGGCTCAAACCTGTCATCACCGGCGGGTACGATGGTATGGCCCTGCCGGGTTATGGCTACGGCCCTGTATTCCAGCTTATTGTCACCCGGGGTGAGTTCCCTCAGGCTTTTGTTGATAATGGGCGCGTCCTCATCCAGCCGGATCACATACATGTGCAGTTTCCCACCCGAAAACTCAACCACCTCCGTGCTTCCGGTCTCAGAAAGGAGCCCGACAATCTCACGGGCCGCAATCTTCTCGGGGTAGATCATATAATCCACCCCCAGGTTTTCAAAGATCTCCTTATTGGCGGGGAGCAGGTACTCCTGGTTATCAATCCTCGCGATGGTCTTTTTGGCGCCCAGCCTTTTGCTCAGGATTGCCGAATTAATGTTCACATCCTCGGAGTAGGTCACCCCGATAAACAGGTCGGCTTTTTGAATTTTTGCCTCTTTCAGATGGCTGATTGAATTGGCGTTCCCCTCAATGGTAAGCACATCCAGGGCGCTGCTCACTGCCTTCAGGCGATCCAAATCATTGTCGATGACCACGAGATCATGTTCCTCACTGCTTAACATCTTGGCTAGATGGGTCCCAACTTCACCTGCACCGGCAATTACTATATGCATATTCCTGATGAAAAATAACAAGGTAAAATAACAGATAATTGTCCAGTTGTACGAATGGTTGCCCCTTTTTTTTACCATCTTTTGACATAGGCTCCCCTCCGGCCAGTCAAATAGATCCGGTTATCCTGTGATTCCACCGTGGTGAGAAACCAGG
>JAHEEC010000011.1:0-26623 GCA_024640885.1 Bacteroidota bacterium | reverse complement strand
GGAGGATCGGTGGACCGATGCAGCCATGATCAGCATAACCAGGGCCATCACCGCACAGAGGTTGGCCCGGTCAAGGAATAGTTCCCCCGTTGAGGCACCGGGGAGCGACGACATGAACGCCATGAAGTGGTTCATCAGGTGCCCGAGCATGACCAGGATCCTGTTGAACAACCCGGTAAACAAACCCAGCGCCATCAATGGAACCGAGAAAACGAAAATGGCCACCAGGAGACTGAGCAACGGGATGGCCACCAGGTTGGTGAATAACCCGTAGACCGGGAGCTGGTGGAAATAATGGATGACCAGGGGTGCCGTGGAAAGCTGTGCGGCGGCGCTGACCATGCAGGCCTCCCAGACCCATTTCAAAATCCGGTTTTTCACCTTCCAGAGCCGCACGAAAACAGGAAAAAGGGTCACAATACCAAGAATGGCCATATACGAGAGCTGGAATCCGACTTCCAGGCATCTCCCGGGCTTTACAAGGATCAATAAAAATGCCGATAACATGATCGCGTTGAGAGGGTGTGTACGCCGGTCAATCATTCGTGCAATGGTGAATAGGGTGAACATGGTTACCGAACGGCTCACCGAAGAGGAGAAACCGGTTACAAATGCATAACCCCAGAGAAGCAGGATGATGGTTATGGCACGGTAGCGTTCACTGCGAAACAAACGGACCATCCATGAGAGGGAGAGGTTCATCACCCACCAGATCAGTCCCACATGCAGTCCGGAAACCGCCAGAAGGTGCATTCCTCCGGCCACAGAATAGGATTGCTGCATATCGCTGGTGAGACCTGTCCGATCCCCCAGGCATACTGCCTTGAGCAGCGATACCGCTTCTGCATCACCACTCCAGTGCTCCGAAATACCCTTTCGGACCGACCCTGCCCTGATCCGTCCCTTCCCCACTCCCTCCACGATTCTGTGGCCAGGATTCCAGGGTTGGGCATAGAACCTGTACCAGCAATCCCTCCTGTGCATGATCGCTTCGTAATCAGGCTCTCCCGGGTTCCCGCTGTTCCTGATGGGAACAAACCTGCCAGCCAGCTGCCATATCTCCCCGACCCTTGGGAGAATGCCATCCTCCGGGATCTCCAGGTAGACCTTCAGATTGGTACGGATGTGGCGCACATGGTCATTTCCCGCCATCAGCATAAGCCTCATCTCCAGGCTCCAGTTGTTGAAAGCGGGCGAAGGCTCCCGGGTGATCTCTCCCCTGATCACCACCAAATCCCCCGGGGCAAGCTCAGGATCAGCTGGCCTGGCCGCTTTTCCCGTCCCGTACCCCAGGATTAGAAAAAGTGAGAATGCCAGGATCGTGAATCCCATGCCTGCCAGTGCAGAATATCTTCTGAATCCGGCGGACCACTGAAAAAGCAAATTGAGGGCGATCCAAATTAAAGCACTGATGAACAGTGTATTATAAAGAAAACCTGCGGATTCCAGTTCATACCCTGCCACAGCTCCCCCGGCAAATGGGAGGAGGATCCTTGCCACGGGTACTTTTCGGAAATCAAACATGGGGTGGAAACCAGCCTTTTATCCTCTTAATATTGCACCAGGCAAAATATCTGCTTATCTTTTACGTGATTATTTGAACCTTTCCCGGGGTCCGATAGTTTTATATACCAGAAACAACAAAACCCTTAATCGCATTCTTATGTCAAAACTTACAACGCAACACATGGGAGTCACCCTGAAGAATCCTTTAATCCTGGGTGCAAGTAACTTCGTGAATAACATCGAAAAGCTGAAACAGGCTGAAGAGGCAGGAGTGGCTGCAGTGATATACCGTTCGCTTTTTGAAGAGCAGATCCAGCTGGAAGACTACGAATTGAGCAGTCAACTTGAGGCATACGATGAGCGGAATGCCGAGATGATCAATCTTTTTCCCAAGATTGAACATGGCGGTCCCAAAGAACACATATTTAACCTGAAGCAGGTCATTGAAACCCTGAACATCCCTGTTTTTGCGAGTCTCAATGCGGTTTACAAGGAGTCATGGGTTGAGTACGCGGCCCTCCTGGAGGAGGCCGGCGCAGCCGGACTGGAACTGAACTTTTTTTCAGTGCCCCGCGATTTCAATAAATCCGGACACGACATCATCCTGCAGCAGATCGAAGTTCTTAAAGCCGTAAAATCCACGGTCAAGATCCCAGTCAGTGTGAAACTGAGCCCTTTCTATACCAACGTACTGAAGACCGTCAAGGACTTTGATGAGGCTGGAGCGGATGCTTTCATTTTATTCAACAGGCTTTTTGAACCGGATATCGATGTGGAAGCAGAAAAACACGTCTCACCCTGGAACCTCAGCACACACAGTGACCACCGCCTTTCGATCAGGTATATCGGATTGTGTTACGGAAACATCGGTGCAAACCTGGTGGCCAATAACGGGATCTATGAGGGAATGGATATTGTGAAGATGATCCTGGCAGGGGCTTCAGCTGTGGAGGCAGTGAGTACCTTCTATCACAATGGATTGGGTCATGCAACGGAAATGCTGAAAGAGCTGGAGGAGTGGATGGACCGGAAGGAGTATGATTCCATTGATGCTTTCAAAGGCACCCTGAGCAGCAACTCCATCAATGATCCCTTTGTATACAAGCGGGCACAATACATCGACATGATCCTGAAATCGGAAGAGTATTTCAATCCGGTGGTTTAAGGAATAAATTTAATAGGATACGGAAGGGGCTGCCTCACAAGGGCAGCCTTTTTTCTTTCCTGAAATTTTAACGCCAAGTGGTTATTTTGCTTCGCAAAAAAATCCCAGTTGGCTAATAAAACATCAGGAAAGAAAAGCAATCGAATGAGGCAACCCCTACTTTTTTGGAAAGACGATCTTGTAGTCATTGTCAATGCGGCCCCGGCTAATGGCGTTTAGCCTGGATGACAGCAATTTGCGACGAATGGGGTTGATATGGTCCACAAATAGTTTTCCATCCAGGTGGTCATATTCATGCTGGATGACCCTTGCCCGGATTCCGTCATACTCCTCCTCTATGAGGTTCCAGTGCTCATCATAGTATTCAATCCGGATTTGGGAGGGCCTTGAAACCTCTTCCCTAATATTGGGAAGGCTCAGGCACCCTTCCTCAAATGACCACGAATCACCCCACTCCTTGAGGATATAGGGATTGATAAAAACCTTCTTAAAATCCTTCAAAGCCGGGTCCCCCTTGTCTTCGCTGATGGGGGTGGTATCCACTACGAATATCCGCAATGATTTTCCAACCTGGGGCGCAGCAAGTCCTATCCCGTCGCTGGCCCTCATGGTGTCGTAGAGGTCCTCAATCAGCTGGTCAAGCCCTTTATAATTTTCCGGGATCTCCGGTGCGACCTTTCGCAACACGGACATTCCGTATACATACACTGGTAATACCATTTATAATCTTCTTGTTAATCTGAACTATTTAACGCCTGACCGGGAATATTGTTCCTCTGTTCCAGAAATGATTGCAGGATTATGGCCGCGCTCACCTTATCCACATTTCCCTTCAACCTTCGTTGCGATTTTTTCATTCCCCCGGCCACCATGGCCTCTAGGGCCATTTTGGAGGTAAAACGTTCATCCATCCATTCCACTGATATGGATTCAAACCGCTTCCTGAAAGCCGATACAAAGTAACGGATCTGCTTCATCGGTTCCGAATCGGTATGGTTCATTTTCCTGGGATGTCCCACCACCAGGGTATCCACATTTTCTGCATTGAAATAGGTTTCCAGGAAAAGCATCAATTCATGGGTGGGCACCGTATCCAGTGGCGTTGCAATGATCTGTTCAGGATCGGTCACCGCCACCCCGGTTCGCTTTGTTCCATAATCAATGGCCACTATTCTTCCCAAGTCGCAAAATTTGCCTGCAAAGGTAAAAAGAAAACCGCCCACTCACGCAGGCGGTTTCCGGAATTATACAATGAAAGGTATCAGACTGTGGGAGAAAAATCAAGGCTGGCCATCCTTACATAGCTATTGTACCTCCATTTTGCATTGGTTTGCGCAGCTTTAAACAGGTGCGCGGCTTCAGCCGGGAACGCTTTCTGGAGGGAGGTATAACGCACCTCCGATTTCAGGAAGGACTGGAACTGATCCCATTTGGGCTCCTTGGAGTCAAGCATGAACGGGTTCTTTCCCTCTTCTTCCAACAAAGGATTGTAACGGTACAGGTGCCAGTAGCCACTCTCCACTGCAAATTTTCCCTGGCTCTGGGCCTTGCCCATGCCAGATCTCAGGCCATGGTTGATGCAAGGTGCATATGCAATGATGATGGAGGGACCGTGGTATGCCTCGGCTTCCCTGACCGCTTTCAGGAACTGCGACTGGCTGGCTCCCATGGAGACCTGGGCCACATATACATATCCATAGGTCATGGCCATCATTCCCAGGTCCTTCTTACGGATTTTCTTCCCTGATGCGGCAAACTTTGCCACGGCACCCACAGGTGTTGCTTTGGAGGCTTGTCCACCGGTATTTGAGTACACTTCTGTATCCATTACCAGGATGTTCACATCCTCCCCCGAGGCGATCACATGGTCCAGCCCCCCATACCCGATGTCATAGGCCCAGCCGTCCCCACCGAAGATCCACACAGACTTCTTGACCAGGTACTGTTTCAGGCCCGTGATCTCTTCAGCCACGGGATGATCCTCCTTCTTCAGCACTTCAAGCAAACCGGATGAGGCAGCTTTGGAAGCATCCATATTTTCCATGGATTCGATCCATGCGTTAAATGCTTCCCTGGTTGCCGGTTTGACCGCATCCATGGTGGCCTTCATCCTGTTGCGGATGCGCTCCCGGTTCTTGTTCACTCCTGTGGCCAGTCCGAATCCATACTCGGCATTGTCCTCAAACAGGGAGTTGGCCCAGGCCGGACCCTGTCCGTCCACATTGGCGCAATAGGGTGTGGATGGAGCTGATCCGCCATAGATGGAGGAACATCCGGTTGCATTGGCAACGATCATCTGGTCCCCGTAAAGTTGTGTGATCAGTTTAATGTAGGGTGTCTCGCCGCATCCAGCACATGCTCCCGAAAATTCGAAGAGCGGTTGCGCAAACTGGCTGTTCTTCACATTTTGTTTTTTGTCCACCAGGTGATCCTTATAGGTAATGTGCTTGATCAAATGGTCCCAAACAGGAATTTCAGCGTGCTGCGTTTCAAGCGGCTTCATTTCCAGCGCCTTGGTCTTGGAAGGACACACATCGGCACAGTTTCCGCAGCCGGTACAGTCAAGCACGGAGACCTGGATCTTGAATTTCAAGCCTGCAAAAGTCTTGGGAATTGCATCCAGGGTGGTAACTCCGTCAGGAAGGGCGTTGGCCTCCTTTTCATCGATCAGGAATGGACGAATGGCAGCGTGGGGACATACATATGCACACTGGTTGCACTGGATACAGTTTTCGGATACCCATTCAGGCACATTCACTGCAATCCCTCTTTTCTCATACTGTGCGGTCCCGGATGGGAAGGTGCCGTCTTCGCGGCCCAAAAATGCACTTACCGGCAGATCATCCCCCTGCAGGTTGTTGATGGGTTCAACCACGTTTTTAATGAAATCAGGAATGTCGCGGTCGTCCTTAGCCTTTTCTGCCGATAGTTTTGACCACTGGGCTGGCACCTCGATCCTGGTCACTGCTCCCCCCTTTTCAACGGCGGCAAAGTTCATGTTCACCACCTCTTCGCCTTTTCTGCCAAAACTCTTGATGACAAACTTCCGCATGGCTTCCACAGCCTTGTCATAGGGAATGATATCTGCAATCTTGAAGAAAGCCGATTGCATGATGGTGTTGGTCCTGTTCCCCAGTCCGATCTCCTGTGCCAGCTTGGTGGCGTTGATGATGTAAAAATTGATGTGGTGATCGGCCATATATTTCTTGAAATGATTGGGCAGATGCTCTACGGTCTCCTGTTCATCCCAGATTGAGTTCAACAGGAAGGTACCCCCATCCTTCAACCCCCTCAGCATATCATACTTTTCAAGGTACGAGGGTACATGGCAGGCCACAAAATCCGGTGTGCCCACCAGGTAGGGGGAACGGATGGGCCGGTCGCCAAAACGCAGGTGGGATGTGGTGATCCCCCCCGATTTTTTTGAATCATATGCAAAATAGGCCTGGCAATATTTGTCGGTGGTCTCCCCGATGATCATGATGGAGTTCTTATTGGCCCCGACCGTACCATCGGATCCAAGTCCGTAAAACTTGCCCTCAAAGGTTCCTTTCTTGCTCATGGACACCTCGGGCAGTACAGGAAGGGATGTGAAGGTGACATCATCCACGATCCCGACGGTGAACCTGTTCTTGGGTTCCTTCATCTTCAGGTTTTCAAACACGGAAAGCATCATGGAAGGGGTCGTATCCTTGGAGGAGAGTCCGTACCTCCCGCCTACGATCACCGGGGCATTCTTCTTTCCGTAGAAGAGATCCTTCACATCGAGGTAAAGGGGTTCTCCGTTGGCACCGGGTTCTTTGGTCCGGTCCAGCACCGCGATGCGTTTCACCGATTCGGGCATCACCTTCATAAAGTACTTCTCAGAGAAAGGCCGGTACAGGTGTACCGAAACCACTCCCACTTTTTCCCCTTTCTCATTCAGGTAGTCCACCACCTCTTTAAGGGTTTCGGTAATGGATCCCATGGCAATCACGATATTCTCCGCATCGGGAGCCCCGTAGTATGTAAACGGATGGTACTCGCGCCCGGTCAGTTTACTGATCTCCTGCATATATGATTCCACCTCGTCGGGGATCACCTCGTAATATTTATTGGCTGCTTCACGGGCCTGGAAATAGATGTCGGGATTCTGTGCCAAACCCCGGGTGACAGGATGCTCCGGGTTCAACGCGTTATCCCTGAAAGCCTTCAGGGCATCCATATCGAGGAGTTTGCCAAGTGCTTCAGCATCCGGGACCTCTACCTTCTGGATCTCATGGGAGGTGCGGAAACCATCGAAAAAATGCAGGAAGGGAATCCTGGTCCTGATTGCAGCAAGGTGGGCCACACCGGCCAGGTCCATGACCTCCTGTACGCTACCGGTGGCAAGCATGGCAAATCCGGTATTTCTTGTGGACATCACGTCGCTGTGGTCACCAAAAATTGAGAGTGCCTGTGCTGCAAGACTCCTGGCCGAAACATGGAAAACAGCAGGAAGCAGTTCACCGGACATCTTGTACATATTGGGGATCATCAGCAACAATCCCTGGGAAGCAGTAAAAGTGGACGTCAGGGTACCGCTTTGCAATGAACCGTGCACGGCACCGGCGGCACCTGCCTCTGATTGCATTTCGGCCACTTTGACGGTCTCTCCGAAAATATTCTTTCGTCCATTGGCTGACCATTCATCCACATGTTCAGCCATGTTGGAGGAGGGGGTGATGGGATAGATGGCGGCTACCTCACTGAACATGTAGGCAATATGTGCTGCTGCGAAATTACCGTCACATGTTAAAAATTTCTTCTTTTTAGCCATGTTATTTTGCTTAAGTATTTAAATTACAATTAATTAACTAACGCTAAAAGCGCCAACCAAAATTAATAATTTAGGATCAATTGTGATAGGAATAACGTAATATAAATTCATTACAAATAAATGAAAAAAGTGACGGGGTTTCCGTCACTTTTCACAATGCTTTACAGCAGGATCAGTCGCTGTTCATGGAGATCAGAAACTCCTCGTTGGTGGCCGTTTTGCTGATCCTGTCACGCAGGAACTCCATGGCCTCCACAGAATTCATGTCTGAAAGGTAATTCCTGAGAATCCATATTTTATCCAGCATGGGCTTGTCAAGCAGCAGGTCTTCCCTCCTTGTGCTTGAAGGATTCACATCCACAGAGGGGTACACCCTCTTGTTGGAAAGCTTCCTGTCGAGTTGCAGCTCCATGTTCCCTGTTCCCTTGAACTCTTCGAAGATCACATCATCCATTTTGGACCCGGTCTCGGTCAGGGCCGTGGCCAGGATGGTCAGGGATCCGCCGTTCTCAATGTTCCTGGCAGCACCAAAGAAACGTTTGGGTTTGTGCAGCGCATTGGCATCCACACCGCCTGACAACACTTTTCCCGACGCAGGTGAAATGGTATTGTAGGCCCTGGCAAGCCTTGTGATGGAATCCAGCAGGATCACCACATCATGTCCGCATTCAACCAGGCGTTTGGCCTTTTCAAGTACGATGTTGGCAATCCGCACATGGCGCTCAGCCGGTTCATCAAAGGTGGAGGATATAACCTCGGCATTCACATTCCTGGCCATGTCAGTCACCTCTTCGGGACGCTCATCGATGAGCAGGACGATCATGTAAACCTCCGGATGGTTGGCGGCAATGGCATTGGCCACATCCTTCAGCAACACAGTCTTTCCCGTTTTGGGCTGGGCCACGATCAACCCCCGCTGGCCCTTGCCAATGGGTGCAAACATATCCACCACCCTTACCGACATGTTATGCTGGCCATTCCCCACCAGTGTAAATTTTTCCTCAGGGAAAAGGGGTGTCAGATAATCAAAGGGTACCCGATCCCTGATATAATCAGGACTGCGGCCATTGATCTCCTCAACCTTGATCAGGGGAAAATACTTCTCACCCTCCTTTGGCGGACGGATAGTACCGGTTACATTGTCCCCTGTCTTCAGACCAAAGAGTTTGATCTGGCTCTGGGAGACATAAATATCATCCGGGGAATTCAGGTAATTGTAGTCAGAGGACCTTAAAAAACCGTATCCATCAGGCATAATCTCAAGCACTCCTGAATTGGTAATCAGCCCTTCAAAATCATATTTATCCACTTCCCTTCGCTCGTAGGGCTTCTTCTGGCCATTTCTCTCAACCCTTTCACCCCGCTCGGCGCGTTCTCCGCGTTCTCCACGCTCCTGGCGTTCTCCCCGTTCTCCACGCTCCTGGCGATCCCCACGATCTCCGCGTGGCTCAGGGCGTTCTCCACGGTCGCTGCGCTGCTCCTGGCGATCTCCCCGATCGCCCGAGGGCCTTCTCTGGGATCTTTCTTCACTCCTTTGACCACCTTCTTTATTTACCTTTTTCTCATCACGGGAAGCTGCTGGTTTTTCACTCTCAGCCTTTTCCTCCTGGATTTTTGGAAACTCTTTGGTTTCGCTCTTTACTTCAGCCGTTGCAGCACTTGTTCTCTGCTCCTGCTTTTTCTCTTTCTTTGGCCGGCCCGGTCTCTTTCTTTTGTCAGTTCCGGCACCTTCAGCCCCCTTGTCCATCCTGGGACCCTCCTGTTTGGGACCCTCCTTTGGGGAACTATCTTTCCTGGTGGCTTTGTTCTCGGATACCACAATGGCCTGGATATCCAGGATCTTATAAATCAGATCCTGCTTCTTAAACGATTCTACTCGCTTAATTTTAAGTTCTTTAGCAATATCACGCAACTCGCCAAGAAGCTTTTTGTTCAATTCAAGAATATCGTACATATAATATGAGGTAATTAAAAAATAATCCAGAGGGGATAACTGTAAATCAAATGTATAGGAATAAGATTAGATTGGAACAACCGTTCGATAGAATGGAATTCTCCTGCAAAAGTAAAAGAATTATGGTGAACTTCCAAAAATAATATATATTTAGGTTCATTTTGCCACGGAAAGCCGTCAAACCTTATGAGACAGCTTAAGATAATCAAACAGGTCACCAACAGGGAGACTCCCTCTCTTGACAAGTATCTTCATGAGATTGGGAAGGTGGACCTTATTACTGCTGAAGAGGAGGTTGAACTGGCCAGAAGGATCCGGAAAGGTGACGGGGAGGCCATGGAAAAACTGATCAAGGCAAATTTACGTTTCGTGGTCTCTGTCTCCAAACAATACCAGAACCAGGGATTGAGCCTTCCCGATTTGATTAATGAAGGAAACCTGGGCCTCATCAAAGCGGCCCAGAGGTTTGACGAAACCCGTGGTTTCAAGTTTATCAGTTACGCGGTGTGGTGGATCAGGCAATCGATCCTGCAAGCCCTGGCAGAGCAGGCCCGCATCGTTCGACTGCCCCTTAATAAAATTGGCTCCATCAACAAGATCAATAAGACCTTCGCGGAACTGGAGCAAAAGTTTGAGCGTGAACCTACGGTCCTGGAAATTGCACAGACCCTTGAACTGGCACCGGAGGATGTGAAGGATGCCATCCGCAGCTCCGGGAGGCATGTCTCCATGGACGCCCCCCTTCAGGATGGCGAGGACGGCAATATGTACGACATATTGCTCAATGGTGAAACTCCTTCACCTGACCGGGGATTGCTCAACGATTCATTGCGCAAGGAGATTGAACGTGCATTGAGCACCCTTACTTACCGGGAGGCCAGCATCATTCGTCTCTATTTCGGTCTGAACGGGAAGCACCCACACACCCTGGAGGAGATCGGGGAGGAATTTAACCTCACCAGGGAACGGGTCAGGCAAATCAAGGAGAAAGCCATCAAAAGGCTCAAGCATACCACCAGGAGCAAAATTCTGAAAAGCTACCTGGGTTAAATCAGCCTTTTCTTAATCCTACCTTTTAATGATATCCCCTGCGCTTGAGCGGCTGGAGTGGATGATCCTGGCATCACCCGTATAATAGACGTTCCCGGCACTGGAAGCATCCATGGAGATCTCCTCGGTGGCATGTACTTTTGCATCTCCGGCGCTGGATACATCCACATTCACCTTTTTGGCGATCAGGTCAAATGCATTCAAATCCCCTGCACTGCTCAATGATGCATCCAGCAGATTGGCCGTTCCTGAGATCCGTGCATCACCACTGGAGCTGATTGCCAGCCTGATCCGATCTGCTTCCACCTCCAGTAACAGGTCTCCGGCACTGCTGATGTCAAGTCTCAGTTCATCACACTGAAAGGGCGTTTGCCCCTCGCAATCGCCTGCACTGCTGATCTTCAATTCGGTTAATTCCGGAAGGGTCACGTGCACCTTTTTGGACTTGGCACTCCTGATGCTGGTCCTGTCGGTCCTTACGACAAGCATATCCCCCTTTAACTCGGTAAGGATCACCTCCATCAGGTTTTCATCCGCCTCCACGGTGACTTCAAAATCACTCCCCTGGGAGAGGTAGACATCGATCCCTGCGCTTACCTGAACACCGGTGAATCCGGCCACATCCCTGGTTTCTTCAATTACATTTCCATTGCCGGAAATGCCATTATTCCAGCCGTCAATATAGCAGGAACTAACTGTTAAAGAAACGATTACAAATAAAAAAGCTGCTTTTTTCATAGCTGGTATTGCTTAGTGAATGGGTTATCATCAAGTTTTACATAATCATAAGACGAACGGGACATGAAAATGTTACTCCACCTCCAGCACCAGTCCTTTCAGGTATTCTCCCTCCAGATGAAATATGCTCACCGGGTGATCGGGGGGTTGTGAAAGCTGATGCAGGATCCTCACCCTGCGTCGGGCATTGGCAGCAGCGGCAAATACCGATTTTCGAAAATTCTCCCTGCTTACTGCCTGCGAACAGCTGAAAGTGAAAAGGATCCCGCCGGGTGCAATCTGTTCCAAGGCCACCTGGTTTAACCTCTTGTAACCCTGCAGGGCATTGTTCAGCACATTCTGGTGCTTGGCAAAGGCCGGCGGATCCAGGATGATCAGGTCATATTTATCCTTGATCTCCTTCATAAAACCGAAGGCATCCCTGGCGAATGCTTCATGCCTGGGATCACCGGGGAAATTCAGCTCCATGTGTTCCCGGGTAAGGTCTATGGCCTTTCCCGAGCTATCCACCGTATGCACAAGGCTGGCATTACCACCCAGTGCGTAGACGCTGAAACCGCCAGTATACCCGAACATATTCAGAACCCTTCGTCCGTCGGACCACTGTTCGACTAGCTTCCTGTGATCCCGTTGGTCGATAAAAAACCCTGTTTTCTGGCCCTCCTTCCAGTTCACATTGAACCTGTATCCATGTTCTAGGACCTCACCCCTATCCTGGTCACCCAGGAGGAATCCCGAGCGTTCGGTTATTCCGGGCTTTTCAGGCAGGGTCGATTCACTCTTGTGATAGATGGTGTGAACCTTCGCACCTGCGGTGCTCATTAATGATTCCTTGATGGTTTCCAGGTTCCGGTACATCCCGATGGAGTGCATCTGGATCACCACTGTACCCGCATAATAATCCACGATCAATCCGGGCAAACCGTCCCCTTCCGCATTGATCCACCGGAACACATTGGTATCGGGTGAGGAGACCAGTCCCAATTTTTCTCTCAGCCTCCAGGCATTGGAAATTTTCCCTTCCCAGAATTGGGCATCCACCTCCCCCTGGTCAAAACTGAGTACCCTCACTGCGATGGAGCCATCCTGGTAATGCCCGAAGGCGAGCCATTCATCCTTGTTGTCGTAGAGATCAACCACCTCCCCCTCCCTGGCTGGACCGTAAATCTTTTTGATGGCGCCCGAAAAGATCCATGGATGGAACCTCCTGAGGGATTGATCCTTCCCTGATTTTAATACAATTCTGGTGCGGTCAGCCATGGGAGTTCGATATTGAATTTTTCAGGGTATTGTAAATCTCCAGGCAGATCCATGCATCGGTGGCAGCGTACCTGAGCTGCGCTTCAGTCAGAAGGTCTGAATCCCAGTTGGATACCTGCTGGGATTTTGAGATGCGCCGGCCCAGCACGATTCCGCTCAACTTTTTCAATCCTTTCTCCTCGATCCGGAAGGCAGTCACATACTGCTGCAGATCCAGGAAGCCGCCGGGTTCAAACTGGAAATCGGACCGCATCCTTCGGAGGTCGTCATTGAGCCCCAGTCCCACCTTCAGTTTATCCGGGTTGGCAAGCAGTTCAACCAGCCTCTTCGGGTAACCGATCCGGCTCACCCGGAGAAGCCATGCCCTTTGTTCCGAGGAGAGCTGTATGAGCGCGGTGGGATATGACTTCCCCTTTTTAAATGAAGGCCTGGATTCTGTATCGAATCCCAGGATCCTGTGTTTGTTGATCTGACCGATCTCCCGGTCAAATGCTTCCATGGAATCAATGACCATGATGGGGCCCTCATACTGGATCAGGTCCAGATCGGCCACTTCTTCTTTGGTTATCTCGCTTTGAAACATTACTCTTTCTCAGTAGGGTCAATCCCCTGTATGTATAATTCATGAAGCGCCATCAGCGATCTCAACAATTTCTTTCCCCAATGTTCCGCAAAACGCTCCTTCACCTCCCATGCCGCATCGTGCATCAACTCCTCAAGTCCCCTGCTGTAGGTGGTGGAAAAATCCCTGAGCTCCTGGTACACATCGGCCATATCCTCTGAAATGGTGTGGGTCACCAACTCGGCCCGGTCGAATTCATCATCCTCGGCCTGGCGCAGAATGTCGTTGTGGGCCCCGAGGAGCACGGAGATCCCCTGGTAGACCCTGGACCAATCCTGTTCGCTCACGGTTGGGTCACCCAGGGCATCGTAAATGGGTTCCCTTGTTTCCAGGTTTACTACAGTGGAGTAGACTCCCGAAAGGTGTTTCACGGAATCTTCAATGAAACCTTTTCCATCCTCCTCTTTCAGCTGCTCAAGGTAGAGGCAGAACGCGTTGGAGCGGCTGACAAACTCCACCATTTCACTGGAATACACATAATTATGAAGATCACTCATTTCATCTTGCATGGGGCAAAGATAGTCAAATAGATCAAATCAGGAGCGGGATCCCTTCCACCGGAGCTTCAAATTCTTTTCCCGCTGAACCTCCTCCTGCTCCACCATCCACTGGAGCACGGGGAGTAGCTTTTCCGCTTCGAAACCTGAATCATGCAAAATCTCCCCCAGTGTCCTGTCGTCATGGGAGAGGAGCTCTTCGATCTTTTCCCTGATCATCCTGGATTCTTTGCTTCCCGGGTCCATCCGGTCTCCGGCCCTGCAAACATCGCATCTCCCGCACCGGGGGGTATCAAGCTGACCAAAATAGCTCAGCAGGAACTGGTTTCTGCAGAGTGATTCCGACGAGGCATATCGCAGCATCTCCCTGATCCGGTATTCATAACGTGTTCTCCTGAAATGGTACCTTTCGGGGGAGATCAGCAGGTTTTTCTCCTCCAGCCGCTCCTCCATGAAAGTGACCACAGGAATCTCTTTCCTGGGAATATAATTGATGATCTGGCGGGATGAAAGGGTGGTGAGGTAACTGCAGACCCTTTCCATGGGAATTCCCGACCGCCTCGCAAGGAAGGTTTCGTCCACCTTCACATATTGTGTAAAGAGGCCGCTGTAAGACCTGAGCAACAGCTTGATGAAACCATCGAAATCCGAATGGCTGACCTGGAAGCTGTAGAGACCCTCCCGCTCCACCAGGAACTTGATCCGGGACGGATTGTGAAAAGATTCGGTCAAGGTAAGATACCCCTCCCTGGAAAGAATATTCAGTGCGCTGTGGGCCACCATTGCGTTGAGCCTGTACCTGTGAAGGAATTCACCCATTTCAAAATCATACTGCTGTCCTTTACCGCTTCCTAGGGGCACCTGCAGGTAGTTGCACAGAGCCTTGTATACTTCCCGGATCTTGGGGATCCCGGGAAAATTGACCTCGATTCGCTGCTCGATCAATCTTTTGTCGGAAGGAGTGTAAAGCAGGATCGCCCAGGATTTTTTCCCATCTCTGCCTGCCCTTCCCGCCTCCTGGAAATAGGCCTCGGGGCCGTCGGGTATCTCCAGGTGGATCACAAAACGTACATCGGGTTTATCTATTCCCATGCCGAAAGCATTGGTCGCGACCATCACCCTGAACCTGTTCCTGGTCCAGCCCTGCTGCCGTTCATCCCTGATCCCCTGCTTCAGGCCGGCATGATAAAAATCGGCTGTCACCCCGCCCTCGTTTAAAAGCTGGGATATTTCGCGGCTCCTTCTCCTGTTCCTTGTGTAGACAATGCCGCTTCCTTTCAATTTTTTTACAATGGCTGTCAGCTCCCTGATCTTATCCTCGGTGGGCCTGACCAGGTAGGTCAGGTTTTCCCTGTCAAAGCTCATCTGCAGCAGGTTCTTTTCACGAAATGACAACCGCTCCTGTATATCCTCACACACTTCAGGGGTAGCCGTGGCCGTCAGGGCCAGTACGGGGACACCCTCGAGGATCTCCCTCAGTGCACTGATCTCCAGGTAGGAGGGTCTGAAATCATATCCCCACTGTGAGATACAGTGAGCCTCATCCACCGCGATCAGGTTCACGTTCATCTGCCTTACCCGCACCTGGAAGATATCTGTGGCCAGCCGCTCGGGAGAGAGATACAGAAACTTGAAATCCCCGAAGATGCAATTATCAAGCGTCACATCAATTTCGTGCCTGGTCATTCCGGAATGAATGGCCACCGCCTTTATTTTCCTCCGGGTCAACTGGTCCACCTGGTCCTTCATCAGGGCGATCAGGGGAGTGATCACAAGACAGATCCCATCCATCACCAGTGATGGAACCTGGAAAGTGATTGACTTGCCACCTCCGGTGGGCATGAGTGCCAGGGTATCCTTTTCCTGCAACACAGATTGGATAATTTCTTCCTGGAGTGGACGGAATTCTGAGTGGCCCCAGTAGCGGGTTAAGACTTGCCTGATTTCTTCAAGATCAGCTAATCTTTTTTTTTGTAATTTTGCCACATTTAAAATTAACCAAAATCTCATACAATGTCGTTCGTACAGGATAAAATAGCTTCCGAAGGACTTACCTTCGATGACGTGTTGCTGCTTCCGGCATATTCGGAAGTCCTTCCAAGAGAAGTGAACATTAAATCGAGCTTCTCAAGAAATATCCTATTAAACACTCCCATCGTCTCGGCAGCGATGGATACGGTCACAGAGGAGCAACTGGCCATTACCATTGCAAGGGAAGGAGGGATCGGGGTGATCCATAAGAACATGACATTGGAAGAGCAGGCCCAGCAGGTGAGAAGGGTGAAAAGAGCAGAAAGCGTGATGATCCATGAACCGATCACCATCCGGAAGGAGGGGACCGTGAATGACGCCCTGAACCTCATGAGGGATTATAAGATCGGGGGGATCCCGGTGGTGGACAAAAATAATGTCCTGATCGGTATCGTAACCAACCGGGACCTCCGGTTCCAGCAGGATATGGGCAGGGCCATTGAAGAGGTCATGACCACCAAAAACATCATCACCACCACCCGCAAGACCGACCTTTCTGAAGCAGCAAAGATCCTTCAGGCGCACAAGATTGAAAAACTACCTGTGGTGGATAGTGATCACAAACTGATCGGACTGATCACCTACAAAGACATTACCAAATCAAAAGACAGACCCAATTCATGCAAGGATAGCCGTGGGAGGCTCCGGGTAGCAGCTGCTGTGGGGGTTACCGCCGATATCCTTGAAAGGGTGGCAGCCCTTGAAGAGGCCGGCGTGGATGCCATTGTGATCGATACGGCCCACGGGCATTCGAAGGCTGTAATTGAGAGCCTTAAAAAGGTCAAGGCCAAGTTTGGCCAGCTTGAGGTGGTGGTTGGGAATGTGGGAACCGCTGAGGCTGCAAAGGCTCTTGTGGATGCAGGGGCCGATGGGATTAAAGTGGGCGTGGGACCAGGATCCATCTGCACCACCCGGGTCATCGCGGGAGTGGGAGTCCCCCAGTTAAGTGCAATCTATGATGTGGCCAGTGCAATCGAAGGATCAGGGATCCCGGTCATCGCCGATGGTGGCATCCGTTATTCGGGCGACATGGTAAAAGCACTTGCTGCAGGGGCAAGCTCAATCATGGCAGGCTCGCTTTTTGCAGGGGTGGAAGAGTCACCTGGTGAAACCATCATCTACAACGGGAGAAAGTACAAAAGCTACCGTGGAATGGGCTCACTGGAGGCCATGCAGCATGGATCCAAGGACCGGTATTTCCAGGATGTGGAGGATGACATAAAAAAACTGGTACCCGAAGGGATCGCCGCAAGGGTCCCGTTTAAAGGAAGCCTGACCGAGGTGATTTATCAGATGGTCGGCGGATTGCGGGCAGGCATGGGCTACTGTGGTGCCAGGGATATTCCTGCACTGCAGAAAGCTAGATTTGTAAGGATCACCAACGCTGGGATCCAGGAGAGTCACCCGCATGATGTGACCATTACAAGGGAGGCACCCAACTACAGCAGATAATATATGATACTGAAGATCGTTTTACATTAAATTAATTTCTTATGATTAAAAAAAGTATTCTCTCAATGGTCCTGATGGCCATGGTCGTTTCAGGGCTGTACAGCCAGAATTCGCCTGTGCTTCTTTCCGTGGCAGATGAACAGGTAACCGTTGAAGAATTTGAAAGAATATACCGCAAAAATAACACTGAATCATCCCTGAACAGGCAGACCCCTGAGGAGTATCTGGAACTTTTTATAAACTTCAAGCTGAAAGTAAAGGAGGCCGAATCCCTCGGATTGGATACCACGGCCAAATTCATCAATGAACTTGAAGGGTATCGAAAACAACTTGCCAAACCCTACCTGACCGACGATGAGGCCAAGCTGGAGATGATGCACGAAGCCTATGAGCGGGCACAACTGGATATCAATGCCAGCCATATACTCATTAAGCTGCCACCCAATCCCACGCCGGACGATACCCTGGCAGCTTTCAAAAAAATTATCGAGATCAGGGACCGCATCGTGAAGGGAGAAGATTTTGAAACAGTGGCCAGGGCAACCTCCGATGATGCATCGGTACAAAGAAATGGTGGAAACCTGGGATATTTTACAGTCTTTTCCATGATCTATCCCTTCGAATCTATGGCATTCAATACCCCGGTGGGTGGAATCAGCATGCCATTCAGATCCAATTATGGGTTCCATATCCTGAAGGTCAATGACAGGAGGCCGGCCAGGGGCCAGGTCAAAGTGGCCCATATATTTGTAAGAACCCCTGATGGAATGAGCGAGGCCGAGAGAAAAGAGGCCTATGAGAAAGTTCAGTTCATATACGACAGCCTTCAGTTGGGTGAGGATTTTTCCCACCTGGCAACGCTTCATTCGGAAGATCCAAGCTCGGCACGGAACGGTGGGGAGATCCCGTGGTTCGGGACAGGCCGGATGATCCCCGAGTTTGAGGATGCCTGTTTCAGCATCGAAGAGAGTGGCAATTATACAAAACCCATCAAATCCTCTTATGGATGGCACATTATCAAGCTGCTTGATAAAAAGGGAATTGGAACCTACGAGGAGATGGAACCCGAATTGCAGGAGAAAATCAACCGGGGGGACCGGGGGAAGCACTATACCGAGAGGTATATCTCCAAGCTCAAGGAGGCACATGGGTTCACTGAATTCCCGGGGGCACTGGAGTCTGTCTATGCCTCCGTGGACTCCACGCTGCTCGTGGGGAACTGGGATGGGGGAGCGCTGGAAAAGGATGCAACTCCGCTGATGAAGATCGGTGATCTTTTATACCCTGCAGGTGATTTTGTAGTTTACCTGGAAACCTCACAGAGCACAGGAAAATCAAGGGATCCTCACAATTATGTGGAGATGCTCTATGACCAGTTCGTACAGGAAAAGGTGATGGAGTATGAAGAATCAAAGCTTTCTGAAAAATATCCCGAATTCAGGTACATATACCAGGAATACCACGATGGGATCCTGCTCTTTGACATTATGGATCAGACCGTATGGTCCAAAGCGGTATCGGATACCCTGGGGTTGATGGCTTACCATCGCGAACATGAGGATAACTATATGTGGCCGGAGCGGAATGATGCATTGGTGATTGCATGTGGAAAGGATGCAGACCTTGCTGGTGTAAGGAAAGCTTATAAGAAAATCCTCAAAGGAAAGCTTGATGAGGCAGCTTTGAATGAAGCTTATTGTGCCAATGATACGGTGCCCTGCATCTCCCTGGAGCACCTCCTGGTAGAGAAAGGGGAAAATGATCTTGTGGATGCCATGAACGGTCAGCCGGGACTGGGTCCGGTTTCGGAGAAAGACGGGCTGAACAGTTTTGTAATTTTAAAAGGAAAAAGAGCGCCCGAACCAAAACAGCTGGATCAAGCCAGGGGTCAGATCACCTCGGATTACCAGAATTACCTGGAAGCTGAATGGATCAAATTGCTCAGGCAAAAATATCCTGTGAAGGTGGACAATACCCTTCTCTCAGGGATTAAACCATAAAAATGAACCGAAGCCTCGTTGTCATATGGGCTTTCGTCCTGCTTGGACACGGATGTTCCCTTTTTGAGGGCAATAACCATGAAGAGCCTGTGGCCAGGGTAATTGAGCAATACCTCTATCCTTCGGATATCAGCCATGCCCTCCCCGAAGGGACCACCCTTCAGGACAGCATCGTACTGGCCAAGCGGTACATCGATACCTGGGTGAAGGATCAGCTCATGTTGCACAGGGCCGAACAGGCCTTGACAGAAGAACAGAAGGATTTCGAGAAGCAGATTGCCGAGTACCGGCGCTCCCTGTTGATCTACTCATACAGGCAGAAACTCCTCCAGCAAAAAATGGACACCGTTGTTTCAGGTGAAGAGGTGCAATCCTATTACCAGGAGAACATCAGCAACTTCATCCTGGGAGAGGATGTGATCAGGGGAACATTTATCAAGGTCCCCCTTTCGGCACCGCGGACCGATGAGTTGAGGAGGTGGTCCAGGTCAAACGGTGAGGATGATCTTGACCAGATTGAGAAATACTGCATCAGTTATGCTGATAAATACAGTGATTTCAACAACTCCTGGATCTATTTCTCGTCCATCAAGGTGCAGCTCCCCATGCAGATCTCTGACCCTTCCAGGTACCTCAGTTACAACCGGGACATAGAGACCACAGATGCAAATTACAGGTACTTTCTTCATGTGGCAGCGCATCTGCCGGAAGGCGAAGTGGCCCCTATCGAGATGGTCACCGAGGACATTACGAATATTATCTTAAACAAGCGGAAGATCGAGTTCTTCCAGGACCTTGAGCAAAGGGTGTACAATGATGGAGTCAGCCGCAATCAATTTGAAATTTATCGTTAAGAAATGGTGAAAAGAATCGCATACATGGCATTGGGGGTCCTCATGGCCCTCCAGGCAACCGGACAACCTTTGGTCATTGACCGGGTAGTGGCAGTGGTGGGGGATTTCAACGTGCTCCAGTCGGATATTGAACAGCAGTACCTGCAGATGAAGATGTCTGGAATGTACATGGATCCCGATGCACGCTGCCAGATATTCAACCAGTTCGTGGAGCAGAAATTATTGATGGCCCAGGCAAAGATTGACAGCGTGGAGGTGGGACCGGATATGGTGGAGATGCAGATGGAATCAAGGTTGGATTATTTTGTCGCTCAGTTTGGAAGCGAAGAGGAAATGGAGGACTATTTCAACAAGTCCATATTTGACATCAAGGATGACCTGAGGGAAGCCATCAGGGAACAGATGATCACCGACGAAGTGAGGAAATCCATTACTGCCGATGTCTCCACCACCCCATCGGATGTGAAGAGCTTTTACCGGGCGATGCATCCCGACAGCATCCCGTACATCAATACAGAGGTAGAACTTGCGCAGATCGTTGCCTATCCTTTTTACAGTGAAGAAGCCATCTTCCAGGTTAAAGAGCGGCTTCTTGACCTCAGGAGGAGGGTGCAGGAAGGCGAAGATTTCGGCACACTGGCTATCCTCTATTCAGAAGCACCCGAGGCTGCCCGCCGGGGAGAAATTGGATTTATGATGCGAAGTGAGCTTGACAAGGAGTATGCCACCACAGCCTGGGCCCTGAAACCGGGGCAGGTATCCAAGATCGTTGAAAGTGCCTTTGGGTTCCATATCATACAGATGATCGAACGGCGCGGAGACCGGGCAAATACCAGGCACATCCTGATGAACCCGAAGGCGGATGCAAATGCCAAGCAAAAAGCGATCTATAAACTGGACAGTTTGAAATCCCTGATCGAAAATGATTCCATGAGATTTGACCTGGCCGCAAAAAGGTTTTCTGAAGATGACAATACAAGCGTGAACGGCGGTCTCATTGTGAACCCGCGCTCCATGGCGGCAACCTTTGAGCTGGACCAGCTTCCCACCAAGGACTACTATATGATCCGGAACATGCAGGTCGGGGAGCTGTCGGAACCCTATGAAACCACAGATCAGAAGGGTAAGCCATGTTATAAGCTCATCTATCTGAGGGCCAGGACCGAACCCCACCGTGCCAACCTGAAGCAGGATTACCTGCTCCTGCAGAACATGGCACTGCAATTCAAGAACAATGAGGTGATGAATGAGTGGTACGCCAGCAAAAAGGAGTCAACCTATATCAGGGTGGATTCCTCTTTCAGGGGTTGCTCCCTCTTAGGCCAGCAGACCAGCCAGAAATGATCACTTCCCGGCATAAGCGCTTACTTTACCTGTGCCTGCTTATGCCATGCATGTTGCTCCTCACCACCCTTGCCAGTGGACAGCGGGTTACCAAGCTTACAATCATGAACGCAGAGCTGACTGCATTCGATGTGAGAATCGGAAAGGATGCAAGAAAACTGATCGGGGATGTACAGCTCCAGCATGAGGATGTGGTTATGTCCTGTGATTCGGCCTATTTTTATCCGGCCACCGGTTCTGTGGACGCCTTTAGCCATGTAAAGATTGTGCAGGGCGATACCCTGACCCTGACGGGTGACCTGATGTTTTATGATGGCAACCTCAAACTTGCAAAAGTGAGGAAAAATGTCAAGCTGGTGAACAAGGATATTACCCTGCTTACCGACTCCCTCAACTACAACCGTGCAAAAGGTGTGGCTTATTATATGGGATGGGGGATCCTCACCCAGGAGGATAGCAGGCTGACCAGCGGAAGAGGAAGATTTCTGATCGATTCGGAGATCTTTTACTTCATGGACAGTGTGGTGATCACCAATCCGGATTACACCATCTACACCGACAGCCTGAGATATGATACGGGATCCGAGATCTCATACTTCAGCGGACCCACCAGGATATTCAACCAGGAGCGTTACATCTATTGTGAAAATGGATGGTATGACACCCGGCAGGATATCTCATTTGTAACCGACCATGCTTACCTTGAGGAAGAAGGCAGGATCCTGAAGGGGGATACGCTTTATTATGAAGAGAGTGCGGGTTTCGGATGGGCCAGTGCCAATGTGGAGCTGATCGATACTTCAGAAAACATGACGCTGAAGGGGAATTATGGACTCTATTACAGTGACCGGGATTATGCGATGGTCACAGACAGTGCGCTGATGATCCAGGTGGATGGAGCAGACACCATGTGGGTGCATGCCGACACCCTTCGGTCAATTAAGGACCCGAAAGTCGAGGATAAAAGGATCCTGAAAGCCTATTATCATGTGAAGATCTACCGGACCGATATCCAGGTGATGTGCGATTCGCTGGTTTATATGGAAGCGGACAGCGCCTTTGATTTCTTTGGTGAACCTGTTTTATGGTCGGAGGAAAATCAGCTTACGGCCAATCAGATCCGGGTGGTGATGGCAAACAAACAATTACACCGGATGTACCTCTCGGGCATCGCAATGGTGGCCTCACAAAAAGATTCGGTAAAATTCGATCAGATGCGGGGGAAAGGGATGACCGGATTCTTTACCCGCAACAAACTGTCAAAAATTGAAGTGACGGGAAACGGGCAGACCATCTACTATGCCGAGGACAGGGATGTGATTGTGGGGGCCAACAAGACCGAATGCACCAACCTGACCATTTTTCTTGTGGATAATAAAATTTCCAGGGTAAATTACATGACCAAGCCCAAAGGAACATACTTTCCGTTGGAGATGTTTCCGTCGGAACAATCGAAGCTGAGTGATTTCAAATGGGTGGAACAGTGGCGGCCTCTTTCCTGGCAGGATGTATTTAAATGGAAATAAAAAAAGGAGCGTGACGCTCCTTAGTATTCATCTTCATTGAAGAAAAAATCATCTTTGCTTGGATAGTCAGGCCAGATATCTTCAATACTCTCGTATACATCACCCTCATCCTCAATCTCTTGCAAATTTTCAATTACCTCCATTGGTGCCCCCGATCTTATGGCAAAGTCGATTAATTCCTCTTTGGTCGCAGGCCAGGGAGCATCTTCAAGTTTAGAGGCTAATTCCAGTGTCCAGTACATCGATGTAGAAAATTTGTGAATACAAATAGCTGCCTTTTAAGTGCGGCAAATTTAAAAAAAAAATTAATTTCTACAACATGCTTTTCCAGGGCACCTGTTCAACCCCCATCAGGCTGGCAATTTTCCTTGATATCACGAAGAAATAATCGGACAACCTGTTATAGAAACGGACAATTGAATCATCTACCGGTACCTCATCTGTGAGCCTGAGAATGGCGCGTTCGGTCCTTCGGCACACCGTTCGTGCGATATGGGCCTGGGAGACTGCCGGATGCCCCCCGGGGATCACAAAGGACCTCAGGGGTTCAAGTGAAGCGTCCATCCGGTCGATCCTCTCTTCCAGGAAAGAGACATGCTCGCCCCGAACCCGGGGCAGATTGGGGGGCAACTCAGCACCATCAAAGGCAAGCATTGATGCCGTTGCCATCTCGATGTCAAGAATGGTAAGAAGATCCTCTCTGAGTCCGGCATCCTTCAACAGGTCCCTCAACATGGAGGTATGGGCCATGAGCTCATCCACGCATCCGTATGCTTCGATCTGAGGATGAAATTTAGACACCCTCCTCCCCCCGATGAGGGAGGTCTCACCTTTGTCCCCGCCTTTTGTGTAAATTCCTGATTTTTTGATCATCCATGCCTATTTGTCCGGATTTTTGTTGATCTCGATCTTATCGATCTTTCCATCCAGAAGGCGGATGATGCGGTGGGCATACCTTGCGATGGATTCTTCGTGGGTCACCAGGATGATGGTATTGCCCATGGAGTGAATCACCCCGAAGAGTTTCATGATGTCGATGGAGGTTTTGGAATCCAGGTTCCCGGTTGGTTCATCGGCAAGGATAATTGAAGGATTGTTTACCAGGGCCCTGGCCACGGCTACACGCTGCCTCTGGCCCCCAGATAATTCATTGGGCTTGTGATCCATCCTGTCCGAAAGCCCTACTTCACCCAGCACATGCTTGGCCCTGGTGACCCGGTCGGTTTTATTGAACCCGGCGTAGACCAGGGGCAGGGTCACATTCTCAAGGGCGGTGTACCTTGGCAGCAGGTTGAAGGTCTGGAAGATAAAACCGATTTCCCGGTTCCTGATCTCAGCCAGGCGGTTGTCATCCATCTTGCTCACATCGGTGCCATTGAGTACATAACTGCCGCTGGTGGGTGTATCCAGGCAACCCACCAGGTTCATGAGGGTCGATTTACCGGATCCCGATGGTCCCATGATGGCCACATACTCATTTGTTTTAATCTCAATGTCCACTGACCTCAATGCCTCCACCGTGATGGAGCCTATGTAGTAGTTTTTTACCAGTTTATCCAGGTTGATGATTGTCTCCATAAGATTGAATTGTATACGAAAGTAAGCAATATCGTCTAGAATTATTCTATAAAAAGCTTAAAACTTAATTTTCACCCGGGCTTTTTGAAGGTCCCTGCGCAACAGCAGAATACCCATATGAAACAGATCCACACTTACCCTCGTTTCGGGCCATGAACAAACCTCCTTCCAGGCCCGGTGCATTTCCCTGGACCAGTGGATATCATCCAAAATTACCAGTGCCTCCTCCCCTGCTATTCCCAGGAGGGTTCTCATGTATCTGAGGGTTGGTTCATAGCTGTGGTTCCCGTCCATAAAGGCCAGGTACCTCCCCTTCAGGTCATGTTCCAGTTCCGGCAGTAACTCCTCAAACGCGCCTCGATGTACTTTGACTCCTTTCAATCCGGATCGTTTAATCAGCTTTTCAGAAAATTCCGCCCTGTGGGGATTCCCCTCAAGGGTATGCAACGGGATCCCTGGAGATCCGGCAGAAAGATAAAGGGTGGATATGCCCAGCCCGGTGCCCAGTTCAATGACCATCTCAGGCTGGAACCACCGGCTGACCCTGAAGAGCAGCGCCCCGTACTTAGGTGATACTGAAGAGCCCCGTGCAAAGGAAGCCACCGAACGGTTCCCTGCCCTGTCCACCTTTGATTCCTGCCCGACGGAGAGGGCCGGGATCAGTGTCGGGTCCTTTAACAGCGAGTGATGAATGGTTCTTATCCCCTCAGGGACCGCAATCCGCTTTGCGTTAAAAATCGCACCGTGGACCAGATCAAAAAGGTAAGGTGAATGGATTCCCCTCCCGTGCCGGTGCCGCCGGTAAAAAAGGTGCTCAATGAATTTAAGGATTCGCCAGCCCATTTATATGCATTCGTGCAAAATGCTAATTTTACATAAATTGCTCCACGCATGCAACAATATTTACAGCAGGATATCCAGTTCCTCCCCGGAGTGGGGCCCAAACGGGCCGACCTGCTGAGAGAGGAGCTCAGGATCAATACATTTGAGGATCTGATCACCTGTTACCCATTCAGGTACGTGGACCGGAGCAGGTTCTACAGGATCTCCGAAGTGACCTCCGACATGCCCTATATCCAGATCAGGGGTCGCATCGAAGGATATGCATCCATCGGAAAAGGCAAGGGAAAAAGGCTGGTTGCCGACTTTACCGATGGCAGCGGCCACATTCAGCTGGTGTGGTTCCGGGGAGCCAAATGGATCCCTGAGAACTACCCCGTGGGGAAAGAGCTGGTGGTATTCGGGAAAGCCACGGTCTATCAAAGAAAACTGAATGTGGTTCACCCGGAGCTGGAGGATCCGGAAAAAAAACACGCGGTCACCTCAAAACTACAGGCGGTTTACTCCACCACCGAAAAGCTGAAGGACCAGTATCTCACCTCAAAGGCCATCAGCAAACTGATGGCCAACCTGGTAAAGAACCTGCCCGCAAAGTTCGAGGAGACCCTCCCCGCATGGCTTCTTCAGAAGCTGAAACTGGTAAACCTGGATACGGCCATGCGTCAGATCCATTTTCCCGATACACCGGACCAGTATAAAAAGGCAGAATTGCGGCTGAAGTTCGAAGAGTTGTTCTATATCCAGCTGAATATCCTCCAGGGAAAAACTGAACGAAACAGGCGGTTCAGGGGCAATGTGTTCGAGAAGGTGGGAGAAACCTTCAATACATTTTACAGGGACCACATCCCCTTTGAACTCACCGGTGCCCAGAAAAGGGTGATGAAGGAGATCCGAAGGGATATGGGGTCAGGACGCCAGATGAACCGGCTGTTGCAGGGGGACGTGGGCAGCGGGAAGACCCTGGTGGCCCTTATGTCCATGCTGATCGCCATTGACAACGGGTTCCAGACATGCATCATGGCCCCCACCGAGATCCTGGCCCAGCAACATTACCAGAGCATCAGCAAATTCCTGGATGGCATGGATGTCCAGGTAAGCCTGCTGACCGGATCCACCAAAAAGGCTGACCGGGAACCCCTCCATGCGGGGCTGCTGGACGGGTCACTGCATATCCTCATCGGCACCCATGCACTCATCGAAGATGTGGTACAGTTTAACAACCTGGGGCTAGTGGTGATCGATGAACAGCACCGGTTCGGGGTTGCCCAGCGTGCCCGGCTCTGGAGTAAGGCCGATGTGCTCCCCCATGTGCTGGTGATGACTGCCACCCCAATCCCCAGGACCCTGGCCATGACCCTGTACGGGGACCTGGATACTTCGGTGATCGACGAATTGCCCCCGGGCCGGA
>JAHEEC010000152.1 GCA_024640885.1 Bacteroidota bacterium | reverse complement strand
TGCAGGGGTTTACTCGTTTAAGGGGGTCATTATAGGCGTCATAATTCGGGAGCACCCCATCCCGGGGCAAAGGGAGCACCTGATTCCGGACCAGAGCGGAACAGAATCCCATCCTTTCTAAAGAGATTGAATCGGGTGTATCGGGTCCCGGTCACAATTCCATTGCCAGGTCCCCTGACGGAAAAGATTGGTTTATGCTCTACCACAGCCATGCCGAATCTTTAAAAGGTGCACTCTATTAATCATATATGCTCTGAAGGTAGGCATAAAGCAGAAGTTTTCCCCTCATTGTCTGACGCGGTGTAAACTCCCCGTTCGCCCATGCATACCTGGAATTGAAATGCGCATCCTGGCGGGGCCATCCGCTTTCTTCCCAGTCCGGGTAACAGCGTTCGGTGAACCATTCCGGGTGGCTGCCATTGGCCGTGCCACCCCAGTTCCCCAGGTTGTTATAGGGGGTCTGTCCGGGATGTAAACCGGGGGTTCCGTCGTTTTGTCCCGTGGTATAGCAATTCACGATATGGCGCTGGCCCAGCCCGGTCATTTCCACGATATTCCCGGGATTGCGTCCCAGGCTCCAGTCAGCTTCCAGCAGCATTGCTCTCTCGTATGCAGCTTTTTTGGCCTCATCATTGCTCAGTGCATGGGCCAGAATGACCAGGTGCAGGTTCTGAGCCGTTACCCAACTTTTATTGTTGGTACAACGACGCGAGGGCCGCTCGTCAATCCTGGGCAGGTATTCATTTTCTACCTGGTCCAGGATGGAAGCTTTCATGTTATCTGCCAGCTCCGGATAGTGCTGTTCCTTTGACGTGAAGAGGTAAGCGGCGCTTCCCCAGATCTGCTGTCCGCGGCGCCCGCGGTCCAGACTTGTAACACCTTCTTTGGCATAACTGTCTTCGGCCATGATATCTTCCCAGCGCCTGTCACCGGTCACGTTATAAAGAAAGGCAGCGGCCATCATCCTGAAATCCCTTCCTGTCATAGCCTCATCTCCAATTCCCTGGCGGGTATCCAGCTGTTGGTCTTCCAGTGATTCGGCATGTTTGAAAGCCTCTACTGCCTCGGTGGTGTAGTAAGACTCCAAATTGGAGTTTCCCAGAAGCTGGCACGCTTCTGCCATCATGGCACAGTTGGCCGAGTTGGCCCAGGCAGCCATGGGGGTTGGACCGGCCTGGAACATGGCCCGGTGATCGTTGGTCGGGCATGTGATCCCGTGGCCATAACCATATTCGGTTTTCATGCTGAGGAAAAAGTCCACCTCGTTGCGGGCCTCATCGATCAGGTCGGGTATGCCGTTCCCGCTTTCCCCTATGTCCAGATCATCATCGTTCAGCTTCCCGCCAGAAAGCAGGTAGGGAAAGAGCAGGTCGTAGATATTGGAGACATGGGCCAGGTGACGGTCCCAGTCAGCGGCATCGGAGTGCCCGCCCCTGACCTTCGGGTTGGTTGGCAGCCCTTCGAGTCGGTGGTTCCAGAATAGGCCGGTCTCGACTGCCCTCAGGTGGTGTGGCTCATCCCAGGTATCCCCGCCATAATCCCTCCAGTTTGGATGCCAGGGATGAAGATCGGTCAGGTAGATCTTGAATGTATCGGATGGGTCCTGGCCCTGGATGAAAAGGGGACGCCTGGGCACGGGAACCATATCGAGCCTGTCTTCTCCCACGCGCATATAGTAATACCCCCTGACCGAGTATTGGTAGGGTTCAAAGTAGACATCATCTGCGATCCTGAAGTCCATGCTGCAGCCAACCTTATCGATCACCAGTCGGTAGGTACCCGGTGTTTTGAAACCGGAGAAATCCGCATTCCAGACATCCGAGCCGGTCAGATTCCACTCCCTGATTTCGGTCTTAACGTCCTTGCTCATCCAGTAGCTGACCGTCCCAACCTCGGTTTTCTCTCCGCTGCCCGTATTGAGCAGCCAGATCTTATTTCCTTCAAAATCCTTATAGTCCCTGGGTCCGCCATCACCCATCCACAGGTAGAGGTCTGCAGCTTTGACAGGACCATCGGGAACATAGCCCAGGATATTGACATGGACGGCTTCAGACTTGCTGGAGAAGACATCGAAGGTGATACTTTCCTCCGCCTGGTCGCTATTGGTACTCTTATCGATCTCCACGGTGTAATTGGCTCCATTCAGCAGGGGACCGGGCAGTTTCAGGTAGATGGTATGGTCATGCGCATATTGCCAGTCATGGGTGGTCTGCCAGACTTTGGATTTCCGGTAAACCTCCAGGGGAGCTTTGCCCTCCCTTCCATAGTATTTATCCTGTTCTGAAATGATCTTCCAGCTGGTCGGCTCAACGGCCGCCTCCACATCCAGTTTATCTCCGAACCAAACCATCTGATCGTCACCTTCAGAGAAAAAATGGCCAAAATAGGCACTTGCTCTTTTTGCATCATCGGCAAATACAACCTCACCATCCCTGAATACGAGCATCAGGTAGTCCTGGTCCACCACCCTCAACTCCATCAGGCGGGTGGCAGACAATTGTAAGACAGCAGAAAAAAATAGCAGCATGGTGATCAGTGATTTCAGTTTCATGGTCAGGAACAGTTTTATTATATGGGAAATTAGCGAAAATGGGGAATAAAAAAAACCCTGGTGAAATTTGGGATTTTTCGCCTTATTTCATGAGCATCATGATCTTTATTTATAGTATGGAAATATATTCGAACTGATAATATGTATTTTTGAAAGTAACCTTTATTTGGGGTTATTAAATTCTTCTAATTCGGTAGCTATATTGTGTAAAATTCTTGACTGTATGGTTAATAAGTCAATTGTTTCTTTCATTTTGGATTCATAAGTATTTTCCCTCAGAAGAGGGGTCCACTAATTGCATTTATTAATTGAACGCTAACTGTTATGTTTTTCATGCACTTATATGATTCACCCTGCATTACCTTTTTATTAGCAACTCAGTTCTGTCCGGTTGTTTTCTCCAAGAAATAATTTATATGTATTTTATACTTTTACGCCAGGATCAATAAGGAGAAGAAATGGAAGCAGACAAAAGCATAGGCTTCAAAGAAATTGATATAAAGGATTTGTTCTACGATAAAAATCCGAAACTGGCCAGGTGGATGCCTGGATTCATATACAGATACTTAAGAAAAGTAGCTCACCAGGATCTTATCAATGAGATTATAAGGGATTATGGTCATTTGAAAGGATACGATTTCAGCGTGGCCATGCTCAAATTTTTCAATCTGACGATTGAAGTAATAGGAGAAGATAAGCTGCCTGATGAGGGTAGATACATTTTTGCAGCCAACCATCCCTGGGGCGGCTTAGATGGACACATTGCCATGGTCATCATAGGGAATAAATATGGTAAGGATAAGTATAAATGTCTTGTGAACGACCTCCTGATGAACCTGAAGAACCTTCATGGCGTATTCATCCCTGTGAATAAGCATGGTAAACAGGGCTCCCAGCTGGCAGAACAACTTGATGCTGCATTCAAATCCGAAGCACAGATCCTGACTTTTCCGTCCGGACTGGTAAGCCGGAAGATCAAGGGACAAGTTATGGATCTGGAATGGCAAAAAAGTTTTATCAATAAAGCAAAACAGTATCAGAGAGACGTCATCCCAATACACATGGGAGGTGAAAATTCGAATTTCTTTTATCGTTTATACAGATTCAGGACATCTATGGGTATAAAAGCAAATATTGAGATGCTTTATTTGATAGATGAATCATATAAGCACCGCGGCAAGCACATTACTGTCACGATTGGTGATCCTATCCCCTGGCAAACTTTCGACAAATCAAAGCGGCCAATGGCATGGGCAAAATGGGTTAAAGACATAGTCTATAAACTGGGTGGATTGGAAAATGTTCCGTTATAGCTAATTGCTTGTCCAAAAGAGCTTCCCGACCGCAGGAATGAGAGTCCGTTCTGGAGAGGAGCATGCCTGTTATTTCACCTCGCTTGAAATTGCGCTATAATCGGAATGTATGCGTGTACTTGAGCAGGAGTGCGCGGTTGTAATAGGGAGGAGTTTCGGGAATGGAATCGGTGTCCGAGAATCCCCTGTATTCGTTATAAACCAGGTAGAAATCATTCCCTTCCCTGGGATTGTACCTGATCCTGAAATTCCCCAAAAAGATGTTGTTCCCGTTATTGATCTGTACGAAGGCACTGGCCGAAAGTTTTGTACTGTACATGTACAACACATTCACCCTGGCGACATGGGTTCTCAGGTCCTGGTCCCTGGTTGGGAAAGCAATGGCATTGAACTGGTAAGCACCTGAAAGTTGCAGGCTGGAAGATACATTGAGAATTGGAGATGCTTCCACCGAAAGGATTTTCCCGTCATAGAATTGTCCCGCTTCCAACCGGATCATGGCCGACAAAGGTTTGGACTGAGGTGTGAATATCCTGGCCTGCAGATTCACAAATGCATATTCCCCTGCAGGGACAATCACCTCATCCGACAGATCAAAGTCCTCCGCCACACCTTCCATCTGATACCTGGCTTCCACAAAGGTGCCAAATCCTTTCTTGGTGTTAATGAACCAGCCCGGTGAAATCTCCATTGATTCAAGCTGACCGTCCGAGACCCTGTTATACCTTTGAACCTGGAACATAGCCCGGGAATTGAAAATCTTCGATGTTTCGCCGGGGATCCAGCCATACTGCAACCTGGATTCCAGTCCATGGATGTTGTTACGTCTTAAAAATCCCATGTCCGGATTCATCTGGTCCCCTGTATAGTTATAGGAGAAATCATAGGCAAATCCTTCATCTGTGCGGCGCTCCCATTTTATGCCGGCAAAGGTTGGATCGGCGGAGAAGATTTTGTTTTCAACCCCTGTCTCGGCTGTCTGTGCGACCCTGACGTCCAGATAATCGTCACCGAAAAGCCGGAAGATCCCATCCAGTCCATAAGCAAGGTTATAATTGCCATTGGTGCCGATCCTGGAAGTCATGATGCCACCCACATACGAGTTGGGATTGATCACCTGCCTGCGAATCCTGGCCACACCAAAGTTTTCGGAGGGTGTATCCAGGTAGCTTTCAGTCTGCATATCCAGGATGCCCACATCCCATTTATTGATCCGGCCGGTCATTCTGGCCCCTCCATAAATACGGACCTGTTCCTCATCTACGATGCCAATCCTCCGGCTGTAGAAGAGGTTATCGGAGCGTCCACCCAGGCTGAAATTGAATATTCCGGATCTTTCCTGGAAGAAAAGACGCTTCTCCGGAAAAAAGAGTGAATACCTGGTCAGATTGACCTGCTGATCATCGGCCTCAACCTGTGCAAAATCTGTATTGGCAGTAAGATCGAGGGTCAGGTTGCTGGTGAGGCTGTACTTCACATCCAATCCTGCTTCTAATTTTGGCTTCCCCTCATGCAGATATTGAGTTTCGGGTTCATCCAATTCATACGTGCTTGAATATCCTCCCAAGACATAGGGGGAGATGTAAAGTGGATTGCGGGATTCGATGTTCTTAAATTCAATGGTTTGCGCCAGCGAGGGTTTTAAGTAGGCTGTAAATCCGTATTTTGGATCAATGCCCGGATAGGTAGCCACTTCATTCATATAGCTGATTCTTCGGTTCAGGATCATTCCCATCCTGGTTATCCCATCCTTGTTTTGAAACCTCAGGCTCGAAAAGGGGATGCGCATTTCCACATACCACCCCAGTTCATTGCTTCTTGTTTCCACATCCCAGAAGGTGTTCCAGCTCCGGTTGATGGCACCCCTGCCTGGTCCGCCGCCTCCGCCTTCTCCATCACTTGATACTGTGTAATCGATCCTGGCACCTGAGGGCATGGTAAAAAACGCAAGGGCATTCTCATTATCATCAAAGCTGTCCAGGATGATCCCGAAAGAGTCCGAATTCCTGGATTCCTCATCTCTTTTTTTACTGGTGGAAGTAATATTTTTCGGATCTCTGCTGAACAGCCTGGCGCCGATCCAAAGATACTGCTGGTCATAGCCGATCATGATCTCGCTTCTTTCTGAAGGTATTGCACCGAAATTGGGGGAGCTCACCCTCAATTCAAAGGTGGATGCTGCATCCCAAAATGCTTCGTCGGGTATTCCATCAAAGTTGACAGGACCTGAGATCTGGTTGATTTTTATGGGATCCTCTGACAGCACTGAAGCAGGAATTGCAAAAGCAAAGCATACCAGCCACAGAATGTGCTTATTTAGTACTGAATAATTCAACTGTAAATTTTAACCAAGCCCCAAAGATAATAGAAAATCCCCTTTAAACGCTCTGTTTAAAGGGGAAGAGAAATTGCAGTATTTATATTTGATCAGACAGCCGGGCACATTTTCAGGAGTTCCCCTTTATCCACAATCCGTCCCT
>JAHEEC010000010.1:16505-66767 GCA_024640885.1 Bacteroidota bacterium | reverse complement strand
ATGCTGGGTAACGTGGCCGAGTTCTGTTCCGACTGGTATGCAACAGGCACCTACGCCGGATACGCGGATGGGATCCTGCACAACCCCACCGGGCCTGCATCGGGTGAGGAACATGTGACAAGGGGCGGAACCTATTTGGATGATGCGGGTCAGGTTCGATGTGCTTCCCGAAATTTTACCAATTCGAAAGCCTGGTTAAAGACAGATCCCCAGATCCCTAAAAGTGTCTGGTGGTATTCCGATTGCTTTTATGTGGGAATCAGGGTAGTTTGCGAATATAATGAAGCTTCCATAAACGAATAAATTGTAACTTTCTTCAATATTACATCATTTCATAAAAGCTATTCAAACATGGGACCAACTAACAAAACAAGTCGACGTAAATTTTTAGGAAACTCAGCAGCCATTGGTGCTATTGGCGTCATTGGCGCAAGCCAGCTTATCAGGGCCTGTACCACGGAAGAGAAATCCGCTGCCGTGGTTGTTCCTGAATTCCTTAAAACCGCTCCTGAAGGGCAACCTCTCAAGGCAGGTGTGGTTGGCTGCGGAGGACGCGGAACCGGGGCGGCACTTAATTTCCTGGATGCAGGACCTGGTTTGAGCATTGGGGCTATTGCCGATGTTTTCCAGGACAGGATCGACAGTTTTCGGAAAGAGCTCAGGGATCAGAAAAGTGTTGAATTGGATGATTCAGTGTGTTTTACCGGGTTTGATGCCTTTAAAAGGGTGATCGATTCGGATGTGGACATCGTGATCCTGGCCACACCCCCCTACTTCCGTCCTGAACATTTCCAGGCATGCGTGGAAGCCCGAAAACATGTGTTTATGGAAAAACCAGTGGCTGTTGACCCTGTGGGAGCCCGGGCCGTCATGGCAGCCTCCAAGCAGGCCGAAGCAGCAGGTTTGTGTGTGGTTACCGGTACACAGAGGCGCCACCAGTGGTCTTATAACAATGTGCTTGCCCGGATCCGTGCCGGAATGATGGGTGAAATTGTCGCCACCAATGTATACTGGAACCAGTCAAAACTCTGGCACAATGACCAACAGGCCGGATGGACCGAGATGGAATGGATGATCCGTGACTGGGTGAACTGGACCTGGCTCTCCGGAGATCACATTGTGGAGCAACACGTCCACAATATTGACGTAAGCAACTGGTTTGTGGGGAATGCTCCTGTTGAAGCCGTAGGAATGGGATCCCGGTTAAGAAGGCCCACGGGAGACTGCTACGACAATTTCAGTGTGGATTTCATATACGATAAGAAAGTGCATATGAACAGCATGTGCCGGCAGATCAATGACTGTGCAAACAATGTCACCGAGCAGATCAGGGGATCCAAAGGGTATTCCCTCACAGCCAGCAATGACCTTCATCACATTTACGATCTGGAAGGAAACCTTCTGTATGAGTACGCCTCCCCGCTGGATGCTCAGGGTGAGCCGCTGGAAAATGATCCCTATGTCCAGGAGCACATTGACCTGGTGAATGCCATCCGCACGGGGACACAGATCGTTGAAGCGGAAGAGACTGCCAAGTCGGTCCTGACCGCAATCATGGGCAGACAGTCTGCCTATACCGGAAAACTGGTGACCTGGGAAGAGATGATGGGCTCCGGCCTGACCCTGGGTCCAAAGGGAGAGTTAAAACTGGGTCCTGTGGATATGGATAAGACCATACCTGTCGCAGGTTCAGCCCCGGTCTAAACATTCTCTTAAATTCAAATCATAAAAAAACCGGGTTATTCCTTCGAACAACCCGGTTTTATTTATATTCATCTCTCATTACAGGGATCCCACGCTTGCATAGGCTTCAATTACAGCCTGTTCTCCCTCTTTTCCTTGTTTTGAATTTCCGTGCTCCATTCCTACGATTCCGGAAAATCCCTTTTCATGAATGTGCCCGAATACATTCAGATAGTTGATCTCACCGGTGGTGGGTTCATTCCTGCCCGGATTATCCCCTACCTGGAAATAACCAATCTCTTCCCAGGCCTGGTCAATGTTTGGGATCAGATTTCCCTCCTGGATCTGCATGTGGTAAAGGTCAAAGAGAATCTTGCAGGAAGGGCTATCCACCGCCTGGCAAACCTGGTATGACTGGGGGATCTGTTTCAGGAACAGTCCGGGGTGATCCCTGAAATTCAACGGCTCCAGGACCATCACCAGTCCGTGGGGTTCCAGGATCTCACTGGCCCGCCTCAGCGCATGGACCACGTGGCCCGTCTGGTAATCATGATTCTGGCGAAGGTCCACAAAACCTGGCACCACAGTCATCCATTTGGCATTCACACGTTTGGCTACTTCAACGGACTCCCGGATCTCCTTCAGGAACGCTTCCAGTATTTCCGGGTCCCCCTTGGTCAGGCTTGGCTCTGACCAGTAAATGGTGTGGGCCACAAAAACCCCCATTTCCATGCCCAGATTGCTCATTTTTGAAGCAATCTTCTCCTGGGTGGACACATCCCGGTCTTTCATGCCATTGTCCTCCATGGCCGTAAACCCTGCATCTGCCATGAACTGAATCTGATCGAGCAGGTCCTCCCCGGCCGATTGCCTGAACATCCCGAAATGGGGCGCATATTTCAGATTGAACCTGTGCTTTTCTGCAAGAGGCTTTTCAGGCGAGCCTGCCGAGGCTTGCACCAGGCCGCCGGAGAACAGTGCACCGGAAGCGATCGCACCCTGTTTTAAAAAGGATCTTCTTTGCATGGATTGTATTTTATAGTTTTAGTGATGTTTCAATCACCCTAAATTAGCCAAAAAATTGATACCGGCCCACGGGGAAACCAACCCCGGGACTAGATTGAGAACCAGAAATTCAGTTTGAACATGAACACATTGTTCCCCTTGATCCCCAAGAGGTCACCTGTAATATCTGAAACAGGATTATAAATGCTTTCGAAACCGGAGCGGTCATGCGCCCAGACCAGGTAGAGGGTGGAACCAAGCTTGTACTCCCATCTGAATACCAGGTTTGACCTGAATTGCATAAAGCTGAAATCAGGATTTCCAAAACGCCACTCTTCGGATCCCCAGGAAAAAGTGTATTCATTGAGTGCTTCATCAAATTGTACATCCACGGGATCCAGCCTCTGGTCAAAATCCTTCGCCCCGGGCTGGTCGACCCGCTTGTAATCGTGGTAATCCCCCACAGAATAGAAAGGGCTTCCATAATATTGCAATGATAACTCGGGAGAGAGGAACAGTTCACCGCGGAAGGTGAAGGACAATGAGTTATGATCGATGGCCCCCACAAGGTAAAGGGGTTCGCCTGTATCTGATCCCCACAGTGTATTTACGTATTGCTGATGGTAAGGGGTCCGTTCTATACTCGCCATTCCACTCAGTTTCAATTTCCTGACCGGAAGCCAGGTAAGGCCCAGGAAGAGAACTTCCTGGTGGGATTTATCGGGTCCGAAGGAACTGAAATGCCCTCCTATGTTTCCTGACAGATCTTTGGAACTGTTGGATGAGATAAAAATCCCCATCCGGTGCTCACCATCGACCCGCAATGCAGGCCCTCCCCTCAGTTCCCTGATATCCAGGTGTGTGAAATCATAACCGTAGGATAAATGAGCTGCCCAGAGTTTATTATTCATGAGGGTGAAGTCTGCCTCCAATTCGTTGAGGATATTTTCACCCCCGAAACTCCACCTCAGTTCCTGGCTCAGTTCAATCTTATAGTTCCTGATCCATTTCCCCGGGTCATTCATTTTATATGCCAGTTCTGTACCCTGGCCAATGAAATCAGCCTGCCTGATATATCCCATATCATTCAGGTTCAGCCCCGGGCTCCTGTACTGCCCAAACAGGTTAAAATTGAATTTACCTCCTTTTTTCCCCACCTGCACGATTCCCCCGTGTCCTCCGAGATGCTCCCTTAAGCTATCCACCTCAATATAAGCTGCATCCGGACGCTGGTAGCGGTGCACGTGGCCCATCTGTTGCAGCAGGATGGCCTCGCGGGTTCCCCCAAGCTGACTGGCAATTGACTTTACTTCAAAATAGTAGTTCTTGTTGTTCCAGTAATGAAGCAGATCAAGGCCTCCACTTACAGCACTGCCCGGATTCAGTTTCAAAATAGCAGAGTCTGAGGAAAACCGGTTTACCATGCTGAACATTCCACCTACAATGGTATTCCCCCCGTTGAATTCCCGCTTGATCCTTGAAGAGAGATAATTACTGAGCGGTGCCACCTGGACCTCTTTTTCAGCACCTGTTTCATCTTTGGCCACGGCATATTCTTCGGCTGTGAGCCCGTTGACCACTCCCACAGAAAGTCCCTTGTTGCTTTTGCCCGTTAACTTGGCAGCTCCCAGGATGGTGGTCCTGTTGGGAATTTCAGAAACCTCCCATGAATCAATTGATCCCGGATAAGAAGGGGCACTCCCAATTCTCCTGGAGTAATAGGGGATGTCCCCATCCAGTTCAAAATCAAAGATCTCGTTGCCTTCCAGGAAAAAGGGCCTTTTCTCTTCATAAAAAGTCTCGAACGAGGTCAGGTTCATGACCGACGGATCGGCCTCCACTTGTCCGAAATCCGGATTGATGGAGAGATCCAGAGTATAATCACTGCTGATCCCGACCTTTGCGTCGATCCCCCCATTGAACTTCAGGGGATCAAATCCATCATTTCCAGCACTTTTTTCAATGGAACTGAGCACATAGGGAAGGAATTCAACCTGGCGAGAACTTTGGATCCCCTTCACCCCCCTCAGCTCTCCGAAGAGGTATACCATCGCCGGTGCTTCCAGGGGGATGTACTGCCATTGGTCCTCCTCACTTTTCCTGGCGATCCACCGCCAGATATGCATTCCCCATACATGCTCCGGTTGATCGTCATACCGGATCTGGCTGAAAGGGATCTTCATTTCAGCGATCCAGGCCGTGTCGTTTTTGGAAGTGGCTCCGTCCCAGACCGCATCCCAGTTGAAGTCCCACTGGTAATCACCCAGGTGCTTCAGGTCCACCTTCTGTCCCGCTGCACTCAGGTTGAACTCGAAAGCGGTCCGCTTGTCAAAATAGCTGTCAATGGCGATCCCGGTCATATCGCCGTTCAGGGCATCCCTGCGGTCAAATATGTCCCTGATCAGTTCCGGCTCACTGTCCTGGCAGATGATGGCCACAAAAAGACTGGACCTGTCATACAGTACTTTAATGTAGGTTCGCTCGGTGCCCTTCGCCCCACCGTAAGGCTGTTGTTGGGTGAACTCCCCGTGCCAATCACCCAGCTGCCATATTTCATCATCCAGCAGCCCATCGATCCTGGGTTGAGGCAGATCCCCGATGTGCTCGGTCATATAAACCCTCTTGTGGCTGAGCAATGAGTCCAGGTTCTGGGCTTCGGAAAGGTTGGATCTGAGCAGGAGCAGGATAATCCAGGCGAAGGTTATTTTATAGAGCTTCATTGTTGAGGGTTGAAACACAAAAATAGCAGAACTCCCCATACTACCTACTAATGCCTGACGATTGTTTTTCAAATCCCATCACGAGACCAGCAGGTAATTCCGCCCTTCCACGTACGCCCTCTGTTCAAGGAATTCCTGGATCTTCTCCCGGTTATCCATCTGCCTGATATAAGTCAGCACAAAACATTCCCCCGCCCGGGGCAGGTCCTTGTAAAAGAGGAGGCTGCTTTCGATCTGCCGGCCGGGTTTGGTATCGATGTAGGCACCGATGCGGATTCCAAATTGCTCAAGCACCCTTGCCCTTCGCCGTGAGATCCTGCTTGCACCCCAGACAGACACAAAGGGGTGGAAGGGATTGTTTGAGGCGAGCCATTTAGCCAGGTACCTGCTCTTCACTTCATAGAATGCTTTTTCGCTGTAGATCTCCCCGGTCCGTGTGAGCCGCTCCTCCGAGTCATGCCAGTCCAGCACCACTTCAGGTACCTTGGCAATCTTCACCCCCCTGTCAAGCCAGCGCAACCACATTTCATAATCCTCGGGGAAATCGCCGCTCAGGTACATACCATGCTGCTCCATGGTAACCCGCCTCCACATGGCCGAAGGATTGACAATTGGGGCTTCAATGAACCGGCGGTTAAAAATTTCATCATAGCTGCGCAATGAATTGCTCCACTCCACAAACCTCCGGAATCCTGCAGTGCTTCCGGGATCGCCCACGTGATTCACCAATCCGGCTACCGCTCCATATTGGGGATTTGCATCCAGGAATTCGGACTGCAGCCTCAGTCTTCCGGGCAAAGCACAATCATCTGCGTCCATGCGGGCAATATAGGCACCCCTTGCCTTCTCAGCTCCTCTGTTGGATGCAAACATCACCCCCTGTTTGCTTTCGCTCTCCAGCGTGATCCGTTGATCCTTCCGGGCCCATCCCTCAGCAATCTTCCTGCTTCCATCGGTGGAATTGTTATCCACCATGATACACTCAAAATCTCCCAGGTCCTGCGATGCGATGCTGGAAATGGCCCGGTGGAGCGTTTGCTCTGCATTATAGAATGGCAGCACTACGGATATCTTTGGAACGCTGTACGACATTTTAAAGTGCAGTTAGGGTTCACCATAGTTATTTGACATGGAATGTGGCCGGTACTGGCTCACTGCTCCGGTTTTTGCCTCCTGGAACGTTTCAGCTCCCCCCGGATCTTTTTACCCTGGATCCTTTTTTCGATGCTGGTACGGGTGGGCCTTGTGGGATGTCTCTTCCTGGGAGGCACCAGCGAAGCTGCAATGAGTTCAAAAAAACGTTCGGTCACATCCACCCGGTTCCTGAATTGAGATCTGAATTTTTCACTGGTAAGGATCAGTGTGCCATGGTCCGTTAACCTGGAGGCAAGCCTCTGTTTGACCAGTTGCTTCTGATTTTCGTTCATGCACTCCGTTGCCTGAAGGTTCCAGCTCAGTTCGACCCGTGACTCGGTTTTGTTCACATGCTGTCCCCCCGGTCCGGACGACCGGCTGGTCTTATAAACCAACTCTCTCTGCAGGCACTTTTGCATTGAATAAAGGTAGAAAAGGTATCCCCAACACCAACTTCCACCGATCCAAAAAATAATTTCGGGGAAAATATTTAACTTGTAATTAAATAGAGCTGCTTATGAAGATCACCCTGGCCCTGAGCTTTTGCCTGTTAATAAGCATCCCATTGAAGGCCCAACTGCCGGCAGTGCAGGATACGCTTCCTAAAATGTCCCTCTCCACGGGATGGGCCGATGAAGCTGTGACCATCGGGTACATTACAGCCCCTTCAGTGCTGGGGCTCATGTTTATCTCGGCTGTGGTCAATGAATGGAACGCCAAATATGCCGGGATCCCCGCCTCGGTGATGATCCTGGCTGCTCCCCCCCTGATATTTGCCGGGGGAAGATCCGTTGACATCTCCCATGAGCTGGCAAATCCCAGGGCCAAGCTGGGCTGGACACTCTATGCATTGTCAATCGTACCCACCAGCCTGGCCATGTATGGATTTACCACCGACTGGGGTGCCAACCTTCCGCTCACCATCGCCAGCGGGATCCTCGGTACGGCAAGCATCATCGCCATGACCACCTATGCTTTTGCCAGGGCCGAAGGGGCAACTAACCAGGAAAGCTCCCCCTCTTCCTCCTGGAACGTGGGCATCGCACCCCTGGCCGGGGGTGCACTTGCCACCATCAGCCTCCGGTTTTAACTGAATAGTTCCAGCAACTCTTTCTCCGAAATATCCCTCAGCGGGTTATTGGACGCGATGAAGGTATCTGCAAGTTCACGTTTTCGTTCCTGGAGCCTTTGTATCTTCTCTTCGATCGTATCTGTGGAGATAAACCGGTAGACAAACACATTATTTTGCCGGCCAATTCGGTGGGCCCGGTTCAGGGCCTGTAATTCTGCCGCCGGATTCCACCAGGGATCCAGGATAAAGACATAATCTGCTGCCGTGAGATTCAGCCCGATACCACCTGCCTTGAGAGAGATCAGGAAGATGGGACACTTTTTTTTGGATTGAAAATCCTTGACTGCGGTTTCCCTCTGAATCTGGTTCTGGGAACCGGTGAGGTAGGCAAATTTTATTCCATCCTCCTCCAGCCTGGACCTGAACAGGTTAAGGTGTTTCACAAATGAGGAGAAGATCAACACCTTGTGACCTTCCGAGATGACACTTTCAATATCCCTGTAGACCTCCGTAAACTTCCCCGACCCGATACCCCCCATATCTTCCAACATGGCCGGGTGGTTGGCAATTTGCCTGAGCCGGGTCAGGGCCTTTAGTACGATCATGGAGGACTTCTCCAATCCTTCTGCCTCAAGGTTTTCCAGGATTGAATTCCTGGCCAGCGATTTCTCCTCTTCATAGAGTCTCCGTTGTGCCTCGGTCATGTTGCAGAAGCGGATCTGTTCATAGACCGCAGGCAATTCTGTGGCTACCTCCTGCTTGGTTCGCCTGAGGATAAACGGATTGATTAATTCTTTCAGTTTCTCTTCGCGGACCTCATCCTTTTTCTTTTCGATGGGTTGCACAAAACTTCTTTTGAAAAAGCTGAGGGTGCCCAGCAAACCGGGATTTACAAAATTGATCTGGGACCACAGGTCCGTGAGGGAATTCTCAATGGGGGTACCGGTGAGTACCATCCTGTGTTCTGCACGAAGTTCAATGACGGCCTGGTATAATTTTGATGAGGGATTCTTGATCATCTGGCTCTCATCAAGGATAATGTAATGGAACGGGAACATGGAGAGCTTTTCAATATCCTGCCGTACGGTGTGATAGGTGGAGAGCACCACATCATAGTAAGAAAAGTTGGTAAGCGCCCTGTTGCGCTGCAACCCGATATGGGAATAGACCTTCATTCCGGGGGCAAAACGGCGGAATTCATTGTTCCAGTTATGCAACAGGGAGGCCGGGACCACGATCATGGAGGTTTTTTTGCGCTCCTTTTCAGGAAAGAAGGAGAGTTGTGGATCTTTCTCTCCTGCGGCCAATTCAGCCTGGTGGGGAGAGGGCTGCAGTGCTTCAGCGGGCCTGGGGCCTTCCTCCCTGGACCTTACCAGTACAGCGATGGCCTGAAGGGTTTTTCCCAGCCCCATATCATCGGCCAGGCATCCCCCGAATCCATTCTGTTGAAGAAAACAGAGCCATTTGTATCCCTCCTCCTGATAACTCCGCAGTGATGCATTCAATCCCGCCGGCAGGATGGAATGCGGTAACAGCTCCACCCTGTTAAGCTTCTGTAAGCGGGCAAGTGTTTCGCTGTGCATCTCACTTAAGGGGCCCTCCACAAGGGAAAAATGTTGTTTATGGATCAGGATCCGCTCTCCTTTCACCCTTCCAAACTCGAACATGGATCTGTAGCGTACAAACCACTCCCCGGGCAGGACCGCGATGGAACCATCCGGTAATTGATATTCCCTGTTTCCCTGCAGGATATGGTTACCCAGCATGGGAAACGGAATGGCATGTTCGCCGAACCTGACCACCGCGTGGAGGTCAAACCAGTCCTCCTTTTCCCGTGATTCCAACTCAAGATCTATGGTTCCCAGAAAATAGTTTCCTTGTAACCTGTGCCTGACGGAGATCCCCGACCTCTCCAGTTCCGGTCCGGCCCCGTTCATAAAGTTTATGGCCGAATAAAGATCAGGTTCATCCCCGTCGTAGAAATTCCTTGCCAGTGTGAAGTTCCTGCGATCACGGGAACTTAAACCAAGCTCACCCAATACCTCCACCACCTGCGCTTCCCACGCATAATCCCTTGCAAACTTTTCGAAACCATGGGACTCCCCTCTCCCGGTATAATTCACAAAACACTTCATCCTGCTGTCGGGATAGATGACCTGGTTGTTGTAACGGAAGGAAAGGATCCAGAGCGGCAGATTCTTGATGCCCACCTCCAGTACCAGCTCTGCTTCAAGCAGAGGTTGCAGCTCGGTTACAGTGAATCCTTCGGTAACGGTCCTGAATTCCCGCAGGGATTTCCTCACAAAAGTGGAGAAATACTTCTGCTCCATCTCCCGTGGGATCACCACATTGTCCTTCTCCAGGAAGGGTGTGATTTTCTTTCCGTCTATTTCGTTGAGGAAGTACAGCGAATTTCCCAGGATCATGGTGCATGGATCATTGGTGATGATCTCCACAAAACCTTCCTTCAGGTTCAATCTTTTCTCCCCCTGCATCAGGGTCAATGAATAGATCAGTGAATGCCCATAGCGAAAACTGAACAGGGGATCAGCCGGGGTCTTCTCAATTCGAAGGAAATCTTCAGGAAAAACATTTCTGTTGCTTTTGTCCTTGATGAATACCGGGATCCTGTTTTCAAGCGCGATCAGGAGGGCTTTGTGAAGGTATTTTTCAATGTGGGGCCTGATGAGTTGACCTATGGCGGTCCTGTCGATGTGATCCTGAAACTCTTTCACCGTTCTCTTTTTGGAAAACAGCTTGTGAAGGTTCCTGTCACTGTAAGAATCCAGGAGCCGGACAACCTCCCTCTGCATGGGAGTTAACCGTTGAAAGGCCAAGGTATTCTCATCATTCTGGATAAACTCCACCGGAAAAAAGAACTCCTTCTCCGGTTGCTTCTCCAGAAACTGTGCCTGCAGAATATTTCCCCATAACCGGTGGGGCATATAACCCAGGGCAAAACGCACTTCCCTCATCACTTATACTTATCCCGTCTATTGCCAATCTTAACCTCAGATTCGTCCCCTTCGCCCCATACGGTGAGGTTCATGAAATTCCCACTTTTCATCTCCTGGATCTGGTCCTCCTCCTGGCCCTGACCGGTATTGCCGAGCACGCTCCTTGCAGCCCCTTTTACCAGCTTGGTGGGGAGGCGCAACAGGTAAAGGTAACTTCCATCCAGGCCCTGTTCACCCTCAATAAACATCTGTCCAACCGATGATTCCACGTTCATCAGTGGAATAATGATCCTTGAATCCACCAGTGTAAAACTATAGGGTGTTTGAAGGGTGTTAAACTTCACATGGTTCAGGTCCTTGTTGTCCAGGTATTTTGCAGCAGCCCGCAGGGGGGTGAAATTGATGAGTGCACCATTGGCCACACTCACATTAAACACGGATGTTGAGGCCGGGATATCAAATGTAAGATCGGGTTTAAGGGAGATCTCAACCAGCCCTTTTGCACTGATTACACCCCTGAAGTTCTCCTTCAGGGTATAAATTTCATCCCCCGATTGCATTTCGAAATCCAGATCAGTAATGTCCACCCCTTCCAGGTTCACCTCGGAGCTAAAGGTGTAATACCGGGGATTGGATACATTGAACTGCCCGCTGAATTCCATTTTACCACCGCTCTCGGTTTTGATGCCAAACCGATCCAGGTATAAAATCCTGTTGGTGGAAGACCGGACGCTTCCACTTAATCCGAAAATCTTGTACTGCTCATATCGCAATTCACCGATATCCATGGTGAGCTCAAAATCAGGATAATCGATTTCATCCAGCCTGATGGGCTCCTGAACCTCCGAGGAATCCAATCCCGATGTGTCCAAAACGGTCCCGGGCAGCGTGTAATTCATCAATTCATTTAAATCAATCAGGTCCGATGCCACCCACATGTTTCCACTCATGTTTCCAATGAGCGAATCCGTGAAATTATTGAGTGTAGCTGTCATTTTCAGGTTATTCTCACCAACCGTGCCCTGGAAATTATCGATGATCAACCGGTTCCCATGCCTGCTGGCCCTGAGCCTGAAATCCTTAAAAGGGAAAGGATAATATTTTAAACTCCACCCCAGATCCTCAATCCGTATTCCAAAATCCAACACCGCAGTATCATACATCAGCCCGGCCACAGGTAATTCCACTGACCCATCCATATGAAAATCTTTCAGGTATTCCTTCAGGTAAGGTTCCGGAAGCATGATCCCTGTGTTCAGCGCAAGGAGATCCTCTGCCCTCAGCGAGTCGGATGAGATGCGGAATGAGGCTCCGATCATTCCCGTGGAATCATGCCGGGAAAGTGCCGCGTAATTCTCAACGGTTCCTGCCAGGTTGACCCGGGTCTCCCCAACGGTCCCCTGAAGGTAGTGGATCATCAATGAATCCGGATCAAGTGTAAGGGATACATTTAAATTTGAAACCGCTGGGTAGAGGGGCATTTCAATTCCAAAACTATCCAGCGTGAAATTCATCCTGGGAATGGAATCCTCCTCCAGAAAAGCATCCAGCTCCCGGGCTGCGATCATGATCCCAGCACCGAAATGAAGTCCCTTCCACTCATTGCCCAGCTCTGAAGCCAGCACAGTATCTCCAAGCAGGGTGGCAGGATGGAGCAATTCCGAGTCCATTGTGATTTCACCGATTACGTCCCGGTCATACCCCAGTAAATAGAGCAACAGGTTTTCTGTGCTGGCCTGCATCAGGAAGCGGTCACCATTTAAATCAAAGGAAAGATTCCTGGCCCCCACGAGGTTTCCCTCCAAAAACAATGCACCGTTCAACTGCCTGATCCGGTCAAACTTCCCGCTGTCCCTCCGCACGACAAAACCCACATCATACAGTTCCGCCCGTACAGATCCCGCATCATTCAGGAATTCTCCTGAATTTCTATTGACCACTCCTTCTAAACTACCCTCCAGGGACATGATACCTTCCAATTCGCTGAACGACTCTGTCTTGATCATCCGTTCAAGCCCTGCCAGGTTCACGTCACCGGATAGCTCAATTTTTACTTCAGGTATATTCATATTTTTCACTAACATACTGCCATTTAAAGTTCCTTCAGGAAATGTAGCAGTAAATCCTTCCACCAGCAATAAACCTTCGCTGTAGTCCAGTTTCCTTCCATTTGTGCCATATACCTTGAATGAGATATCGGTCACATCCTTACCGATTGATTTTATCCTGAATCCAATGCGATCAGCCGTTCCGTTCAACCGGATCACAGGAAGCTGGTCGCCCAGGAAACCACTGACATTTCCACTCAAGGTGATGCTTCCAGAGCCGATCTGCTCAATCTCATCCAGGTCCAACACCCCGCGAAACAGGTAATTCAATACCTCAAGTCCCTCGTTTCTTGCCCTGAAGGCAAAATCCACATGGGGTTGACCGCTGTAGCTGTAATTGCCCCAGGTTTCCAGTTCAAGTCCGGATATCTTCAATGAACTGGGCTCCACTTCGATCTTCTTCAAGAGGGGATCTGCTATAATATCACTTTCAAAGTAAATGTTTCGTTTTGTTTCCGACTTGTATGTCAGGTACTTAAGTTTGTTTATATCCAAATCTAGTTTAATGCCTGCCTGCATATGGTCGGAGAGATAACTGAAGTTGGACTCCAGCCGGTTGACCGTCAGGTTCAGATCATCGTCCTTCGTCCTGTCGCGCAAGATCACCTGGATATTTGAAAGATTCATCCTCTCCAGGTTCACACTCAGGGTGGTCATTTCGTTGGTGGTGTCCGTTTCAGTCCCGCTGCCGAATCTGATTCCAAGTGCATATTCAAGGTTCGTAACTGAATCTTCATATACCTCCAGGCGGACGAACCCATCCTGCATGCTTGCCCTGGAGACCTGGAATTCCCCTTTGATCAGGTCGACCACATCCAGGGTCACAAAAACCTCCCTCAGGGACAAAATAGGCTCCTGGAGCAGTGAATCCGGGTATACCTTTTTTTCGTAATAGCTTACATTGCGCAGTTGCAGCGAAACATTGGGGAAATTCATGAAAGGGATCAGGTTCATCCGGCCCATCTGTACCTCCCCCGGTTGCTGCTTGTTTAGATAGGTCACCGCCCGGCCCATGATCCAGCTGCGTCCCAGGTAAAAAGCAAGGGAGATGAGCAGGATCAGGGCCACAAAGCCCAGGATGATCCTTCCTGCAAGTCTGAACAGGTTGCGTTTTCGACGGGACATCTCCTCAAGATAACTTTCCTTCGAATTTAACAATAAGCCCCCAATCCACCCTGTGGATACCCCATAAAATGAATGTTAAAAGTAACAGCACCGGTTGGAACCTTTTATTGAGAAGGCTCGTATACACCTATTGATAATCCATTTGGGTTGTATTACTTTTGCAAAAAAAGTGGATAACCTCATGAAAAAAAGAAATATACTCCTTGCGTTGCTTATTATTTTCCCGTTAAGCATTGTGCCATCATGCGATCTGCTTGATGAGTGCGGAAACTGCAAACTGATCACCGATGATGGCAATGGAAATGTCACCGAAGGAACCCCGCTTCCCGTTTGCGGCGAGTCACTGACCGAAAAAGAGAACGAGCTGCCTGTGACCGTTGGCAATACCACCACCTATTGGGAGTGTTATTAACGCCGGTTGCTGATTACGAGCACATCCTCAGTCTGTTTCAATTCTCCAGAATAATCCCCATTGACTCCAGACCATCACCTCGGGAGCCAGTTCTTCAAATTGGGGATTTTTTTCTACTATTGTATATTCATCGCTCCATATGGACCTGGTATTCATTATTCTCTGCATTGTCGCAGGAATCGGGATGATCCTTTTTCTTCCCTTAAAAGGTGCCGGTTCATTCAAATACGTACCTCCAACCAGAAGGATCCATGAAGCCGACCTGGTATTATCCAGGCGCCTGCTTGACAGGGGTACACCTGCCTATGAGGCCTATTACAACCTGCATCCTGAATTCAGAAACCCGGATGACCGTTCAAGGGAGGCCCCGGGACTATTGTCACCCCACTCCCGCCACCACCAGCCTGGCTCTTTTGCCGCGGCAAAAGCAAATTTTAAGATCATCGACATCCTGAATGCACCTCACCACCCCTTCACATCTGACGGACATCACCACCGCCCGGAACCTGGCCCCGGTTCACCCGGTGGCCCCAGCCCCGGGAAAGCAAGGGTAGATCCTGAAAAGGTCACGGGATTTATAGCACAATGGCTCAGGCAATCAGGGGCCCACAGCGTGGGATTTACCCGCCTGGAGGAATACCACCTCTATTCTCATAAGGGGAGGGGGCCCAGGTCGGGCCAACCCATTGAAAAGATCCACGAAAATGCCATTGCCCTGACCGTGGAGATGGATCACCGGATGATGCAGTCCGCACCCGAAGGCACCTCTGTGATGGAATCCTCCGAACAGTACCTGCGGTCAGGTGTGCTGGCCCTGAAACTGGCGGCATTTATCCAGGAGCTCGGGTATGAGGCCGCTGCACACATCGACGGAAACTATGAGGTAATCTGTCCGCTGGTGGCAGCAGATGCCGGGCTGGGAGTTCCGGGCAGAATGGGATTGCTTATGACGCCCGCCCTTGGGCCTCGGGTAAGGATCGCCGTGGTTACCACCAGCCTGCCTCTCTCATATTCCACCTCCACGCCCGACAATACCACCATCCAATTCTGCCACCACTGCACGAAATGCGCAAGGTGCTGCCCTGCAGGAGCCATACCCGAAGGAGCCCGCACCACTGTAGACGGGATTGAACGGTGGCAGATCAATTCGGAGAAATGTTACCATTACTGGACCCTGACCGGCACCGATTGCGGAAGGTGCATGACCGTTTGCCCTTACAGTCACTCTGCCGGCGGATTTCACCGGTTTATCAGGTGGGGGATCAAAAATAATTTGGTTTTCCGCCGACTTGCCATTAAATTGGAAGAAATTTTCTACGGCCGCAGACCTCCAATCCGGCCGGTGCCTGGCTGGACAGATATATTGGATAAATCATGACGATCTCCGGTTACATTGCCTTAGGTATTATCCTGCTCATGGTCATCGCCCTCGTAAAGGAGATCCTTAGACCGGGATTGATCCTGTTTTCTGCGCTGGTGATCTTCATGGTCACGGATATCATTTCTTCAGAGGATGCGCTTTCGGGCTTTTCCAACAAAGGGATGATCACCGTAGCACTCCTTTTCCTCGTGAGTGAGGGGGTGAAAGAGACCGGGGTCCTGAATAAAATAGGAGCCGTCATCCTTCCCAAAAAACGGAAACCCATTCCCAGGCTGCTCATGCAAATCATGATCCCGATATCGGCCATTTCTGCCTTCCTGAACAACACCCCGGTGGTGATTATTTTCGCACCTATGCTCAAGAAATGGGCAGATAAACTGAGCCTGCCCTCACAGAAATTCCTGATACCGCTTTCCTATGCCACCATCTTCGGGGGTACCTGTACCCTCATCGGCACATCAACCAATCTCCTGGTGCACGGCATGATGCTGGACAGGGGTATGGAGGGGCTCTCCATGTTCGAAATTGGCAAGGTGGGGCTCTTTATTGTATTCTTTGGATTTCTATATATCAACCTTTTTTCCAACCGTCTTTTGCCCGGGGAAAAAATCCCCAGGTTCAGTTTTCCCAACGACGTACGAGAGTATTATTTTGATCTTTACCTGCCTGAAAACAGCAACTACATCGGAAAAGAGATTGAGAAAAGGCGCCTTCCGGGATTAAATGAGTTTGTGGTGCGGACCGTGATCAGGGATGGCAAGCACATCCGGATTTCCAATTCCCCTTTTTTACTGGAAGCAGACGATAAGCTCATTGTGGGAGGGGGTTCGGAGCATGTGGGGTACCTGACCCAGTCCTCCAATGTGAAACTCAATGCCCTGGACAATGTGAATCCGGAATTCCTAAAAAAATCACTGAAACAGGTCGAAGTGGTGATTGCACCCCGTTTCCCGGGGATCCAGCAGACCCTGGGCGAGTTTGACTTCTTTGGTCACTACAATGCGGTGGTGATGGCTGTGCACCGGAACGGTGAACGCATCACCACGAACCTGGAAAACCTGGAACTGAAGGCCGGGGACAACCTGATGTTGCTGACAACTGAAGAATTTACCCGCTACTGGGGCGAATCCCGTGTCTTTTATATGGCTTCTGAGATCGGAGAGATGAATGATTCCAAGGACCGCAGGAGGCGTTGGATCGCCACGGGACTTGTGGTTTTTATGATTGCCGGAGCCACTGCGGGAAGATTCATCCCCATCGAGGGAAAGAATGAATTCGATATGTTCTTCTTTGCTTCATTGACGGTACTCCTGATGGCTTCCATGAAGATCTTCACGCCAAAGAAATATACCAAACCCATCAACTGGGACGTGCTCATCACCATTGCATGTGCCATCGGGGTGAGCCGGGCCCTGCAGGAATCGGGCGCTGCCGATTTCATAGCCCGCAGCACCATCAATATCTCCAAGGGATTTGGCCCGGTGTGGGTCCTGGCTGCCATATTCATTATTACCAACGTCTTCACCGAAATCATTACCAACAACGCTGCGGCGGCCATTACCTTTCCCATCGCCTACGCTGCTGCAACCCAGCTGGGGGTGGATCCCAAACCTTTCTTCATCACCATTTGTATTGCAGCCTCAGCCAGCTTCTCCACCCCCATCGGTTACCAGACAAACCTGATCGTGCAGAGCATCGGCAATTACAAGTTCAGTGATTACTGGAAGATCGGTCTGCCCCTGAATATCCTGGCCCTGATCATCTCAATGCTGGTCATTCCATGGTTCTGGCCGTTTTAAGAGTTTCCACTCAATACCCTGCAGCCTGCCCGTCCTTCCTTGATTCAGAGGCCCCAAAATAGACCCCATTCTTTTCATCCCACAGGATGGCCTGGTAGCCGCCATACCCTCCCAGATCAAACTGCACGGTGTGACCGAGCTTAACCAGTTCCCTGATCTCCTCATAAGGGATCCCCGATTCAAGATAGAGCACTCCACCATCGCTCATTTTCTCACCGGTCGGCTGGGATGAGCCGCCATGCCGGATGCGCGGGGCATCACCGGCCTCCTGCAAGTTCATTCCAAAATCGATCATATTGACCACGATTTGAACATGCCCCTGGGGTTGCATAGACCCTCCCATGACCCCGAAGCTCATCCACGGTTTTCCGTCCCTTGTGATGAATGCAGGAATGATGGTATGAAAAGGACGTTTGCCTGGTTCGTACACATTGTAATGACCCTCCTCGAGGGTAAAGAGCTGTCCCCGGTCCTGCAGGATAAACCCGAGTCCCGGCGGGCACATTCCTGAACCCATGCCCAGGTAGTTGCTCTGGATCAGGGAGACCATGTTGCCTTTTTCGTCGGCCACTGTCATATAAATGGTATTCCCCTGCTCGATCTTTCCTGCATCCAGGGTGCTGGATGCCCTCCGCGGATTGATCAGCAGACGCCGTTCCGCGGCATAATCCTTGGAGATCAGCTCCTCCACCGGCAGTTCATTGAATGCGGGATCGGCATAGTATTTTGCCCTGTCCTCGAAGGCCAGCTTTTTGGCCTCCACAAAATGGTGGATGTATTCACTGCTTCCAAAACCCATGCCCGCAATATCAAATCCTTCCAGGATATTCAACATCTGAAGTGCGGCAATCCCCTGCCCGTTGGGAGGAAGTTCCCATACATCATAACCCCGGTAATTGGTACTCACCGGGTCCACCCATTCCGAAGTGTGGCTCGACAGGTCCTCATAAGAGAGAAAACCTCCCTGCTCTTTGATAAAAGCCCCGATGGTCCTTGCAATATCTCCCTTGTAAAAGGCATCCCGGCCTCCCTTTGCAATGGTCTCCAGGGTATTGGCAAGGTAGGGATTCTTAAAGACTTCACCTTTTGCAGGGGCTTTTCCACCGGGCATATATACATCAGCCACATTGGGGAAACGGCTTAACGACCTCGCATTGGAGCCCCAGTAATAGGCGATCAGCTCTGTCACGGGAAATCCTTCCCTTGCATAGTTGATGGCGGGTTGCAGGATTCGATCCATCCCCATGGATCCAAATCTCCTGTTCAGCTCAAACCATCCATCCACACACCCCGGGACAGATACGGGAAGTGGTCCGTAAAATGGAATCTGCTCATATCCGTTCTCAATGAAATATTGACGGGTCAGTGACCGTGGCGATCGCCCGCTGGCATTTAGCCCATATAGTTTTCCGGATTCGGCATCCCACACGATGGCAAAGAGGTCACCACCGATGCCATTGCTGACCGGCTCCACCAAACCCAGTACCGCATTTGCAGCAATGGCGGCATCAATTGCATTTCCACCAGCCTTTAATACATCCAGAGCCACCTGGGTGGCCAGGGGCTGACTGGTACAGGCCATCCCGTGGGTGGCGATCACTTCCGACCTGGTTGAGAACGGTGCTCCGGTAATCCGGTCCTGAGCCGCCATATTCATGGAGACCCCAAGAATCACAAGCATCCAGACTTTATTTATCATAGCGTATGTATAATTGATTAATGCCCTGTTTCATCGAAGAAAAATACAAAAAACCCTGTCCATTTTCATGAACAGGGTCCCATTATATGATTTGAACTGCTTCTTTTCCTTATCCAGTTTCAGGCTTCTCGGGCCAACCAGCCCCATGAACCTCACCCATTTTCAACTTTTCAACCTATACACCCTGATCCAGTCAATCTCCATGGCCGAGGGCAGCCCGCTTTCGGAAGCATTCTTTTTCAGGTTCGAAGATAAATTGATATACATCTCTTCCTGTGGTACGCCCGATGTCTGGGTTTTGAAAACTTTGCCATTGATCTTCCAGACCAGTTTATTGGGCGACCACTCCAGGGTGAAGATGTAATACTCGTCCGCATATCTGGCACCCCCGGTTTTTGAAATGGACTTGTGGGTCGAGTTTCCTGATCCCCAGAAATAGTTTGAATGGAGCTTGCCATTTTCGTACCTGGCCACATCTATATGTGGCAACATGGTTTCTGAGACCATCCAGAAAGACTGGGCAACCGATCCGCCAGCCATCTTTATTTTGGCCGTGAATATCCCGTATTTCTGCCTGAAACTTTTTGCGGTGCTGATCAGTCCCGAAGTGAAATCAAAATCCTCCAGCACAAAACCCTGGTCAGTCCTCCAGACCAGACCCTCTGTTCTCCCGGCTTTGGTGACGATCCTGGCCTTATTGTCATAAAATTCTACGTTCTTCCCGTCGGTAATGAAACTTTTATCGTCCTCCAGTACAAATGAGCTGTCCATGGTCTGATCCCCCCAGTAGTAGCGGGTCATCCACTTGGATGTGTCAAGGGTACTGCCCTTGAATTTCTCCTCAAATGTGAGGTCCCATTTTTCAAGCTCCTTAAAAGGATATTTCTTTTTTGTTTTGAAATACCAGATTACCTTTTCAGATTTCTTGAGGGTCTGGTACTCCGATTCCTTGTGGTATTCATCTGTGGTCTCGTACCTTTCGGCAGGCTTCATGGTTAAATATTGCTTCTGCCTGATGAATTCCTCCGATTGAATATAATCTTCCAGCTCTTTGATTTCCGGGCTTTTTTCATCCCCCTTTGACCGTTTCAACAGCTGGTTATACCGCTCCTCCTTCCTGAAGGCTTCCGAGGATTTGTACTTCTCCTTGAGTATCTTTTTCTTCCTGAGTGAAAAATTACTTGAGGTCACCTCCTTTTCAAGTTCCAGGAAATGATTCAGTTCGCCCGACTGCTCAAATTCTTTATATGCATGAAAATCAGATCTTAGCTGGTCGTCTGCCGCCTCAACCTTTTCGGTACCGGGTACCATCCCAAGTAAAAAACTTAAGCTAGCCATAATAATATCTTATCAGTTTTTGAAACTTGTTCATATTCAATTTGAATTGACTAAAGATAAAAAAAAATCATCTCCTGTATGCCCTTCTCCTGGTTTTAAAGTAGTAAACTGCCTGGACCGAAATGACCCACTGGGAGTATTTCGAGAAGAGATATTTTCCAGTGACATTAAAATCCCATTTAGGCGACATCCACAATTCCAATCCGGCTCCCAAATTGGCCCCAAAGGCCTGATCCCTCCGGTCGGAAATTGTATCGTTTCCGCTGGGTACAACTATTTCGAATTCAGAACGCAGGTAGGTAAAGTTTCCTCCTCCAAACCCAATGATCTTTATCCCGCTCTCCTGGAATATTGCATATTGTGCATTCAAATCGCCCTGTAACAAGTAATTGGTCAGTATGGTATACCCTGTTTCAAGCCTGTATCGGTTGTAAACGGATACCGATGGGACAATATGCAGGGTCCCCGGTTTATTGATGGCCCACCAGGTGTTCAGGGAAACCCCTGGATTCCCCGTCTCTCCATGGTTGTAATCCACAACGGACGCAAAAGCCAAACCGGCTCCAATCTTGTGCCCCTGAGCTTCAATATTGTTGCTGATGAAGAACAGAATGGCAAAACTTATGATGGATAAAATGCCTATATCAGGCGGCCGTTCTTCCACTGGATCTGGGTTCTTTATACTGACTTTAACTTCTACGGCTTTGGGGTGGTAATGGTTTCAAACTTTTTAATTTGCTGCACTTTTTTTTTTCACGCTTATTTCAAGGCTCTAACCCCCGGATTCCAAGGGTTCCACTTTCCAACTTTATGCAACAATTTACATGGTTACCTATAAAAAAATATTAAATTTGTGCTTCTGTCAAAAAGATTAATCTATTGCTAAATAACCTATCCAATGTCAAAGATTACTGGACATGTCATACAGGTAATCGGCCCTGTTGTTGATGTTAGTTTTGAGGAAAGCGGGGAGAAGCTTCCCAATATCCACGAAGCCATTGAAATTGATCGCGGTGATGGGCAAGTCCTGATTATTGAGTGTCAGCAGCATATTGGTGAACATACCATCAGGGCCATTGCCATGGATTCCACCGACGGGCTGCATCGGGGCATGGTTGCACTCTGCACCGGTGAAGCCATCAAGATGCCCAGGGGGGACACTGTGAAAGGAAGGTTGCTCAATGTGGTCGGGAAAGCCATTGACGGGATCGGGCCGGTTGACAACAGCGACGGCTACCAGGTACACAGCGAACCTCCTCGGTATGAAGACCTTTCCACAGAATCGGAAGTGCTATTTACCGGAATCAAGGTCATTGATTTGCTGGAGCCCTATGCCAAAGGGGGTAAGATCGGGCTGTTCGGGGGTGCCGGGGTTGGTAAGACCGTGATTATCATGGAGCTGATCAACAACATAGCAAAAAAGTATGAAGGTATTTCGGTATTTGCAGGGGTAGGTGAACGGACCAGGGAAGGAAATGACCTGCTCAGGGAGATGATCGAATCGGGTGTCATCAAATACGGTGATGCATTTTTAAAGAGCATGGAAGAGGGATCATGGGACCTGGATAAAATTGACCGTGAAGAGCTTGACAAGTCCCAGGCCACACTGGTATTTGGCCAGATGAATGAACCTCCCGGGGCTCGTGCCACCGTGGCGCTCTCAGGTCTCACCGTTGCCGAATCATTTCGGGATGGCGATGAGGAGAGTGGCGGCCGGGATATCCTGTTTTTCGTAGACAACATTTTCCGTTTCACCCAGGCCGGTTCCGAGGTCTCTGCATTGCTGGGCCGGATGCCATCAGCAGTGGGATATCAACCCACCCTTGCCACTGAGATGGGCTTTATGCAGGAGCGGATCACCTCCACAAAGCGTGGATCCATTACATCCATACAGGCCATCTATGTCCCGGCAGATGACCTGACCGACCCGGCCCCTGCCACCACATTTGCGCACCTTGATGCCACCACGGTACTGAGCAGGAAAATCTCCTCGCTGGGTATTTACCCCGCTGTCGATCCACTGGATTCCACCTCGAGGATCCTCAAGGCTGATGTGGTCGGTGAAGAGCATTACAACACCGCGCAGCGGGTTAAAATGCTTCTTCAACGCTACAACGAATTACAGGATATCATTGCCATCCTCGGGATGGACGAACTTTCTGAAGAGGACAAGCAGGTGGTCCACCGGGCCCGGAGGGTAGCCCGATTCCTTTCACAACCTTTCCATGTGGCAGAACAGTTTACCGGAACACCCGGGGTATTCGTGAATATAGAAGATGCCATCAAGGGATTCAATATGATCATGGACGGGGAAGTGGATGAATATCCCGAAGCCGCTTTTAACATGGTAGGAACCATCGAAAATGCCATTGAAAAGGGGAAGAAATTGCTTGCATCATCAAAAGCCTAAAGATCTATGATTCTTGAAATCATTGCACCGGATCATCATCTCTACTCAGGGGAAGTGGACCTTATCCAGGTACCTGGATCCAATGGTTCCTTCCAGATACTCAGGAACCATGCTCCAATCATCTCGACCCTTGACCATGGAAGGATAAAAGTTGTGGATCAGAAGGGAACCGTCACTTTTTTCGAGGTTGACGGCGGGGTTATTGAAGCAAAAAACAATAAAATCATCGTTCTTGCTGAAACACCGAAAAAATAGCAACCGGAGGGCTTTATCCATGAAGGTCGGTTTGATCTTCCTATTGGTGACCCTTTCAATAGCATCAAGCTCATTTTATGCGTTCAAGATCAGCACGATAAAATTTGCTTCAGGGGATGGGCTCGAAATAACTGCAGATGAGTACCTGGTATCCAGGGACCTGCCTTATATCCTGCTCTTCCATGAACAGCAATCAAGCCGGGGGGAGTTCCAGAACATAGCCCGAAGGCTGAATAAGATGGATTACAATTGCCTGGCCGTGGATCTTCGCAACGGGGGAAACAACAGTTTTGTTTCCAATGAAACTGCCAAACGCTGCCGGGAGACCAGATGTGCCCAGGGGGCAGATGACATCTCATTGGATATTGAAGCTGCGATCAATTATGCGGTCAATCAATCCGGTCAGCCTGTGATCCTGTTCGGAAGCGGGGCAAACGGTTCCCTCTGCCTAAAAATAGCCAAAGAAAATGAGAATGTTAGGGCCGTTGTGGCTTTGAGCCCCGGCGAATACTTCTCCCCCGGGATCAGCATCCAGGATACCATCACCAACCTTAAGAAGCCTATCTTTATCACATCCAGCAGGTCAGAGTTTCCCTACATATCCCAGCTTGCCTCCGGCGTGGACAAAGAGTACGTCACTCTTTTTGAGCCCCAGCTTGGGGAAGGCGGCAGAGGTTCTGCAGCCCTTACGCCGGAAAATGAACACAACTCTGAATACTGGCTGGCCCTTCTGATCTTCTTCAAGGACCTCATTTAGATGGTTAAATTCCTGGTCGTCCGGTTTAGCTCCATCGGGGATATTATTCTCACTACACCTGTAGTACGCCATTTGAAAAACGAGGTGGAAGAAGCGGAAATCCACTACCTTACAAAAACCGAGTTTATTCCCTTGCTGCAGGCCAATCCCCACATTGACAAGCTCCATTCCTTCGACGGGGACATGAAGAAGTCCATCAGGGAACTTAAAGAGGAGGGGATCGATTACATCATCGACCTGCATCACAACACCCGTTCGGCCCGCATCAAATACGGCCTGAAAAGGATGGATTTCACTGTGAACAAGCTGAACAGGCAGAAATGGATCTACGTCACTTTCAAAGTAAACCGGTTGCCCGGGTTGCATATGGTTGACCGCAACCTGGATACCATCCGTTCTTTTATTTCAGAGAGGGATGGTGGAGGATTGGATTATTTTATTCCTGAAAAGGAGGAGATCAATCGTTCCGGGCTGCCTTCATCCCATCAGCAAGGTTTTATAGCCCTGGCCATCGGAGCACAGCACCAGACCAAGAAACTGCCCCTGGAGTCCCTGATAAAATTGTGCCAGATGATCGGGCATCCGCTGATCATCCTCGGAGGACCCGCTGACAGGGAATGGGGAGAGGCCATTGTCAGGGCGCTACCGGGAAAGGAGATCCTGAACTGCTGCGGAAAATACACGATCAATCAATCGGCTTCCCTGGTCCGGCAATCCAGGCTTCTGATTACCCACGATACAGGGCTCATGCACATCGGAGCCGCATTCCGGAAAAAGATCATCACTGTCTGGGGCAATACGGTTCCCGCGTTCGGAATGTTTCCCTACCGGGCCGATCCCGCTTCCGTAAAATTTGAGGTTAAAGGACTTTCCTGCCGTCCCTGTTCCAAAATTGGTTACCAGAAGTGTCCGAAAAAACATTTCAGGTGCATGCTGGACCAGGATCTGGATGGAATTGCCCGGTCAGCCAATCAGCTGTTCCAGGCTACTGCGCGATGAAAGTATAGGTAATCAATGCCCTTTGCTGCTCGGGACCATTGATCTCGATCCTGAATTTTGAACTGCGGGCCGCAGCGAGTGCAGCCTCAGAAAAACAGATCCTGTCATTCCCTTCTATGGGCCCCTTTACCTCTGCATCTACCACACTTCCATCCCTGGCCACCTTGATCTCGACCTTTACCATACCCGACCCCAGGCACCGGTAGACAGGTACCGTAAGCAGAACCTTGCCCCGCCGGATGGGCTCCTCCAGGAACTCAAAGGTAATCGTGGTGGGTCCGGAATAATTATCATCCTGTCCCTCGGTCAGCTCCTCAGCCGGGGGAACATAGTCTGCCGCTGCCAGGATGGCCTGAAGTTCCTCCAGCTTCTCACGGTCCTCCTGGGCACGCGCCTGTTCAATCTGATCGAGCAGTTCCTGCACATAGTCATTGGTGGAAATATCCTCACTGAACTCTTCCTCCGCATTCAAATTCACCGCCCTGTTGCTGGAAAGCTCTCGCTGGCGCATCACCTGCTCCAGCCATTCAGCCGGTATCTCACCCTGCTCTTCGGCCAGGATCTCTTCCACTGTCTTATCTTCAAACTCCAGCTCAATGCCAAGTTCACGGTGGTTTTTTAATCCCTCCACCCGCACGAAGATCAGGATGATCAATACCACCAGGTGAAAGATGAGCGTGTAGAGTATCGCCACCAGGTTTTTCTTCAGGAACTTCCTGAACCCTGACCGGCCATATGAAAAAATCTCCTCCACGCGGATACAAAATTACGATGTTTTTTGTTTCGTGATCCTTTTATACATTTACAGAACGTCAACACCTTTAAATCTGTTATATGATCCACCTTCCTGCGCGCATAACTGCCCTCACCATCCTTGTCTCATTCCTTCTCCTGGGACCACAGGGATGTTCGATCCTTTCCGAACTTACTGCCCTTACAAAATGTGAATTCAGTTTTCACTCGGCCCAGGATCCCTCGGTCTGTAACATCGACATCACCCAGAGGCGCTCTTTCTCGGATTTCAGCCTGCTGGACGGGCAGGTGATCCTGGGAAGCCTGATGAGGGAGAGCCTGCCATTTGCCATCACTGCCAACATTGAAGTTAAAAACCCCGGTGCCTCGACCGCTGCAGTGAATTCGGTGGCCTGGATTGCCTTTATTGATGACATCCAGGTGGCCCAGGGGACGGTCAACAACCGCGTGGAGGTGGCCCCCGGCGGAGGTGTTTCCATGATCCCCGTCAGGATCCAGACCGACCTGTTCGATTACCTGGAAGGGGATAATCCAAGGACCATGCTGAATTTTGCGCTGAACCTGGTGGATGCCGGCGATCAACCCACAAGGCTGAGCATGAAGATCAAACCGAGTGTTCTAATTGGGAGCCAGAGCATCCAATACCCTGGTTATTTTACCATTACAAAGGAGTTCACTTCGGGGAACTGAGCATCAATTGATGTCGACCGAGTAGATTGCCTCAAAGGAAAAGTGATCTGTGGCGGGCTCATAAATGATCCGACCTCCCAGGGAGATGGGGAATGATATTCTCAACAGGTTCATGTCTGCCACAAGGTCAATGCCCAGGGTGCTGTAGTTCACATCATCATAATAGGGATTGGGATCGTGGATAATCACGTTGGTCCCCATCATGTAATCTGTCCAGAGGGCGCCGCGGATCCTCTTTACATATAACAGGGAGGTGATCTCCAGGTCGGGATAGAAAAAGGGCAGGACGTAATCAACGCTTATTTTTGCGAGCTTCTCACCAAATACCCCATGTATTCCCCTTGGCAATCCTGCAATATTAATGAATGCCGGTCTTGACATATCAAGTGGATATTGTTTCTGGTAGCTTGCTGCAATCCTGACGGTCTGGTGTTTCAGCAATCCAGGGAGGTACAGGGTCAGTCCCGAACGGGCCACGGCTCCATAAACCTGGTTTTTAAAGGGTGCATGATAATACCCCCCAGAGGCTGATAACCCAAACCTGGGAAGGATATCCTTCATCCCCTTGCGCAAATAGAAGGAGGCATAAAGGGAGTAATTGAAATAATGGGCACCTGCAGAGTAGGTGTCCTCACTCTCCACATACTGGACGTCCCTCCGGTAGGTATAATCAATCCGGGGTTGCACGATAGAGAGGAACCTGCCAGTATTGAAGCGGAATGGAACATAGGTCTGGGCTGTAAACCGCATATTGGAAGGAAGGGAAATCACCGAATCCCCTTCATCCATGATCAGTACATTGGGTTCCCCCCCATAATCAAAATAGAGGTTCAGTACCGGATAGCGGCCATTCAACTTGATACCGGAATGAAGCAGATGATATCCATTGTTGTACTCGTACCCAAGCTGGCTTACGGCGGTACTCAAATGGTTTTGGGATACAACCGAAACTCCAAGATGAACGGGCAAATGTTCCGGAGTCAGTGTCAGTTCGGGATTCAGATAATCGAAATAAAGGGGGAGCCAGGAATGCACATTGAAAAGGTGCAGCGCCTTGCTGTATTTCCTGGAATCAAATGCCAGGGTATCCGCTCCTGAAGCGTTACCGATGATTCCGGTCTCCCGGGAGGTCTGGGAGTAATCGAGCTGTTCAGAATGGTCCCTGGCCTGTGCAAGGGGTTTCCAGCTCTCCTCAAGCAGGGGAAGCGTATACACCCGGTACCCGCCATCAGAATAGTCGGAGTAGAGCAGGGTGCTGCCATCGCCTGAGACCTGGGGATGGAATGCCCCAAACCTTGAGGAGGTAACCTGGAAAACCTGTGGTTCATCCATTTTCAGGCAATAGATGTTGTCTATGCCTGAAAAGGTTCCACTGAAGTAGACCCGGTTTCCATGCACGGTGGGGTAAGAGATATCATCCATCCCGGCATCAAAAAGCTTCTTCCATTGTTCCGATGCCATGGAGTAGCGGTAGATACACTTGCCGGATTCCTCCGATAGCAGCACCACCACAGCAGAATCTTGCTCCATCCAGGTAGGTTGCTGGATAAACTGGTTTCGCGGAGAGGGGATGGTCCGGATCACACTCCCATCGATCCCAAGGATGACCAGGCTGAACTGCTGTTTTTCCGTTTGCTCAATGGCTGCAATTTTTGAACCATCACCGGATGGCTCAGGGGAATAATACCTGGTTTTGCGACCCAGGTTCCTGACCTTCCCGGTGGCAATCTCATAGGTCCTGATCACCGAGTAGTTCCTGTTGCTCCATCGGGTGTCGGGAACAAACTCGTCCCAAACCACCTGGCCTCCTGAATAGCTTACCCTGCCCGAACTCATGAAACCTGGCCGGAATACCCGTTTCTCTTTGCCTCCCTGTCCAAGAAAAACAAACTCGGGGATCTGGTCGATCCCGTACTTATAGGTAAAAACCATGGAGCTGGTAATGAACTGAGGGAATGTATAACTGGTGTAAGGGGATTTTTGGTGGACGGACCAGTTCACAAATGGCGTCAGTTCCCTTGAAGAGGCAGATTCCTCCCAGTGCTCCCTGAAACTCTCCAGTGCATCATTGTAAAACCGGGTTTTGGACTTGATCCCGTACTGCCGCATGCTGAAAAAGGTTGGATTCAAAAGGTATGGTTTCCGGGCTGCATATTGTTGAAAATCGACCCAGAACTTATCTCCATAGGTTCTCCTGCCATGGCGGAGCATGAAGTATCCAAGCTGGTAATGGTCAGGGATATGGTCCCTGAAAGATCCCATGGTGGCCTTGGAGAAGGAGAAGATCCTGCCGGATCCAAGCAGTTGTGCCTTCAGCTCCATTTCAAAGGAAGGCTGCCTGCCCCTCCCTGTATTAGACAGCCGGGTTTCCGAATCCACTGCATCTCCTTCCAGGTACCAATAGGGAAGGAATACGGCCATGCCTCCGGCCACCTGCTCTCCTCCCAGAAAGGAGAGCGCCCTGGTGATTCCCTGGTTCATCTTGTCGATCTGCACTGCATGCCTGCCTTCATGAAGGGCCAGCTGGGTCAGCCAATCCTGGTGGTAACCGTTCGGATCGGGGTTGGTAAAGATCTCCAGCCGCTTGGGGGCCCACACAAAGACACCATTTGAGAAACTGGATTCGTTATGGATGATCACCGGAATACGGCTGCTCCTGTGATCCAGCGGTTCCCCTATATGATCATAGTAATACTCCAGCCGGTTGGCGAACGCATTGGCAAGACTGTCCAGGCCTTTTGGATAGATCACGCTGTAGTTCGGGGTCCTGAACTGTTGCCATTTGAGGGTTCCTGCATCCTGACCATACTCATAGAACTGCGCATTCAACCCTGCTGAAATGCACAAAAGCAGGATATAAGCCATCCTGCCTTTGTCCCACCGATCATATGTGGAGGCGTTAGTTATCTGCAAATTTCACCGAATATCCATTGGAGCGTAGATAGACAAAAGCGCGTTTCCGTACATCCCCTTTCAGCACAATATCATACATCTTGGAAGAGCTGAAAGTCCTGCAAACCCCTTTCAGTTCCTCTTCAATCTTTTTCAAATCGACGCGATTGCCCACAAACCCGGAAATACAGGTTACCGGGGCCCCATCCATTTTCCTATTGTAAAGACCCACCGTGAGGGCCTGCCTTTCAGGAGGTAAAGTCTTCGGCTCCTGCACATTGGCATATTCGTATTCAAATTCGGGGTAGTCCGTGTAGAGGGTGTGATCCAGATCGTTCATACCTTTAAAAGTCATGACTTTTGGATTTTGTGAATCACAAATATATGTTCCAATTCTATATCTGTCAACAATTTCAAATTAATTGTTTTTTGATGCCTGTCCTGAAAAAAGCATTAAATTCGTGGCAATCATAACGCTGAGAGTTCATTAGAATCACATGAGTTTTAGAAAAATAAACCTTCTGCTTGGTTGGTTAAGCTTTGCAACCGCCCTGATCGTATACCTTCTCACCCTTGAACCCACCGTCAGTCAGTGGGATTGCGGGGAATTTATTGCCAGTTCCTATAAACTCCAGGTGGGACATCCCCCAGGGGCTCCGCTCTTTATGATCATCGGACGGATCTTCTCCCTATTTACCTCGGACACACTGAAAGTGGCCATGATGATCAACGCAGTATCTGCTTTTGCCAGTGCATTCACCATCATGTTCCTCTTCTGGACCATCTCTCACCTGTTAAGAAAAATAGCAATTGGTCCCGATTCCGGTTCATCAGAACCGCCCCTCTCATCCACCATCGTTGTAATGGGAGGAGCCCTGGTGGGAGCCCTGGCTTATGCCTTTTCTGATACATTCTGGTTTTCAGCAGTAGAGGGAGAGGTGTATGCCTCCTCCTCCCTGTTTACCGCGGTTGTATTCTGGGCCATACTCAAATGGGAGAATGTGGCGGATGAAACGGGGGCCAACCGGTGGCTGATCCTCATTGCATACCTGATCGGCCTTTCCATAGGTGTGCATCTGCTCAACCTGCTGGCCATCCCGGCCATTGTACTGGTATATTATTTCAGGAAATACGAGGTAACGCGGAAGGGGGTCATTTATGCCCTGGGAATCTCCATGGTCATGTTGTTGCTCATCATGTACGCGGTAATTCCGGGAATTGTGCAGGTATCCACCCTGGTGGAAAAATTCTTTACCAATGCGGTGGGGCTACACTATAACACGGGACTTGTCATTTATGTGGCCCTGTTGCTGGGCTTGCTCGCATATGGGATTTACCGTACCCAGTTCATCCGGAAGAATGTGCTCTGGAATACCATTCTGCTATGCATTACCGTGATCGTCATAGGGTATTCCTCCTATGCGCTGATCGTCATACGTTCCCTGGCGGGCCCTCCCATGAATGAAAACCGTCCTGATAATGCGTTTTCCCTTCTCTCCTATCTGAACAGGGAACAATATGGGGACCGGCCCCTGGTCAGTGGAAACCTATATAATGCAGAAGTTGAGGATATTGAATACAAAAAGCCGGTCTATGTCCTGAACAAGGAAAATAACAAATATGAAGTCGCCTACCGGAAACCCGAACTGATCATGAAGGGCCGGAAGGTACTTCTTCCCAGGATTTACAGCAGGGATCCAAATCATATTCAGGCTTATCAGGAATTCGGCACCATCAGTGACGTCAATAATCCGACCTATCTGGACAACCTGGAGTTTATGTTCCGGTACCAGATGGGATTCATGTATTTCAGGTATTTCATGTGGAACTTTGCAGGCAGGCAGAACGATATCCAGGGACATGGGAATGTACTTCACGGGAACTGGATCAGCGGGATCAAACCCATTGATTCAGCAAGGATCGGTCCACAAAAAAACCTTCCGGAATCAATGAGGCACCATCCTGCCCGAAACACCTATTATTTCCTGCCGCTGCTGCTGGGATTGCTGGGACTCTTCTTCCAGTATGATAAAAAACCCAAGGATTTCTGGGTAGTCATGAGCCTTTTCATTCTCACGGGCCTGGCCATCGTGATCTACCTGAATCAAACCCCTTACCAGCCAAGGGAAAGGGATTATGCATATGCGGGCTCATTTTATGCATTCAGCATTTGGATCGGGATCGGCGTGGCAGGGATCTCCAGCCTGCTTATGAAAAAACTCAAATCCAATCTATCTGCTGTGGTTGCGCTTGGCATCTCATTGCTAGCGGTGCCCACACTAATGGCTGTGGAAAATTGGGACGACCATGACCGGTCGGGAAGGTATACCACCAGGGATATAGCCCGGAATTATCTCAATTCATGTGATAAGGATGCCATCCTGTTTACCGTAGGTGACAATGATACATTCCCCCTCTGGTATGTACAGGATGTGGAGGGGGTCCGGGAGGATGTGCGGATCGTCAACATGATGTTGTTCAATATGGACTGGTATGTGGACCAGATGAGGTGGCAGAACTATACATCTGAACCGCTGCCCTTCACAATTCCCCAATCCAAATACAGGGCCGGCACCAATAATTCGGTCTATGTGATGGAAAATGATAAATGGGCCCCGCTGGATTATATCCTTTCCTTTGTAAAAAGCGACGATCCACGCACCAAGCTGCCTTTGAGGAGCGGTGAAAAGGTGGATTATATTCCCACCCAAAGACTGATTTTCCCTGTGGATTCGGCAAAGGTGGTCTCCAACGGCACCCTGCCAGTGAAGGATCTCCAGCATATGGAGAGGGAGATCAGGTTCCAGCTTACACCCAATGACCAGATCCTGAAAGGAATGCTGGGGCAACTGGATATTCTTTCCACCAACAAATGGAATCGCCCCATTTATTACACATCCGGCGGATCTGACGGGTCACTTGGACTGGAACAATACTTTCGCAACGAAGGCCTGGCCTACCGGGTAGTACCGGTTCAAACCCCCTACAAAAGCATTCTTGCCATAGGAGGTATTGATACCGACACGCTTTACGACCGCTTGATCAACACATTCCAGTGGGGCAGGATGAACCAGGAAGATGTGCAGCTGGACTACTACACCATCAGGACATTTTCAGTGATCAGGTTCAGGAGCCTCCATACCCGCCTGGCCATGGCCCTGCTGCAGGAGGGAAAACGGGAGAAAGCGGTTGCAGTGCTTGATCACTGCATGGAGCTGGCCCCATCACGCGTATTGCCTTATGACCAGTATATTACCGGCATCACCCTGCCTGACCGGAATGGTGGTGTCATCCATCATGAGGGGATCATAGAGGCATATTACCTGTGCGGGGAGGTTGATAAGGCCAACGAGATTCTTTCCGAACACTACAGGAACCTGGCCGATGAATTCCTTTATTATAACTCCATGAAGCCAAGGCAGGCAGCCTCCATAGAGCGAGAAATCAATGATGTCCTTTATCAGATGGAAGAGCTAAAAATACTCCTGGAGAGGTTCAATCAGGAGCAGCTCAGAATGGAATTGGGTATTACAAAACCGGAGGTACCTGCTTTTCCGGGATAATAAGGGCCCTCTGCCTATTTGTTTCGGTTCATCAGGTACGATGCAAAGTTATAGAGTTCCGTTTTCCGCTCCCGGGGCCTGTTCAGATGCTCCAGGCTGGCAAGGGCTTTCTCATAATAATTCCCGATTCGATTCCGGGTGAGCTCCTCCACCCTCAAGGTGTCAAAGATCGAGGTAACGGCACGGATCTTCTCCTCCCTGTCAAATTTCTTTGCGGTGAGCCAGTGGGTCAGCTCTTTCTTCTGCCGGGCGGGGGCATTTCCCAGGGCGGTGATCATGAGGAAGGTCTTCTTGTTATCCACAATATCGGTCCCAACCATTTTCCCAATGACCTGGGGGTCACCATAGGTGTCCAGCAGATCATCCTGTAGCTGGAAAGCCATCCCCATGTGCTTCCCAAAATCATAAAGATCCACTGCATCCTGTGAAGAGGCCCCTCCCAGGATGGCGCCTATTTTCAGGCTGGCGGCAATGAGCACTGCAGTCTTTAACTCGATCATATTCAGGTACTCCTCCTCGGAAACAGTGAGCCTCTCCTCGAAATTCATATCGATTTGCTGACCCTCGCAGACCTGCATGGCAGTCTTTGTAAATATATCATGTACAGGATTTAACACCACTCCTGGAGATTGATTGATCAGGCGACTGGCCATGATGGACATCACATCTCCCGAGAGGATGGCCACATTTTCATTGTATTTTACATGGACCGTGGGCTGGCCCCGCCGCAGTTCAGACCGGTCCATGACGTCATCATGCAACAGGGTGAAATTGTGAAAAATCTCGATGGCCACGGCTGGTGCCAGGGCAGATTCAACGGCACCGGCGAAAAGATCGCAGGCAAGGATCACAAGGGCGGGCCTGATTCTTTTTCCGCCCAGGGAAAGGACATATTTCACCGGCTCATATAACTCTGGCGGTGCATCGGGGATGGAAATGCTTCCCAAATGCCTTTCAACCAGGTTTTGTGCCTCAAGGAGTGTAAACATTTGTTTTCCGGGTGCTGATTGTTTCAGTTTTCACCAACAAGTTAATGATTTTGGACCAAGAATGGCATGGAGATTGAACAATATGTTTTAAAATAGAATCATTAACTTTGACCGATTCAAAAAATAAGATTTTAATGATCAAATTAAGGAGATTTTTTTCTGTATTAGCCTCCATACTTCTCATTACTTCCGCCTCAATTTCCGCACAGGGTTACCGCATAGAGGTTCACATGAAAGGGCTTTCCGGTGACACCCTTGTGCTGGGGGAGTACTTTACCACCCGGATGATTCCAAAAGACACCCTTGTGCTTGATAAGAAGGGGACTGGCTCATTTGAGGGCTCCGAAGCATTCCAGGGGGGGCTTTACCTGATCTACCTGGGTCCTTCCCACTATTTTGACCTGTTGCTCGGCGATGACCAGGAGCTGATAATCCATGCGGACACCTCAGATCTCGCAGGAAGCATCATTTTTGAGGGTTCCGAGGACAACCGGATCTTCGAGGAGTATAAAGACTTTTTGCAGAAGAAAAGAGGGGAGCTTGAGCAGCAGCAATCCCTTCTGACCAGGGCAACCGCAGCGCAGGATTCGGTTGTGATCAGGGAACATCAGAAACAGATCAACAGGGAGATGGAGGCCTACATGGACCAGATTGAAACGCAACATGTTTCCCTGTTTGTAAGTGATTTCATTGGAGCCACCAGGGAACCCGTTCCTCCGGAAGAGATGCTAAACGGTGATAAAAGGCACGATGATTCCATCCGCTATTTTTTTTACAGGGAGCATTATTTTGACCATTTCGATCCGTTTGATGTGAGGCTTCTCCACACCCCCCTTTATGAAGGGAAGATCAAGAATTACATTACCCGGGCCGTGGTACAGCACCCCGATTCCCTGATTGTGGCGGTGGACTACCTGCTTGAGGGAACACGCCACAATGATGAACTCTACCGCTTCATGCTCATCACACTTTTCAACCATTTTGCGGAGAGCAAATTCATGGGAATGGATGTGGTCTATTTCCATATTGCAGAAGATTATTACATCCCCGATGCCACATGGAGCAGTCCGGATTTTATCGCCAAGCTTAAAGAGAACCTCAACAATAACAAGCCAACCCTGATCGGGCAGATTGCGCCCAACCTGATCATGCGACGGGTTCCCCCGGAACATTTTCAGATGGCCATGGAAGACACGGTCATAAAAAGGGATCCCCACATAGGTCAGGATTTCTTTATCAATGACATCCAGTCAAGGTACACCATCCTCTATTTCTGGGAAGCAGATTGTGGCCACTGCCAGAAGGCCACCCCGGTCCTCCAGGAACTATATTCCAGGCTGAAAGAGAAGGGTGTGGAGGTGATTTGTGTGCATGTGATCAATTCGGTGGAGGGCAAGGAGAAGTGGGTGGACTTTATCAATGAGCACCAGATGTACGACTGGATCAACTGCTGGAGTCCCTACAGCAACGATTTCAGGAAGATTTACAACCTGCAGAGCTATCCGCAGCTATTTATCCTGGATGGTGATAAAAAAATTGTCGCCAAGCGAGTTACCCCCGAGCAGGCCGAAAGCATAATTAATAACCTGATAAAAATCGAATCCGCAAGCGGTTCTTAAATGATATGGAATCAAAACCCATCAAGCTGGCCCTGGAAGACGGAACTGTATTTACCGGGAAATCATTCGGACATGAGGAGAGCATTGCCGGGGAAGTGGTATTTAACACGGCCATGACAGGTTACCCCGAAAGCCTGACTGATCCCTCCTACAAAGGGCAGATCCTGGTCCTCACCTATCCCATTGTTGGTAATTACGGAGTACCCAGGGAGGATGTGGAAAATGACCTTTACAAATTTTTTGAATCGGACCGGTTGCATATCTCAGCCCTTGTGATTTCAGATTACTCAGACAGGTATTCGCACTGGAATGCAGAACGAAGCCTGGGGGATTGGCTGAAGCAACATAAGATTCCCGGAATTTACGATGTAGATACCCGTCATCTCACCAAACTTTTGCGAGAAAAGGGGACCATGTTAGGGAAGGTGGTTTTTGATGGCAAAGAGCCGGAGTATTATGATCCCAACCAGGACAACCTGGTGGCGCAGGTCAGTGTGGGAGAGCGACAGGTTTATGGAAACGGCAGGTATCGGATCCTGCTGATCGACTGCGGGGTGAAATACAACATCATCCGTTACCTTCTCCAGAGGGACACGACTGTCATCAGGGTTCCATGGGACCATGACCTGAGCACGGAAGATTTCGATGGTTTGTTCATATCCAATGGTCCGGGTGATCCCAAGCAATGCAAATCCACCATTCAAAACCTCTCCAGGGCCTATGAATCGGACCGCCCCATATTTGGAATATGCCTGGGAAACCAGCTGATGGCCCTGGCAGCGGGAGCTGACACATATAAGTTAAAATACGGTCACCGAAGCCACAACCAGCCTGTGCTTGAGGTGGGAACCGACAAGGCCTATATCACCTCCCAGAACCACGGTTTTGCAATTGACAATGAATCCATCCCCGGGAGCTGGGAACCGCTCTTCATTAATCTCAATGACCAGACGAACGAAGGGATGAAGCACCAGTCCAAACCTTTCTTCTCCACACAGTTTCACCCGGAGGCTTCCGGGGGACCCACTGATACGGCTTATCTGTTTGATGTATTCCTGGATAAGATCAAGGCGTACCTTGAAGGAGTTGGAAAAAAGTGATCCGTGTCACTTTGAATGGATGCCACTTTACAAATTTTCCACTTTTCAGGTGTTGAGATTTCTACCTGATCTGTCCCGAACCGTAGATCACATATTTGTTGGTGGTTAGCTCCCTGAGCCCCATTGGACCCCGGGCATGCAGTTTCTGCGTACTGATCCCGATCTCAGCCCCGTACCCGAACTCAAATCCATCGGTAAACCGGGTGGAGGCATTCACATACACCGCCGCTGCATCCACCCTGTCGAGAAAATACTGGGCATGGCTGTAATTCTCGGTGACAATGCTTTCCGAATGCATGGTGCCGTAATGGTTGATATGCTCCACCGCCTCTTCCACCGATCCCACCACTTTTGAACTGATCACCAGGTCAAGGTACTCCGTACCCCAGTCCTCTTCAGTAGCAGGAACTGCACCGGGGATCAAACGGCAGGTGGTTTCATCGCCCCTGATCTCCACCCCACCCTCTGCCAGTGCCTTTCCAATAAGCGGCAGCAAAGATTCAGCCACATCCCTGTGTATCAGGAGGCTTTCAGCCGCATTGCACACACCGGGCCGGTGGGTCTTGGCATTGTACACGATGGCCACGGCTTTTTCCCTGTCCGCGGCTTCATCCACATAGACATGACAGTTGCCCACGCCGGTCTCGATCACCGGAACCGTACTGTTTTGGACCACCGCCTTGATGAGCCCCGCCCCGCCCCTGGGAATCAATATGTCCAGATAATCATTCAGCTTCATCATGGCCACGGCACTCTCCCGATCGGTATTCTGGACCAGCTGAACCATGTGCTGATCCAATCCTAAACCCCCGATGGCCTCATGGAAGATCTTTACAATGGAGTTGTTGGACTGGAAAGCCTCCTTACCCCCCCTCAACACACAGACATTCCCAGTTTTAATGCAGAGACCGGCCACATCGGCTGTAACATTGGGCCTTGATTCATAGATCACACCCACCACGCCGAGCGGAACCCTTTTCTTCCCGATCAAAAGCCCGTTGGGCCGCTTTTTCATCTCCTCGATCTCACCGATGGGATCATCCAGCTGGACAATTTCCCGCAATCCCCCGGCGATCCCTGAGATCCTTTCCCGGGAGAGGGTCAGCCTGTCCACAATGGCACCCGTCAGTCCCATCTCCCGGCCCATCTCCAGGTCCTTTTCATTGGCTTTCAAAATGGCATCAGCCTGTTCTTCAAGCAAATCAGCCACACGCATCAATATTTTATTCTTCTGTTCCGTATTCAGATTTCCCAGTTGCCCGGCTGCCTTCTTCGCCCTCTTCCCAATCTCGATCAATTCTTCCATATCTTCAACTTTACAAACTTTATAACTTTGCAAATTTTATGACTTCCTCCCTAGCTTGCCAGCTGATTGGTGGCATCGCTCACAAAGAAGGTCCCCAGGTCCTTTCCATCCAGTACATCAAGGATGGTGGCCGGATCGGTCCCATCGGCAATGACCACATCCACATTGTGCTCCCTGCACAATTCGGCCGCAGCAATCTTTGAAGCCATTCCCCCGGAGCCCATTTTTGAAGAACCATTCAGGTCCACGTCTTTCAGATCATTGGATGCATTCAATACCTTGGGTACTTTCTGGGCCGAATGATGAATATGCGGATCGGCTGTAAAGACCCCGTCGGTATTGGTCAGAATAAGCAGCAAATCGGCATGGATCAGCGTGGCCACAGCGGCTGAAAGGGTGTCGTTATCTCCAAACTCAATCTCATCGGTAATCACTGTATCGTTCTCGTTGACTACCGGTATGATCCCCATTTCCACGAGCTGGTGGAGGGTATTCCTCGCGTTCTTCCTCCTCAGGGTATTCTCAATCCCGTCCCTGGTAAGCAATATCTGGGCCACAGTCTTATGGTACTCGTCGAAAAACTTCTGGTAAAGCCTGATCAGGCCAACCTGCCCGATGGCCGCCAGGGCCTGCTTCTGCACCAGGTCAACCGGTTTTTCGCTCAGGCCAATCATCCCCACTCCCATGCCCACAGCACCCGAGGTGACCAGGATCACCTCTTTCCCGCTGTTATGCAGCCCCGCCAGCACCCTGACCAGCTTTTCCATCCGTTGGAGGTTGATTTTTCCGTTTTCGTAAGCCAGCAGGCTTGTCCCAACCTTCACAACGATCTTCTTTTTATCCTTTAAATATTTTCTGTGTGTCATCTTTTTTCGTAATAGTTACCCAAGCTCAATGCGACATCTGAAGTATTTACGAACCGGAACCCTTCATAAGCTTTTTCCAGCTTGGTGCCGATCTCCGGTAAGCCGGGATTTCCTATGCTGCCCAGGTGGGTGTAGGAATGGTCCCGGCCGGACCTGTAACGTCCCTTGTCAATCTCGTCAGCAACTTCCCTGTAGGCATCGCGGAATGGAACCCCTGCCATCACTTTTTTATTCACCTCCTCCACAGAATAGATATACTGGTAGGAATCGTCATGGATGATTTTTGTATTCACCTCAATCCGTTTCATGATGTACTGCATCATCGCTGCACAATCCTTCAGATCATTAAGGGCGGGGTGGAGGATCTCCTTCAGGATCTGGAAATCCCTGTGATACCCCGAGATCAGGTTCCCGGTAACTGCGGATATTTCGGAAGGGAGCTGGATCAACCGGTTGCATTTCGCGCGAACCAGTTCAAGCACATCCGGATTTTTCTTATGAGGCATGATGGAGGATCCGGTAGTAAGCTCAGGGGGAAGTGCAATAAAATTGAAATTCTGTCCCAGAAACAGGACCGCGTCCATGGCAAGGCGGGCCATGGTCGATGCGATCCCGGCCATACCCGAAGCCACAAACCATTCTGTCTTTCCCCTGTTCAGCTGCGCATTGACAGAACTGATGTGCATGTGCTCAAATGAGAGAAGCCTGGTGGTCAGCTCCCTGTCCACCGGGAAGGAGGAACCAAAACCGGCTGCTGAACCCAGGGGATTTTGATTGACCACCTGATGGATCCCCTGTAAAAATGTGAGGTCATCGGAGAGTGCCTCGGCATAGGCCCCAAACCATAATCCAAAGGAGGAGGGCATGGCCACCTGCATATGGGTATACCCCGGTAGGAACACCTCCCTGTGCGCCTCTGCACGCTCCAGAAGTATTTTTCCCAGCTCAAATACCAATCCTGCCATTTCCCGGACTTCCTCCCGAAGAAACAACTTTATATCGACCATTACCTGGTCATTTCTTGACCTCCCTGTGTGGATCTTCTTACCCAGGTTCCCAAGCCTTTCAGTAAGGATTAATTCAACCTGCGAATGGATATCCTCCACCCCCGGTTCCAGGATAAGCTTGCCCTGGCGGGCCTCCTCGTAGAGCTTTTTCAACTCCCCGACCAGGGACCTGGCCTCCTCCTTTTCAATCAATCCCACCTCACACAGCATGATGGTATGGGCCATGGAGCCCAGCACATCGTAAGGTGCCAGTTGCAGGTCGTACAGGGGATCCTTCCCCGTGGTAAAAGCAAGGATCCGTTCTTCAGTCGATATATCTTTATCCCACAGTTTCATCAGCTCTTCTCATTTAATGGTTGATGCACTTCACCTGGAGATCTGCCGGACCCCTTGAATTCTGAGATGGATTCCAGAAGACGGCAATAGAGATTTACACCCTGCTCCAATTCTCCGGTCATAATGTATTCCCCGGCTGCATGGGATCGTGCGGAATCCCCTGGTCCAATTTTCACAGAAGAAAAGGGAATCAGGGCCATGTCAGAAAGGGTTGAGGAGCCGAATGGTACCAGACCGCAGGATTTTATCACCTCCATTAAGAAGTGGTCCACCGGAAGGCAGGAAGGTTTCAACCTGGTGGAACGGGGTGTCAGATCGGCCTTGCAAACCGCCCGGATCAATTCCAGCATGGCTTCGTTCCCATACCGGTCATTGCTCCTCACATCCACCACAAACCTGCAGATGTCAGGCACCACATTATGCCCGGTCCCTGCTGAAATCATGGTCACCTGCGCCCCCGGTAAAGGGAGCCATTGGGATGCTTCCCTGAATTCCAGCCCCGCAATGGCCTCCACATCTTTAAGCGCCAAGAATATGGCATTGATGCCCTCATTCCTGGCGGCGTGGCCCGCTTTTCCCCTTACCTCCCCGTCAAGCACCATCAATCCCCTTTCTGCCACGGCGGGCTGCATCCCTGTGGGTTCGCCCACGATGACTGCATCGAGGGGACCCACCCTGTCAAGCACGGAAGAGATCCCATTGGCACCGGAAATCTCCTCCTCGGCACTGATCAGAAGCATCAGGTCGATCTGCTTCTCCAGCAATGGTTTCATTTTGTGATAGGCTGCTATCATAGTCACCACCGATGCTCCTGCATCATTGCTGCCCAGTCCTGTGATTTTCCCGCCCTGCCGGGAGGGTTTGAATGGATCACTTTCCCAACCTTCAGCCGGGCTGACTGTATCCATGTGGGAATTCATCATTACCCTTCTCCTGCCTTTGCTGATCCCCGGATCACCCACCAGCAGGTTGTTGTGGATCCTGGTTACCACAGATCCAAAGCCCTGTAACCGTCTCTCCAGGAAATCTGAACGTTCCTTCTCTTTGCGGCTGGTGGCCGGTATGGAGAGCATCTCCATCAACAGGTCGATATATGGAACCTCCCTGGTCATTTCAGATCACTGATCCCCGAATAAGATTTTACAATTCCCTTGATCATCGCCGAACTCATTCCAAAATGCTCCATTTCATTGAGTCCCGAAATTGTGCACCCCATGGGTGTGGTTACCCTGTCTATTTCCGTTTCCGGATGGTGACCGGTTTTCAACAGCAGTTCAGCTGCCCCGCGGGCCGTTTGTGCAGCGATCTCTCCCGCCTCCTCGGCATGAAATCCAATCTGGATCCCTCCCTGAGAAACTGCACGGATCACCCGCAGGAAAAAGGCAATGCCGCAGGCAGCCAGGATTGTGGCAGCGGGCATGAGATGCTCCTTGATCACCATGGTCTGACCAAGAGGCTCAAACAAAGCCTGGACCATGCGCACCTCCTCCTCATTTTCACCGGCGATACAAATCATCCCGGCCCCGTACTCAGCTGCAGTGTTAGGCATAATCCGCACCACTGATGCACTGTGATCGCTCCACTCCTCGATCTCCTGTATGGTCACCGCAGATACCACGCTGACGAGGGTCTTCTTTTCCTTGAGCAGCAGGGGCTTTATTTCCTGGATCACATCCCTTGCCTGACCGGGCAGGACCGCTAGCAGGATTATATCACAATCCCTTGCCAGGTTTAGATTATCAGAGATGCTGAATCCCAGCTTCTTATACTCCTCAAGCAGTCCGGATTTTTTCCTTGAGAGGTACACCTCCGAAGGGGTCAATTTCGAATAATCCACCAGCCCCTTCGCAATAGCGCATCCAATGTTGCCTGCTCCTATAATTCCAACTTTCTTCATGTCAGATAATTGCATTAAAATGATTACTCTTCCATCCCGTTTACAGCATACCAGATCCGCTGTTGGGTCCCCAGGATCCTGGTGAATCCATTCACATCCTCGGCGGTCCACGCCTTGTTCATCTCCCCGTAAGTGGCGAAGGATGAATTCATCAAATCATGGGGGCTGTCCACTCCTGTCACAGAAAAACTGTAGGGCCGTAACCTTATGGTCACACTCCCGGTCACCTGCTTCTGGGAGGACTCCAGGAATTTCTCAAGGTCCCGCATCACGGGCTCCAGGTATTGTGCCTCATGCACAAACATTCCATACCACTGCCCGATCTGCTCCTTCCAGTGAAGCTGCCAGCGTGAGAGCACATGCTTTTCAAGTGCCAGGTGGGCATCGATGATGATCAGGGCAGCCGGAGCCTCGAATCCCACACGTCCTTTGATCCCTATGATGGTATCGCCCACATGAATATCCCTGCCCACACCCCATGGTGCGGCCAGTCTTTCAAGCTCACGGATCACCACGAGCGGTTCATAGTTAACTCCATTCAGGCTCACAGGCTCACCTTCCTCAAAGCCAATGGTAACCGTTTCCGTACCCGATTTGTTCAGGGATGTGGGGTATGCATCTTCGGGGAGTTCACCGGTGGAGGTCAGGGTCTCCTTTCCACCCACGCTTGTCCCCCAGATCCCCTTGTTGATGGAGTATTTCACCTTGCCAAAGTCCATTTCGATGCCTTCCATCCGCAGGTATTCGATTTCATCCTCCCTTGAGATCCTCAAATCCCTGATGGGGGTTATGATCTCTATTTCGGGGGCCAGTACCTGGATCACCAGGTCAAAACGCACCTGGTCATTTCCGGCAGCGGTGGATCCATGGGCAATGTATTTGAATCCGTGCTTCTTGGCATGCTTCACCAGGGCAATTGCCTGGAAGGTCCTTTCCGAACTGACCGACAGCGGGTAGCTCCGGTTTCTCAGCACATTTCCGAAGATCATAAAGCGAAGGCACTTGTCGTAGTAATCGGCTGTAATATCAAGCACACAGTGGGAGACAATCCCCAGCTTTTTTGCATGACTTTCGACCTGTTCCAGCTCTTCATCCTGGAAACCCCCGGTATTGACAATGGCCGAGTGGACCTCCATATTTTGCTGCCTGGCAAGGTACACGGCGCAGAACGATGTATCCAATCCCCCGCTGAGGGCCAATAATACTTTCTTCTTTTCCATATTGATTGTTAATCAGGTGTGGTTAATATTCACTTTGATGGTGGCAGAACGCTTCTTACCGTTCACTTTCTTATCCTCTGCCGGGTCCATGATCATGGCGGTACAAAGACAATCATCACGTTTGGTTCGTACAAGGATATCGTAATAAGGGCAGGTCTCGCAACCTTTCCAGAACTGCTCATCGTTGGTGAGCTCAGAGAAAGTCACCGGTTTGTATCCCAACCCGCTGTTGATCTTCATGACTGCAAGGCTTGTGGTTAAACCGAACAGCTTGGCCCCCGGGAAGAGGGTGGCGGATAATTCAAGTGCCCGCTTCTTGATCTCCCTTGCAAGCCCTATGCCCCTGAAGGCAGTAGAGACGATCAGCCCGCTGTTTGCCACAAATTTATTGTGCCCCCATGACTCAATGTAACAGAATCCCGCCCATTGATCGCCGTTGCTTATGGCGATGACCGCCTTCCCTTCCTGGATCTTCCTGGTCAGGTAGATGCTGCTGCGCACTGCGATACCTGTTCCTTTCTGAAAAGAGGCATCAAGCAATGCCTGTTCAATTTCCCCTACAAAGTTCAAATGAGCCTCAGAGGCGATTGTAATCTGTATATCGTGTTTCATTTGGATCTAATTGCTAAAAATAATCAGTGAACGAGTTCATGGACCAGGCCGGGCATTCTCAGCCTCAACAGGTTGACCACATCAGACCTGGAGACCCCGTCACGGGGGATCAGCAGGATGGTATCATCCCCTGCAATGGTTCCTGCTATCTCATAGGCCGCCAGGTTGTCTATAATGTAAGCTATGCTTCCGGCATGACCCGGCAGGGTTCTCAGGATGGCCATTCCCTGGGCGAAATCAATGGAGATCAACCCGCTGAATGCGGCTCCGGTGGTTTCCGTTTCCTCAATAACCTGGTCCTTATCGGGAAGGATATAGACATAACCCGCCCGATCATCAGGCATCTTGGCCACCTTGAGGTATTTCAGGTCCCTGGAAAGCGTGGCCTGGGTAAGTTCAAAACCCCTTTTCTCCAGCAACTTCATCAGTGCCTCCTGGCTTGATATATTCTGGCTTGCAATGAGCCGCCGTATCTCCATCAAACGTTCGTTCCTGTTTTTCATATGTATATTTATACATTCAAAATGCAAATTTATACATTTTATTCCGTTCTGTGCAAACTTCTCAGCTTTTTTTTTTACTTTTACAACCCGGAAATATGGACTCCTGATCCCCCGGCCGGGTCATCCTGATCCACAAATAAACAATCACTTGACCCAATATGATAAATGACCAGATCAAGAAAGTGATACTCCTCGGATCGGGAGCTTTAAAAATCGGTGAAGCCGGTGAATTTGACTATTCCGGATCGCAAGCCCTGAAAGCCCTGCGTGAAGAGAATGTGTATACCGTACTGATCAATCCCAACATTGCCACGGTGCAGACTTCAGAGGAGGTTGCCGACAAAATTTACTTCCTTCCCGTAACTCCACATTTCGTGGAAAAGGTTATTGAAAAAGAGAAGCCCCATGGGATCCTGCTGGCCTTTGGAGGTCAGACCGCCCTTAACTGCGGAGTGGCACTCTACAAATCGGGGATCCTGGAGAAGCACAATGTGGAAGTGCTCGGCACCCCGGTTCGGGCCATCATGGACACCGAGGACCGGGAACTTTTCGTGGGTAAACTGAACGAGATCAAGGTAAAGACTCCCAGGAGCATTGCGGTGACCAACTCGGAAGATGCCGCCAGGGCAGCTGAAACCCTTGGCTTCCCGATCATTATAAGGGCTGCATATACACTTGGAGGTCAGGGCAGTGGTTTCTGCTATAATGAAGATGACCTTGAAAGGTTGACAAAAAAGGCCTTCTCCTACTCTCCGCAGATCCTGGTGGAGGAGTCGCTGAAAGGGTGGAAAGAGGTGGAGTATGAAGTGGTGCGTGACCGGTTCGATAACTGCATCACCGTATGCAACATGGAGAATTTTGATCCCCTGGGAATCCATACCGGTGAGAGCATCGTAGTGGCCCCTTCCCAGACCCTGACCAACAGCGAATACCATAAACTCAGAAAGCTCTCCATCGATATCATCCGGCACATCGGGATCGTGGGAGAGTGCAACGTCCAGTATGCCCTTGATCCCAACTCTGAAGATTACAGGGTAATTGAGGTGAACGCCAGGCTTTCCCGTTCCTCAGCCCTGGCCAGCAAAGCCACCGGTTATCCGCTGGCATTTGTAGCCGCAAAGCTGGCCCTTGGATTTGGTTTGCACCAGTTGCGCAATTCCATTACAAGGACCACCTCCGCTTTCTTTGAACCAGCCCTTGACTATATCGTTTGCAAGATCCCCCGCTGGGACCTGAACAAGTTCGAGGGTGTCTCCAAACTTATCGATTCCAGTATGAAATCGGTGGGTGAGGTAATGGCCATCGGCCGCACCTTCGAGGAAGCCATCCAGAAAGGGATCCGAATGATCGGGCAGGGAATGCATGGATTCGTGGGAAACCACGAGGTGATCACCGGGGATATTGATAAAGAGCTGTCGGAACCCACCGACATGAGAATCCTGGTTATTGAAAAGGCCTTTGCCAAAGGCTACTCCATTGACCGCATTCATGAACTTACCATGATCGACAACTGGTTCCTGGTAAAACTCAAAAATATCTTTGACCTGAAAAACCGTCTTGAAGAGATCAAATCACTTGAAGAGCTGGATGATGCGTTGTTGCTGCAATCCAAGAAAGCCGGATTCAGTGACTTCCAGCTGGCCCGCCTGGTCATGAAGGGGGATGTGACCCGGAACCTGATGGCGGTCAGGGAACACAGGAAAAAACGCAAGATCGTCCCCAGTGTGAAACAGATCGATACCCTGGCGGCGGAATACCCTGCCCAGACCAACTATCTGTACCTCACCTACAGCGGTGACCAGCATGATATTGAATTCCCCCAGGACCAGCGGTCGGTGATGGTACTTGGATCGGGCGCTTACCGGATCGGGTCAAGCGTGGAGTTTGACTGGTGCAGTGTCAATGCCCTGAAGACAGTCAATGAAGAGGGATTTCGTTCCATCATGATCAATTACAACCCTGAAACAGTCTCCACCGATTATGACATGTGCGACAGGCTCTATTTTGATGAACTCTCCTTTGAGCGGGTCATGGACATTTACGATCTCGAATCGCCCAGGGGGGTCATTGTTTCCATGGGGGGTCAGATCCCCAATAACCTGGCCATGAGACTTCACCAGCAAAAGGTACACATTCTCGGAACCTCTCCAGAATCCATTGATCGCGCAGAGAACAGGCACAAGTTTTCTATGATGCTCGATGAACTTGGGATTGATCAGCCCCGCTGGAAGGAGCTCAGCAGCATGGATGAGATATATAGTTTTGTGGATGAGGTTGGATTTCCGGTGCTGGTCAGACCCTCCTATGTGCTTTCAGGGGCTGCCATGAATGTGGTTTCAAACCGGGAAGAGCTGGAGGGTTTTCTCACCCTTGCTTCAAAGGTCTCCAAACAATACCCGGTTGTGGTATCTGAATTCATTGAACAGGCCAAGGAGATCGAGATTGATGCAGTGGCCCGTGATGGTGAACTCTTCTCTTATGCCATTTCGGAACATGTGGAATTTGCCGGGGTACACTCGGGTGATGCCACCATGGTATTCCCTCCCCAGAAGATCTATTTTGAGACGGTACGAAGGATCAAGAAGATTGCCCGGCAACTGGCCGAAGCGCTGGAGATCTCCGGACCCTTCAATATGCAGTTCCTTGCCAAGGACAACGACATCAAAGTGATCGAGTGCAACCTCAGGGCCTCCAGGAGCATGCCATTTGTCTCAAAGGTCCTCAAATCAAACCTCATTGACCAGGCCACCAAGATCATGTTGAAGGTTCCTGTGGAGAAACCCCATAAATCCATCTTTGACCTTGATTATATTGGCTGCAAAGCCCCCCAGTTCTCATTTTCCAGGTTGCAAAAAGCCGACCCTGTACTGGGGGTGGATATGTCATCCACCGGCGAGGTGGGATGCATCGGGGATAACTATTACGAGGTCATTCTCAAGGCCATGTTATCGGTGGGATATACCATTCCGAAGAAGAACATCCTGCTCTCCACGGGAGGGATGCGATCGAAGGTCGAGCTTGTGAATTCATGCAAAATGCTCGTTGAAAAGAACTATCAACTTTACGCCACCCATGGAACCCATGAATTCCTAAGGCTGAACGGAATCGACTCCATTGATCTTGCCTGGCCTGACGAAGCACTCAAACCCAATGTAATGGATTACCTGAAAGCCAAACAGATCGACCTGGTGGTAAACATTCCAAAGGACCTTTCATCCCACGAATTATCCAACGACTACAGCATAAGGCGCGGAGCCGTGGATTTTAATATTCCGCTTATCACCAATGCCAGGCTCGCCTCTGCATTTATCTATGCCTTTTGTAAAATGGACGTGGAGGATATCTCCATTAAAAGCTGGGATGAATATTAATCCGGGGCCTTAACCTTTGAGTGCTTCGGCACCGCTGACGATCTCCAGGATCTCATTGGTGATGGACGCCTGGCGGGCCTTGTTGAACTGAAGGCTCAGTTCTTTCAACAATTCGGTGGCATTGTCGGTGGCCTTATGCATGGCGGTCATGCGTGCTCCGTGCTCCGCAGCATGGGAATCCAGGATCGCTTTATAAAACTGGAGCCTCAGGGACCTGGGGATTAACTCCTGCACGATATACTCCTTGGATGGTTCAAAGATATAATCAATGTTTGAAGTCATTTTGTGTCCCGCTGCCAGCTTCTCGACCTCAATGGGGAGGAACTGCTCTTCGGTGAGGATCTGTGTACCGGCATTTTTGAATTGGTTGTAAATCAGATCCACATGATCGTATTCCCCGCTGGTGAAGCGTTCCATGATCATGGAGGCAAGGGAGCTCACCCTTTCGAAAGTAAGGTCATCAAAGACCCCGCTTTCATCCATAATCACATGGTAACCCTTTTTTCGCAGGAAATCATTTCCCTTTTTCCCGATGGATATGAAATCCACCTGTTTGGCCATCATCTGCGTTCCATACTCAGTGAGGGCCCGCTGAATAACTGCCTTTATGGCGTTGGAATTGAATGCCCCGCATAGTCCACGGTTGGAAGTGATCAACACCAGGAGGATGCGCTCCTTCTCCCTTTGCATGGAGTACTTGTTATCCTCATCATCTTTGATGCTATCACCCACGCTGGCCAGGATCTCTTTCAATTTATCGGCATAGGGTCTGAAACGGACGATGGCATCCTGTGCCTTCTTAAGTTTGGCTGCAGAAACCATTTTCATGGCACTTGTGATCTGCCTGGTAGAGGCCACAGAAGCCTTTCTTTCCCTTATTTCCTTCAGACTCGCCATAGCTTACTTGTACTTTTCCACGATCTCCCTGGCCGCATCCTCAATGGCCGTGGAGATTTCATCTGTAAGTTTTCCCTGGGCCAGGGCTTTAAGTTTATCCTTGTGCTTCAGTTCCATAAATTCCAGGAACTCGCTTTCGAACTCCTTAACCTTGTCCACGGAAATATCCGACAGCAGGCCATGGGTCCCGCAATAAATGATTGCAATCTGTTTCTCCACGCTCATGGGTGAATACTGATGCTGTTTCAGGATCTCCACATTCTTACGGCCTTTATCAAGGATAGCAAGGGTGGCCGCATCAAGGTCCGATCCAAATTTGGCAAAGGCCTCCAGCTCACGGAACTGTGCCTGGTCCAGTTTGAGTGTTCCTGCAATCTTCTTCATGGATTTGATCTGCGCATTTCCTCCAACCCTGGATACGGAGATACCCACGTTAATGGCAGGCCTGACACCGGCATTGAACAGGTTCGATTCCAGGAAAATCTGGCCATCGGTAATGGAGATCACATTGGTTGGAATATATGCTGAAACATCCCCGGCCTGGGTCTCAATGATCGGAAGGGCGGTAAGGGAACCTCCCCCTTTCACCAGCGGTTTTAACTGTTCGGGCAGGTCATTCATGCTTCTGGCCACTTCGTCTGACTGGATGATCTTTGCAGCACGTTCCAGCAGCCTGGAGTGCAGGTAGAATACATCACCCGGGTAAGCCTCCCTTCCGGGCGGACGCCTCAGGAGGAGCGATACTTCGCGGTATGAGACGGCCTGTTTGGAGAGGTCATCATATATGATCAGCGCCGGTCTCCCGGTATCCCGGAAATACTCTCCAATGGTACAACCCGCAAACGGGGCATAAAATTGAAGGGCGGCCGGGTCCGAAGCCGTAGCGGATACGATCACCGTATAATCCATGGCCCCTGCCTCCTCAAGGGTTTTCTGGATATTGGCCACGGTGGATCCTTTCTGTCCTATGGCCACATAGATGCAATAGACGGGTTCACCGTTATCATAAAACTCTTTCTGGTTGATGATGGTATCCACCGCAATGGCCGTCTTTCCGGTCTGACGGTCACCGATGATCAGCTCCCGCTGCCCTCGCCCGATAGGAATCATGGCATCGATGGGTTTGATCCCGGTCTGAAGGGGCTCGTTCACGGGCTGCCGGAAGATCACACCGGGGGCTTTCCGCTCAAGGGGAAGGTCAATCATTTTCCCGGTAATGGGACCCTTCCCGTCAATGGGCTCTCCGATGGTATTGATCACCCGACCCAACAGTTTTTCGCTCACCCTGATGGAGGCAATCTTTTTGGTCCTTTTCACGGAATCCCCCTCCTTGATCAACTCTGATGATCCAAGAAGTACTGCGCCCACATTGTCCTCTTCAAGGTTCAGGACTATTCCCATCACCCCACTGTCAAATTCAATGAGCTCATTGGCCTGCACATTATTTAATCCGTAAATCCGTGCAATTCCGTCTCCCACCTGGAGCACAGAACCCACCTCTTCAAGTTCAATGCTGCTTTTGAATCCTTCAATTTGTTTCTTCAGGATTTCCGATACTTCGGAAGCTTTAATCTGGGTCATAAGCTATTTCTTTTCGACACTTGTTTGCAGTAATTGTTTCTTTATATGCCTGAGGTGCCCTGTCACACTTGCATCATATTGCATGTCATCGATGGTAAGTACAAAACCGCCGATCATCTCTTCATCCAGGGTCAGGGAAAGTTCCACCTCTGCATCATAGGCCTTTTTGATAAGCTCCCTGAGGTTCTTTATGGCCGATTCTTCCA
>JAHEEC010000010.1:6569-16405 GCA_024640885.1 Bacteroidota bacterium | reverse complement strand
GCCTTACGAATGCTTTCATTCCTTGCCTTGATGGCTGTGAGAATGGAGGGCCAGGCAAACTTTCCAAGGACAAAAAGAAGTATCAGGAAAAATAGCGTGGACCAGAAAATAAGTCCAATGCCAGGTGTTACTAGATCCATATAATTGATTTTTAATGGTTTTCCGGGAAAGACCTGCAACCAACCGTTACAGGTCTTTTCATTCGTTCACATGTCAGCCCATCATGGCAACCACGACGGCAAACAATGCTACGCCTTCAATCAGGGCAGCAGAAATAATCATTGCGGTCTGGATCTTTCCGCCGGCTTCGGGCTGACGCGCAATGGCATCCATGGCCTGTCCGCCGATCCTCCCAATTCCAAGCCCTGCTCCAATGACTGCAAGTCCTGCTCCAATTGCTGCTAACGTTCCTGTCATAATCTGTAAAGTATTAAGTGAATTATTAATCATGTTGATGCTCAGGCATCGCCAATCCAATAAATAAAGCTGATAACAGCGTAAAAATATAGGCCTGTAAAAAGGCCACCAGTAATTCAATACAGTCCATGAACAGCACCATCACCAGGGAGGGTACTGACATAAATACTGATTTGAAAATAAATATCATTGAGATCAGGCTAAGCACGATGATATGTCCCGCCGTGATATTGGCAAAGAGACGAATCATCAGGGCGAATGGTTTCGTGAACATTCCTATGATCTCCACAGGGATCATAATGGGGGCCAGCCAGATGGGTACACCGGGGGTGTTGAATATATGTTTCCAGTACTCCCTGTTCCCACTGAACTGGGTGATCAGGAAAGTGAAAATTGCAAGGACCATGGTCACAGCAATATTGCCGGTCACGTTGGCACCGAAGGGAAAAAACGGGATCAAACCCAGGAGGTTATTCAATAGTATAAAAAAGAATACGGTAAGGAGGTAGGGCATGTAACGGCTGTACCTCTCTTCTCCAATGTTGGGTTTGGCCACGTCCTCCTCGATGAATACAATCACCGGCTCGATGAATCCCTGCAATCCCCTGGGTTCGCTGATCCCCATGCGCCGGTATGACCTTGCCAGTCCCAGGAACACCCATAAAAGAATGATCATGGTCAGCAACATCATGAAGACATTCTTTGTGATTGAGAAATCAAGCGGAAGCCCTGCCTCCAAAGGTTCACCTTCCGCATCCATTTCCACGATCTTGCCTTCAATGCTCTTCCCGTCCATCATGCCATGACCCATCTGGAATCCCTTATATGCATGCCCATGGGCAATTTTTTTGGAAGAGAATGCATGCAGGCCCGAATGCTTGCTGTAAAGGATCACAGGCAGGAAGACGGCCACATCATGTCCATCCCTGGTGGAAAGGATATGCCATTCATGTGAGTCCTTCACATGCTCCACAATATACTCACTGGCATTGAATTCTTCATTTCCTGAGTCCCCTGTGTGCCCTTCCGAGGCACTCCCGTGCCCGGTCCTGGCGGTATCCTCTATCTGATGTGCCGGATCTGCCGGGAGAGCCGCCTGTTGATGCCCCTCCTGACCAAAGATTGGAGCCCCCGCAACAGAGAGAAGGAACCAGGCCAGAAATGTGGTAAGAATGGAAGATATTTTCAGCTTCACAATCAATGTAATCATTTGTTATTCAGCGCCTTGAGCAAGTGTGCCGTCAATAAAAAAGTGAAGACTAAATATAGTGCAAAAAAAGCAATGATAAAGGGTTTCAAAAGATTTTTTGTTACCAGCCAGAATCCCAGAATATAGAGGAGATAGAGAAATAATTTTATTCCGATTCCGGCAAACAACTGGACGGTACCCTCCCGGTCGGATTTTTTTATTCCCGAATGCATCACAAGATAAACCACCATGTTGATCAGGGTGACAGCAAGCAGGGTGATCAGGTACACATTAAGCGGAAGGCCGGGTATCTTTCCCGGAATCACCAGGATCCCCAGGATTAAAAGGATGCTTGAAAGGATCAGCAGTTGCCAGATGTACCGGATGCGGTCAGTCATCCTTCTTTCCAATAAAATCTTTCAATACTATGTAGAGTCCGGCAAAGACCCCTAATACGGTAAGGATGGCCGTATAGACCGGTTTTTCTGAGGCAGCCCTCTGGTCGAGCTTTGATCCGGCCCAGTAAAACAGAAGGATGACCGCGATCATCTGGAACCCCATGCCTGAATAACGGGCAAAGGATTTCAGTCCGGATGTCCTATGACTGTCCTTCTTTTGGTTTTGTAATTGGTTCGATGTTGAGTTCTTTCTTTCCACCCATATCACATTTTCCGGTAAATATTGCACCCGGTTCAATGGCCAGTTTGCCAGTCTTGATTTCACCGTACAATTTTGACATGGAACGAAGCGATAACAGCTCTTCCACCACAACTTTCCCATCCACAGTTCCCTCAACCTCGCAATTCTTGCACCGGATCTCTCCGGTTACTTTTCCCGCCTGGCCTACAAATACCTTCCCTTTTGTGTTCAGGTTCCCGATCAGATTTCCATCAAAACGAATATTTTCACTCGAAGAGATGCTACCTTCAATGGTGGTGCCAACACCGATCATATTGATCTTGTTGGTATTTTCAGTTTCACCCATTTTTGCCATTTGTAATTTTTTATGCAAACTTAATGATTATTATTCTTTCCGTCATAGGCCCATTTAAGATAGAGGGAACCCCATGTATACCCCCCTCCAAATGCAGAGAGGATCAGATCATCCCCTTTTTTAAGTTGTGATTCCCATTCCCAGAGGCACAAAGGTATAGTTGCTGCAGTGGTATTGCCATATTTTTCAATGTTGATCATCACCTTCTCTCTGGAGATCCCCATTCGCCGGGCCACTGCTTCGATGATCCTCATGTTTGCCTGGTGGGGAACCAGCCAGGAAAGCTCTTCGGGTTTCAGACCGTTCCGTTTCATGATCTCCACCGAGACATCTGCCATTTTTGATACTGCCACCTTAAATACAGCCTGCCCTTCCTGAAATACAAAATGCTCCCGCGCATCCACGGTTTCGTGCGAGGCAGGTCTAAGTGAACCTCCGGCTTTCATGTGCAGATGCCTCACCCCGCCTCCATCAGCCTGCAGGATGGCATCCCGCACCCCCAGCCCGTCTTCCACGGGTTCAATAAGCACCGCAGCTGCGGCATCTCCAAAGAGCGGACATGTTGTACGGTCCGTATAATCTGTGATGGCGGACATCATATCAGCTCCTACCAGTATCACTTTTTTATAGTTGCCTGACTGTATAAAACTGGCCGCTGTCTGCAATCCATATACAAAACCAGAGCACGCAGCAGAAATATCAAAGCTCCATGCATTTATTAAGCCCGCTTTATCGCTGATCAGGTTGGCAGTGGAGGGAAAATGATAATCGGAGGTGATGGTTGCACAAATGATCAATTCGATTTCTTCTGGCCTGGTGCCGGTCTTTTTCAGCAATCCCTCCACAGCCTTTGTACCCATGTCGGAAGTGGCCCCTTCCTTCAGGATTCTTCTCTCCTTGATCCCGATGCGCTGCATGATCCATTCATCGGTGGTCTCAACCATGGTGCTAAGCTCGTCATTGGTAAGCCTGTATTCAGGGACCCAGCCATGAATGCCTGTTATTCCTGCCGAAATATTACTCATTTGTCAAGTTCTTCTTTAATCCTGTTGACCAATCCGGCCTTTACAACCTCCGAAGTATGCAGGAGCATGTTCTTGATTGCCTTCTCTGTGGAGATCCCGTGCCCTATCAGAAGGGGGGCATTAATGCCCAGTACCGGTGTGCCTCCAAAATTCTCAAAATTAAACATTTCAAAATAACCATTGCCCAATCCCTTCAAAGAAACAACCCGGAAAAACGCTTCAGCCTCCTTTAGCATCATATTTCCTACAAATCCATCGGTAACGATCACATTGGCCCAGGTGGTCACAAACAATTCGTTGGCTTCAATATTTCCTTCAAAATTATAAGCGGTTGTTTCCTTCATTAACTGGTGTGCACTCCTTGTCACCAGGTTCCCCTTCCCCTCCTCCTTGCCCACATTGAGCAAAGCTACTATTGGATTATCAATTCCGTGGACAAGTCTCGAATATATGGTACCAAGTGAGCCATACTGGTATAAAACATCGGGGCGTGCATCTGGATTCAGGCCCACATCAAGCAGGACCGATTGCTTTCCCTCTATGTTTGGAATTGGAGCGGCGATGGCGGGACGGATAATCCCTGGAATGGAGTTAATGATCTGCATGGCACCCACCATCATGGCACCCGTATTCCCTGCACTGCAGAAGCCATCCAGGGAACCTTCGGCGAGCATCCGGCTGCCCAGGAACAGGCTGGCCCGTGGTTTCTCCTTGTACGATTTCAGGGGATGATCCTCCATCCCCACAGTTTCTGCACTGTGAATGAAGGAAAGAGCGCTTGCGTCAATTTGATGTTCATCTGAATACCTGGAAAAGATATCATGATCCCCGATCAGTGCAATCTCCACATCATCTGGCAAAGCTTTCCGCGCAAGCACAGCTCCACCAATTGTGGAACCGGGTGCGTAATCGCCCCCCATCATATCAATCCCAATGCGCATGGGTACCTTTATAGCCACCTGGGTGGCGGCAGGTTAGCTTAACTCCGCCTCGGAGTCGATGACCAACTTGCCTTTGTAATAAAGGTTTCCATCCACGTAATATGCACGGTGACGTTCGTGAACCGTTCCGGTTGTGGAACAGGTAGAGAGAGTCGGAACTTCAGCTTTATAATGGGTCCTTCTTTTGTCTCTTCTGGTCTTGGAAGTCTTTCTTTTTGGATGTGCCATATCTATTTGTTTTTTTCAATTATTCCTTTCAATGCGTCCCACCTGGGATCTGTCTGATCATATTGATCCTTCTCTTTTAATTTGTGAGCATTCAGCTTAGTCAACATATCGGGGTTACACAAAGAATTGCCGCTGTCATCGTCGGGATGTACTTTTTTAAATGGCAATGCCAGTATAACAAATTCGTACAAGAATTGCCGTACATCAATTTCATGGTCATCTTTCCCGATGACCAACACATCATCTTCAATCTCTCCCGGGACCTCACCGGTCCTGACAAAGAGGAGCTGTGCGGTATCTATCCCTGTTGGAAAGGATTCAAGGCAACGGTCGCAAACCACCTCAACTTCGCCTTGGAGGGAGAAACGCAGCGACATGAATCCGTGTTTCTTCTCCAGTACCACCCCGGCATGTACCCTTCCGTTTTCAATTTCAGATTGCTCAAATAAAGCAAAGAACTGTCGATCAAGCTCAAATGAAAAATCGTGAACCCCCTCTCCTAATCCTGAAATGCGAACCGCATATGATTCCCGCTTCTTCACAATTATCAATTTGGGAGTGCAAAAGTATAAATTTATATGAAATAAAAAAACAATTCCGACGCATTAATTAATGGTTTATAGCGGTTTAAAAAGGGACGGAGGGCGGAAAGGGACTATTGAATCATCTCCTGAATGGTCTCGATCAAAGAATCAATAAAAAAATCATCTTTGGTCAGGTACCTGTCGGCTCCATGTTCCATGAATTCTGAAAGCAGTCCATCATCATTATGGCCGGTAAGGATTACCACCGGGACCTCCCTGTCCACTTTCCTGATCTCCTTGAGTGTCTCCAACCCGCTGAGCAGGCTCTCCCCGGATCCGGTCAGGATATGGTCCAGGACAATTAATCGTGGACACTGGTGAAGGTTCTTAAGGCACTCCTCTCCAGTCTGATAGGTTATAACCCTATAATCCTGCCGGCTCTGAAAGGTATATTCCAGCAGGTTCAGGATCACCTTGTCGTCATCAACAAAAAAAATCAGTCTACTCATAGAGGGTCTCGCTCTCCGTTTCAGGGTAGAAGCAAAAATAGCAAATAAATCTTTATCGTAAAATGTTAAAGCAATTGTCCGAATGCGTACAACAACTTCTCAAAACCGTACACCAGGGTGATAATCCCGGGAAGCTATCAAATTGATTCATGGTCTTTTGATCTTTTTGGCACTAAGATTGGAGTTTCATCAGATTGCATAACCTTAAACAATTCGCTCCGATGTCATTAATCAGAAATTACTTCCTTTCGCTGGCAAGAAATGCTGTGAGGGATCGGTTTTTTACCGTGATCAACCTGCTGGGTCTTGCCGTGGGAATAACTGCCTCCATCCTGATCTTCATTTATGTGCAGGACCAGCTGACCTACGACAAGCATAATGAAAATTACGATCGCATCTACAGGCTTGAATCAGATTTTTTTATCAATGAAAAGAAGGACCTGCTCGCCATCGTACAGATCCCGCTGGCCCCCACACTGAAAGATGAATTCCCCGAAATTGAAGCCTATGCCAGGATCCTCCGCCAGCCCAACCTCTATTTTGAGAAGGGAGAGGATACTTTCAAGGAGGACAGCATTGCATTTGCCGACTCAACGGTCTTCAGGGTTTTCACCATACCGTTCATAGCCGGCGATCCGGGTACTGCCCTGATTGAACCATATACCATGGTGGTGAGTGAAACGCTCGCCAACAAATATTTCGGAACCTGGGATGTCGTGGGCAAAAGCATGAAGGCACTGGATGGTTCCAACTATACCATTGTGGGAGTGTTTAAGGATCTTCCCATCAATGTGCACCTGAGGTACAACGGCCTGCTTTCCGCAGCCACCATCGAGGAACAAATTGGCAGTGAGAGATTCAATGACCGCAGTGCAAACTCCTTCTGGAATGTGGCCACCTATGCCTATATCCTGATGGCTGAAAACACCACCCCCGATATGGTGCTTGCCAAATTTCCTGAATTCTACGATAAATATATGGCCGAACTGGGGGAGCAGATCAAAGCTTCCTTTGACCTGCGCATCACGCCACTAACAGGCGTTCATTTCCAGAAGGATGAACTCTCCTATGACCTCCCCAAGGGTAACATGAATTACGTTTATATCATGGGGATTATCGGTGTCCTGCTCATCGTCATCGCCAGCATCAACTACACCAATCTTACCACGGCACGCGCCACCAACAGGAGCAAAGAGATAGGAATCAGGAAAGTGGGTGGGGCCAGCAAGAACCTTCTTCGCTACCAGTTCCTGGGTGAATCGGTGGTCATGGCGCTGGTGGCAGGCCTTCTTGCTGCTTTGATTACGGCCCTGATCCTTCCATGGTTTAACAACCTGACTTCAAAGATTTTTGACTGGAGGGTGATCCTGCAGCCCATTGTAGTAAGTTATATCATTGGAATATCGCTGCTGACCGGGCTGCTTTCCGGTTTATATCCTTCCACCTACCTGGCTTCATTCAATCCGGTTTCAATCCTGAAAGGAAATGGTACCGGGGGTTCCGACAAGGGGTGGCTGAGAAAAGGGCTTGTGATTATCCAATTCCTCATATCGGCCGTGATGATCATCGGGGCGATCATCATTTCCATGCAATTAAGGTTCATCCAGCATAAGGACCTGGGATTCGATAAAGATCAGATCCTTCTCCTCTCCTTGAATGACACTGCAGTAATCAACAACGTGAATGCTTTTATGGAGGAGATCAAAAGGAACCCGGCAGTGGAGGAGATTGCACTTTCCACAACTGCCCCCGGAAGATTTACCGGGAAGAACGTGATGACAGCAGAGGACATCAATGGAGAAATGCAGGAGAAAGCGTTCAACAACATGATCGTGAATTATGAATATCTTGACGCCATGGGTATGACCCTCACAGGGGGCCGTTTTTACAGCCGGGATTTCGGATCTGATGAGACCAATGCCGTGGTGGTCAATGAGGCATTAGTCAGGGATATGCAATGGGGTGATGAAGCCGTAGGTAAGAAGTTCATCATGGGAGTGAATATCCAGGGAGCCAATAATCCAGAGGCCGAGATCATCGGGGTGGTGAAGGATTTTAACTATGGCTCCCTTCATAACCCGGTGGAACCACTGGTGATGGTCTGCCGTGACAATGCACAATTCATGAGAACCCTTCACATCCGCGTGAAAAATGACCAGATGCCGGAAGTGTTGAATTGGGTGACAGAGAAACGGGAAACATTTCATCCTGCTTATCCCATTCAATACAGTTACCTGAGTGATGAACTGGATGCCCTGTACGAGGAGGAGAAAGTTGTGCTGGCACTGGTGATTTCGTTTACCATCCTGATCATCTTTATAGCGGCACTTGGGCTTTTGGGGTTATCCTCCTTCATGACCGTGAAGCGCACACGCGAAACAGGGATCAGAAGGGTGATGGGGGCCTCGCAGAACCAGATCCTCTACCTTTTCCTGCTCCAGTTCTCAAAATGGGTGGTCATTTCCAATGTGATCGCATGGCCTTTCTCCTATTTTGTGATCCAACCATGGCTGCAAAACTTTACTTACAGGATCAACTTCCCATTCTGGACCTTTATCATATCTTTGTTGTTATCTTTAACCATAGCCGTGCTCACTGTAAGCTGGCAATCACTAAAAGCTTCCAGGATGAACCCGGCCGCCTCCATTAGGGCAGAATGATCTCAGGAAAGGTATTAGGAGAGAAGTACACCATTAACGGGAAATTGGCAGATGTAGCGGGTTTCACCCCCGATATGTCTGCTGATATTTACTATGAGGTGATCCGACTGATGGACGGAAAATACCTGTTTCTCCCGGATCATCTGGCCCGGCTTGAGAACTCCCTTTCCGGGTCGGGGATCGACTATCCGGGCCCTCAAATCATTATGCAGAATTTAAAGCTGCTGCAGGAAAACAACAGTTTCACGCTGGGAAATATCAGGATCTGTATTCAAAGTTCCCAAAAATCGGAGGCCTCCCTGCTGTGTTATTTTGTGCCCTACTTCTACCCCGAAGTTTGCATGTATAAAAGCGGGGTCCAGGTGGCCACCTACCCGCATATCAGGCTCAACCCGGGTGTAAAAAAGTGGGATGACCGATTCAGGGTATCGGTGAATGAGTTCATCCGGGTTCATGGTGTTTACGAAGCCATATTGATGAACAACCGGAAAGAGATTACCGAAGGAAGCAGGTCCAATATATTCTTCTTTGACCGGCATAACCATTTAATCACTGCCCCTGAAAGTGATATACTGCCCGGGATCACCAGGAAATATGTGTTGAAGATCTGTGCCGATGTGGGAATTGAGGTCTCCGAAAGAGCCATTCACATGGGCGAGATCCGGGAGATGTCCTCCTGTTTCATATCCGGAACTTCCCCTAAAATACTTCCGGTCTGGCAACTTGACGGAATCGGGTATAACGCGGACCACCCCCAGTTGCGCCTATTGATGGAGCGCTTCGAACTGATCATCAGCGAAAACCTGACTATGCTCAATTAGGTTCGGCGAAGCTCGAAACATTTTCATAAATTTATATGTTATAACACGACTAACTCCAAAACAAGATCAGATCATGAAAAAAAACTTTGTCATAATTATCCTTGCGATGACACTGGTCACCATTTCAACCCATGCGCAGCGGATCTATCATTCAAACGGTGGTGAGGTAATTTTTTCCGGTGCGGATGTGAATTTCAACGGGACCAATGCCAATACGAACCTTCGGTTTACCATATTCTTTCATACCCAGCAGTTGCTCAACCTGGACCTGACCAGCCACATTGGACTCTATACCGGACTTGCCATCAGGAACGTGGGATTGATCACAGAGGACCTTTACCAGAATGTGGGATTCAGCGGGATAGACAACACCGACCCCAACTGGAATAAAAGCACCAAGGTCAAGCGCCGGAGTTACTCCCTGGGATTTCCTCTGGCCATTAAAGTGGGTTCACTGGACAAAAACTTCTTTGTATATGCCGGCGGGGAGTATGAATGGATGTTCCATTACAAGCAGAAGCTTTTCAT
>JAHEEC010000010.1:0-6469 GCA_024640885.1 Bacteroidota bacterium | reverse complement strand
AGTTCAACGAAGAGCTGCAGCAGGAGATACGTCATTCAATCTCCATCGAGGATCCACTCTTTCTTCGGGGAACCACAGTCAGTTATCCCCAGGAACGGGGAATGACAAAAGGGCTTTTCGGGGAATTTTATTATAATGATGAAATGCAGGATTTCCTGATCAGGAATCTGGACCTTTCATGGCCCACTCTCTTTGAGAGCGGATGGTTCCCCAATTATTATTCCTGCTTCCGGCCGGTGGAAATGAATAAATTCCTGGACCTGTACATCAGACCCAGGAAGAAGATGTTCATCGGGTCCGTCCCTGAACCGGAGGTTAGAAAACTCTTTGGGGAGATTCACCACTACATAGAAATACCCCGCAAGAATTCATATGCCACCATTGATAAGTGGTGGCCCGAAGTCCTGGGGAATATTGATTCAGTGGAGGTGGTATTGCCCGCTGCAGGCATGGCCACAAGGGTCATCAGCAAGCGGTTATGGGAGCTGGACAAGGAGGTGCACTGCATCGATCTTGGCTCCATTGTGGATGCTGTTTCATCTTATCCCGCCTCCAGGAGCTGGATCAGGTTGAAACGTCATTCACTGAACCGGATCCTGTTGCCTGAATACCGCGACAGCAGTCTCAGCTACTGGATAAAATATCTACTGCGGGAGACCGGACTCTACATCAGGTACCACTATTACATGGTGGACCCCCTGGCCAAAATTCCCATTTTTCCCAAAGCCAAGCATTATAAGACCAAGCCCTGGAGCAATAGAAAACCAACTGCCCCGGAGCAATCATGAACTTCAGGAGAGGCTCTCCGCCAGGCCGAACAATGAGTCCTATATTTTGACAAGCTTAAGGAAGATCCGGCCACAGTGTTGCTCATCGCTCAGGAAACAATGCTTTTTGTATTCCCTGTAGATCAGGTCAAGCAATTTTTTATTGTTCAGAATGAACAACTTGTTCTTGAGAATCCTTCTGATAAAATAGTTCCTCCAGCATCTTTTTTTCTCAAAAAAAGACTCCTCCTCCACCTGGAAATAAGGCTCAAAATAGTTTCTCAGGCTGCCTGAATCAAAGTGCTGGTAATGCTTGGCTGAAACCTTTTTATTGGAATGAGGAACGGTCAGCAAGAGGGTACCGCGTGCATTGAGCAAACCATGCAAGGCCTTCACGAAACCATCGGCCTCTTCAATGGGAATATGCTCGAACACCTCGATCAGGGTGATTGCATCGAACTTTTCCAACGGGGCATCCCTGACAATATCGGTCCTTATGAAGGAAAGCCCGGGATTAAAACCCCTGGCCAGGTCCACGGCCCTTTGGGAATAATCAATCCCGCATACCCGTCTGCCTGGAAATTCTGAAGCCATCTCCTTCACCAGCCTGCCATCTCCCGAGCCCACATCACAGATACTCTGGAAATCCAGTTCACCCAGTTTGGAGAGCAGGAATTCAATGGTGCTCACATAATTGATCCCAAATGCTGAAAAGACAGCCGTCGAGAATCCGTTTCTGAATTCCGGTATATGATGATACGGAAATCCATACTGGCTTTCCTGCTCCTGCTGGACCTCTGAATATGCTGTCATGCGATGAGGCGGTAATGGTTCCGGTCAAATATCAGCAATTTTATTGTTTTTCATTTCGGGCCGGTGCTGTTGTCCATTAAAACATGAATTATTACCTTTGAGCTCCCTTTCCGGGAAACGGGGTGTTAGCTCAGTTGGTTCAGAGCGCATGCTTGACAGGCATGAGGTCACTGGTTCGATTCCAGTACATCCCACAAGAGAGACCGCAATGCGGTCTTTTTTATTTCCTGCATTTTTGTGATCATTTTGAGCCTGGTCGGGATGGGGAAGGCTCCGGTCGAATATCCAAATAATTATCCTACTCCCGGGTACAATTGGAAAAAATAAAACTACTTTTGCATCGCAAATCATCATCATTGAAAAATGGACGAAGGCCCGTATCATAGTCAGAATAAGTTAATAACCCACCTGTAAGAGGACCTTGCTGAGTCTTCTTGCAGCCTGAAATGTAAGGAGACAAAAAAATGATTAAAATCTTCAAGACTTTTGGCGGATATCAGGAAATCCCCAATGCAGAACAAGAGTGCTGGATCAATGTCACCAAACCAACCCCCGAAGAGGTTCAGCGCCTGTCAACCGAATTCAGTTTGCCGGAAGATGCAATCAATGATATTCTGGACACGGACGAAAGACCCCGTGTGGAATTTGAAGATACCTGGACACTGATCATCCTGCGAATTCCAATTGAAGCCAGCAACAACAGCGTGCCATTCTACACGGTTCCACTGGGCATTTTTTTGACTAAAAATTTCACGCTGACCCTCTGCCAGCAGGACAATGAAGTATTGCCATTTGGAAAACCCTCACCCTTCAGGGAGCAATACAAGCAGATCACTGATCCCCTGAATTTTATCCTGAGGCTATTCCTGCGATCGGGTAATACCTATTTGAAATATCTGAAGCAGATCAATCAGATGACCGCGCTCATTGAACAGGACCTGGAAAAGTCCATCAAGAACAGTGAACTGAACAAGCTGCTCAAAATGGAAAAATGCCTGGTCTATTTCATCACCTCCATCAAGGCCAATGAAATTGTCCTGGCCAAGCTCCGGAATTCCAAGAAGATCATCTCTGAACTGAACGAGGACCTGTTGGAGGATGCCATCATTGAGAATAAGCAGGCCCTGGAGATGGCCCAGATTTACTCTGATATTCAGAGTGGAATGATGGATGCCTTTGCGTCGGTGATCTCTAACAACCTCAATGTGGTCATGAAACAGCTGACCCTCATATCCATTATCCTGATGATCCCCACCCTGATTGCCAGTTTTCTTGGAATGAATGTGCCCAACTTCATGGAACACTCTTTCCTGGCTATGCCTTTGATCCTCATTGGTTCCCTGATGTTGTCCATTTTCGGGGTGCTGTTGTTCAGAAAAAGACACTGGTTCTGAAACTTTTACCGGGAGAAAAAACATCAATGACATTCCTGCACACGATCCCGTGGATCCCATTCCGGGATGCCGGGATCCCAATTTATTGAATAAAATGGGCCTCATTCTGGATGGAAACCTTAAGTTTATGGAAACAATACACCATCGGGATGAAAAAAAAATACCAATTAACGGCTTCTCTTTTGTTGTTAGCGTGCATGGTCACCCTGGATGCCCAGATTCCCAACGGTGGGTTTGAAGAGTGGGTCCAGGACGGGGATGACTACAATCCGGTGGATTGGCAAACCACCAATAACGCTCCTTTCCTGAATGTTTCCCCGTATACCCCCGCCTATGAAGGCAACTTTTCTATGAAGGTCAGCACATTCGATGCTGGAGTGATGGTAGTGGCCGGGGTGGCCACCATGGAATTTTCATATTCCAAGAAACCCGCCGCACTCAACGCCTGCCTCAAAACCACAATCATGCCGGGGGACAGGGTTCTCCTTATCTTTTCCATGTTCCATAAGGATTCGATCATTGCCTTGCCCACCGATTGCACATTCTCCATCGACTCGACCATCAGTGACTTCAGCTGTTTCAGTTTTCCGATTACCTATCGGGCGGACCTGGACCCGGACTCAGCCATCATCATAATCATGGCCGGATCGGCAGCGCCGCAGGTGGGGACAGAAATTGTTGTGGATGCATTGTCCTTCCAGGATTCTAATCCCACAAGCCAGGCCTTATTCCTGGAGACTGGCAGCGTGGGAAACTATCCGAATCCAGCCGGAAGGAATACCTTCATTCCTGTGAATCTGTTGACTGACTCAGATGTGGAAATTTTGGTCTGGGATAGCAAAGGGGCCCTGGTCCAATCTATTCCATATCATTCCCTGAGGGCCGGGAAACATACACTGGAGGTCGATACCGGTGGCCTCCCGCAGGGTGTGTATCCTTACGCGGTCCGGGCAAAAGGTGTAACCCTTCATGGCAAAATGATAATTAATCAATAAGCTGAAAGACCCCACAAGTGATGAAAACCATAATAAGAATATCCATCCTCCTGGTGCTGGTCCACTTTTGTGAGATCGGTGCCCAGGAACCCCTGAACCTGGCACAAAAACTGGGTTATCCAAGGGATGCAAAGCTTTTAATCGTACACGCAGATGATATCGGCCTTGCACAATCCGTGAACACTGCCACCATCAGGGCCTTTGAAAAAGGGGGGATCACCTCGGGAAGCGTCATGGTTCCCTGTCCCTGGTTCCCCGATTTTGCTGAATACTTTAAAGCGCATTCCGACCTTGATGTGGGGATCCACATTACCCTTACCGCCGAGTGGCAAACCTATAAATGGGCAGGGGTGAGCCCTTCCGATAAGATCCCAAGCCTGTTGGATGAGAATGGGTTTTTTTACCCTTCGGTGGAAGCCGTTGGACTGAATGCCGACCCCGGAGAAGCTGAGCTGGAGATCCGGGCCCAGATCGACCGGGCCATTGCCTTTGGGATCAAACCCACGCACCTGGATACCCACATGGGTAGCGTGGGGGCAAAACCGGAACTCACTCAAATCTACCTGAAACTGGGAAAAGAGCATGGCCTTCCCATCTTGATTCCCCGCTTCTGGATCGAGGCATTTCCCCAGGAAGCAAGATCAGATATTGAGCGGAACAATGTAATTCTGGATGCGCTTTTTATGCTCGATCAGGAACCTCCCTCCGGAATGTGGGATAAAGCCTATGAAGAGATGATCGGGAAGATGGTACCCGGACTGAACCAGATGATTGTTCATTTGGGAATCGATAACGATGAGTTAAAAGCGGTGGCCGTGAACCACCCTGATTATGGAGCCACCTGGAGACAAAAGGACCTGGATTATGTGACCAGCCTGGAATTTCGTGAGGCGCTGAAAAACCATGATGTGCAACTGGTGACCTGGAAAGAGATTAAAGAGGTGATGTAACATCACCTCCTGTTGCTGTTTGTTTAATACCGGACCTCGGGGATCCCATGCTGGGTTTCGACTGCATGGTACATGGATGCAAATGCAGCGGAGATCCACATGACTGATATGATGACTCCCACAAAGAGGCAGAGCAGGCCAAGAATAACCACAAAGAATGCCAGGAATCCCATTAAAAAGATCTGCCAGCCATAACCCCTGGTCATATCCCAGCTCACCCTGAGGGCATCCATCACATCCATTTCGCGGTCCACCACCAGGTAGGGGACAAATGCGAGCCGGCAGGCGAAGATGATCCCGGGAACGATAAGCATCACAATACCGAGCCCGACAATGACCCCGACCACAATGTTGGCGATCACCGCATTCCAGTAATTCTTTTGAAATACCGCGAATGCATCCCTGATCTCAATCCTCTCTCCCCTTACTGCTTTCAGGAAAACCCAGTTCACGCCATACCCGATGGGGCCGGCCACAAAGATTCCATATGCAATGCCAAACATGGCCAGTGGCACCAGGAACCATTCAAATTTGTCCAAATGCCACTGGAATATACTAACGGGTCCCGATAGGACTGCATAGACGATAGAAACCACAAGCAATTCCACGAAATAGACCCGGATCACCTTCCATCCCACAGAATAGCTGCTGCCTGCGTCCGGGATGAAATCGTATTGCTGATTATTTAATATTGTGACCATGATTGTAAGTATTTAATTATACCCAAAATTACGATGGCTGAATCCTGAATCCTATAGACTTTAGTAGTGTATTTAATTTTCCAACTTTAGTTGGATTGACTCCGGTCCGTTACTCCGGCAGGAATTTGTATCTTGACACAACCATCACGAGATTATGGGAGAGCCCCTGCGTTTCATACTGTTAATTATCCCGCTTGTAGCCGGGGCCATTGCCATATTCTTTTCCTTCCAGCTCATGAAACGATACCAGGTACCTTTTGTAAGCAGCTACTTTTATTTCCTGGTTTTTCTATACATATTCGGAGCTTACAGCCTTGCCGGGTCGGGACTCATGGAGAATCTGCTCACCCGCATGGAGATAGAAATGAAGGTGATCCATTCTGCCCGGCTCTTTGTGATCTTCCTGGGCATCCCATTTGTCATCCTCTCTTATTTTATGTTATTCCGAAGTGTGATGGAGTTTTTCCAGAGGAGTTTTAAATTGGTCTTCCCCGTGGTCTACTTTTTTATCTCCATCGTGGCGTTCGTCCTCTATGGCATATTGATTATCAGGCTCACGAGGTTTGAACTGGGAGATTACCAGTACCTGATCACCGTGCAAAGGTGGGTCTTCACAGGATTTACGACCACCATGTTCCTGGCCATATACCTGGTGGTCCTTGTTTCTTCCAGAAAATTGACGGACCATAATGAAAAGAAATTTATCCGGGTTTTTGGTTCCTGGTACTTTCTTTACATGTGGCTGTGCATTTCGGCATTTACACTGATCAGCCTCCATGCCATCGTTCCATATGTCTTCATCTTTATCTTTCTCTCCTGGCACCTCATTCCCATCCTCTTTCTCAGCAT
>JAHEEC010000061.1 GCA_024640885.1 Bacteroidota bacterium | reverse complement strand
TACCAGTGGAACCAGTGGCCCGATGAGGATGCAAAATGGAGCAGTGATTCGGTTCATTTTTTACCAGGCGAACTTGCCCGGGCAGAAATGAACCCACCCACCTGTGGATGGGAGGTGCTCCACAGGGGGAATGGAAAACTGGTAAGAATCCCGGCTTTCATAGAGGGCTACAAAGGGGTATCGTGGTACCACTGCCGCTTCACCCTCCCTGATCTGTGGAACGGAAGGCGGATCGGACTGAAATTTGAAGCTGCCGGCCCTCGCGTGGAGGTCTATCTTAATGAAACCCTGGTGGGCGGACATACCGGCGATAATGGCTCTTTCGATCTGGATGTGACAGGAATAATTTATTATACGCGGGACAACCAGCTGGCCATCAGGATCACTGATCCTGCAGGAGGCGGAGGGATCGGCGGGAACATATGGGCCCATACAATTGAAGAGCCCGTGCCGGAAGCAGCCCTAGGCCGGTAAACCGTCCGGCTGGCCAAGCATTTCAATAATGACATCAGCCATCACTCCAAGCAACAATGCACAGGAGGCGGCACCTGCATCAATCACACCCCTTGAGCGTTCCCCCAAACGGCTTGAACGGCCAACCCGGGAGACCATATCTTCGGTGGCATCCCGGCCCTGGTTTGCTGCATTTTTCATGGTTGCCAGTGCCTCTGAAAACGAAGCACCGTTTTTCATGGCTGACTGAAAGGCATCAATGGCGGGGTAGAGTGCATCCACCAGTGTTTTATCGCCTGGTCTGGCCTGTGACAATCCCTCCAGGCTTCCTTTCATCCGATCCAGTGCCTCCCCGAACAGGGGCGCGTCTATGGCCGTATGTCCGGCGAAGGTTTCACCCATGGACTTGAAGATCTTCCCGTACAGTGGTCCCATGGAACCCCCGATCCGCATCATCAGCACCTTCGAGAGGGTGAGCAGTCCGTGTGAAAGATCACCCGGTTCTATCTCCAGCGCCTGCCTGGTCATCTCAAAACCCTTGTTCATATTGATCCCGTGGTCCCCATCCCCGATGGCACCGTCAATGTCACTGAGGTACTGTTTGTTTTCCCGGATGGCCGCGATCATGCGGTCCAGAACGACCGATCCATCCGTTTGATTAAAGGCATCCAAATTCAGTGGCTTTTTTGAGTTATGTACGATGAAATTGCCGCAACCCCACGGAGTCGGCTTCCAGGTCAATGCATTGTTTCAGTTCATCATCCAGTTTCATCAGGGTGAGGGTGGCACCGGCCATCTCCAGGGAGGTGAAATAATTGCCCACATAGGATACATAGATGCGAAGCCCCCTCTTTTCGAGGAGGCTGGCGATATCCCTGTAAAGGATGTACAATTCCATGACCGGGGTGGATCCGAGTCCCGAAATGAGCAGGACCACCTCGTCTCCGCTCACAAATGGCAGATCGGGTATCAGCAAATCAACCATCCTCCCGGCCACCTGGCCTGAACTCTCCAGTGCCCCCACTTCGATACCGGGTTCACCATGGTGCCCGATTCCCACCTCCATTTTCCCGGGTTCTACGGTGAAGTTGGGATGACCCACCTCGGGGATGGTGCACCCGCTTAACCCGACACCGATGCTCCGTGTATTGTCAATGGCCTTCTGGGCGGCTGCGACGACCTCTTCCAGGGAGCCTCCCAATGCGGCCTTCGCACCCCCGACCTTCCACATTAAAATCTCCCCTGCCACCCCGCGGCGCTTAAATAATTCTGACCGGGGTGCAGAAGGAACATCGTCGTTGGCCACCACCTTTCTTACCTCAAGGCCCTCCTCGGCAGCCTGCTCCATGGCCATGGCCACGTTCATATTGTCTCCGGCATAATTCCCATATAGGATGGCCACCCCTCGGCCCCCGTCGGCTTCCCTGAGGGCATCATAAAACATCTGTGCCGGTGGTGATGTGAAAATCTCACCCACCGCAACGGCATCACACATATTTTTCCCGATATAGCCTATAAAGGCAGGCTTATGACCCGACCCGCCACCGGTTACAATACCCACCTTTCCCTGGACGGGGGCATGGGTATATTTCAGTACCCGTTCGTTTTCCGTTGCACATACCAGGTCCCGGTGCGCCTTTACAAAACCCTGTAACATTTCATCCACCACCAGGGAAGGATCATTGATAAACTTTTGCATGGATCAATTTGATTTTTTTGAATGAAAGGATTCCTTTTCCAGGTTTCTCATGGTATCCACCTTGGGTGCCGATCTTCCACCCCTGTATTCAGCCTTCAGCCATGCATCGACGATGGTCTTGGCCAGTTCATCCCCCACCACCCGGGCCCCCATGGTAAGCACCTGGGCGTTGTTGCTTTCCCGCAGGCGCTCGGCAGAGTAAGTATCGTGGCACACCCCTGCATAGACCCCTTCCACCTTGTTGGCAATCATGGCCATGCCAAGTCCGGTGCCGCAGATCAGGATAGCCCGGTCGAGCTTCTCATCCCTCACCTTTTTTGCCAGATGGTAACCCACCTCGGGGTAGGCGGCATCGGGTTTTATTCCGTTGTAATTAAGATCCTCCACTTCGACTCCCATGCTTTCCAGATGAGCTACGACCACGCTCTTCAGGCTGAAGGCGGCATCATCTGCATCGATCACAATTTTCATTTTTCTACTTTTTCATCCGGCTGTGGGTCTGATGTAATGGTTTGGAGCCGGGCCCGTTATAAAGATAGGAGAAAGCGATGACGGTAGCAAATCAGATGGGTTTAGAGGAGATCACTCCGGCACTTTTTTCAAAAAGGCCACTCTTAATTTTGATTAACTGTGACGGTAGCTCTATCTTTATGAAAGCAAATAGAGACCGTTAAAAATGAAAAGATGGGAAAGATCCTGGAGGTACTGAGCAAAGGGGGAACACTGGTATCGGATGGTGCCTGGGGCACCTTCCTCCATAAGAAGGGGCTGTCGGCTGACCAGTGCCCGGAGTCGTGGAACCTTGACCGCCCGGAGGATGTGTATGACATTGCCAGGAGCTATGTGGAAGCGGGAGCCGATATGATCCTGACAAACAGTTTCGGCGGAACTCCCCTCAAGCTGGAACCCTACGGTTTAAAGGACAGGGTCATTGAAATCAACAGGGCAGCGGCCCAGATCTCAAGGCGGGCAGCCGGAAAGGATATCCTGGTCTTGGGCTCCATGGGACCCACCGGAAAAATGGTTTTCATGGGTGAAGTGACGGAGGAGGAGCTGTTTCGGGGATTCGAGGCCCAGGCCAGGGGCCTTGCAGAGGGGGGTGTGGACGGATTGCTGATCGAGACCATGTCGGATATCCAGGAATCGGCCCTGGCCATCCGGGCTGCAAAAACCCGGCCCGGCCTGGATGTGCTTTGCACTTTTACCTTTGAAAGAATGCAGTCAGGCGAGTTCAGAACCATGATGGGAACCACTGTGGAGGAGGCTGTTGCCTCGGCCATGGGGGAGGGCGCAGATATAATCGGGGCCAATTGCGGGAACGGCACTGCCGGAATGATCGAGATCGTCAGTGAGATCAGGAAGCTCCATGCCGGAATCCCCATTCTTGTTCATGCCAATGCAGGGTTGCCAATTTACAGGGACGGAGCCACCGTGTTCCCCGAAAGTCCGGAAGAGATGGCGGGACAGATCAAGCTCCTGGTAGAGGCCGGCGCCAACATTATTGGAGGATGTTGCGGAACCACACCCGAACATATCAGGCTCATGGCCGCGAGGATTCATTTAAAATAATCAATTTCATTTTTTATTATGAAAACCCACTGTTTACTCTGGATGGTCCCGTTGACCATTTCATTTGCGGGCTGCACCTATTTTTCAAGGGAGATCAAAGACCGAAGCCCGGAACGGGTCATCCGCCTGGATGAAGCAGCCTCCCGGTTTGAGGAAGCATTTCCCATGGGCAATGGCCGAATCGGTGCCACCCTTTACGGGGGAGTCGGGGAGGAGCACATCATGCTCAACGAGGCCACACTCTGGTCCGGCGAGCCGGTGGACCCTGCGATGAATCCTGAGGCTTATGCGTTCCTGCCCGAGGTGAGAGAGGCCCTTTTCAGGGAGGATTATGGACTGGCTGACCGGCTGGTAAGACAGATGCAGGGTAAATTCTCAGAATCGTTTGCCCCCCTGGGGGACCTGTGGATCCGCTTTGAACTGGAGGGAGAACCCCTGCAATACATCAGGGAACTGGATATAAGAAATGCAGTCTCCGTGGTCTCTTTTGAACTGGATGGCACCACATACCGGAGGGAGATGTTTGTGTCGCATCCCGACCAGGTAGTGGTGATCCGCCTGGAGGCCAGGGGGAAGAAAAAACTAAATTTTGAGTTGGATGCCTCCAGTAAAATGAAGCACCAGTCTGCCATTCAGGATGGGGTACTCTTGCTTCAGGGGAATGCACCGGTCCACAGCGAACCCGATTACAGGGGGGATATCCCTGATGCAATGGTCTATGAAGAGGAAAGGGGCATGCGCTATTGTGCCATGGCACGCATTCAGGAAACCGATGGTGTAGCTGTAAGTGAGAATGGGGTCCTCGGAGTAAAAGATGCCACCGAGGCGGTCATCGTGGTGGGGGTTGAGACAAGTTTCAATGGTTATGACATGGATCCAGCCCGCGAGGGCAAGGATGAGACCAGGCTGGCCAGGCAAAGGATCGATGCCATCGGGGGGCTCACCTATGACAACCTTCTCAGGGTGCACCGCAAAGATTTCAGGCAATATTTCGACCGGGTCTCCCTGGAGATGGGTGCTGGACCCCGGGAAAGGCTCACCACCCCTGAACGTCTGAAGCGTTTTTCTGAAGATCCCACCGACCTTGACCTGGTGGCGCTCTACTTCCAGTTCGGCAGGTACCTGATGATCAGTTCTTCCCGCACGCCTGAAGTGCCGGCAAATCTCCAGGGAATCTGGAACGAACATCTTCGTCCGCCATGGTCCAGCAACTATACTTCAAACATTAATGTGGAGATGAATTACTGGCCGGTTGAAGTGACCAATCTGTCGGAGATGCATGAACCCCTCCTCCAGTTCATTGAAAACCTCTCAAAGACAGGTGCGGTTACGGCCAGGACCTTTTACAATGCAGGAGGATGGTGTCTTCACCACAATTCGGACCTGTGGGCCATGACCAATCCTGTGGGTGATTTTGGCAAGGGAGATCCCCAGTGGGCCAACTGGGACATGGGAGGTGCCTGGATCGCAACCCACCTTTGGGAGCATTTTGACTTTGGCAGGGACACTGCCTTCCTCCGGGACTTTTCCTACCCCCTCATGAAGGGCGCGGCACAGTTCTGCATGGATATGCTGGTGGAGGATCGTGACAGGTTCCTGATCACCGCTCCTTCAACCTCGCCGGAAAACAGGTACATCACCGAAGATGGGTACCGGGGAGCTACCCTCTATGGTGCAACCTCAGACCTGGCTATGATCCGTGAAATCCTTCATGATGTGAATGAGGCAGGGAAGGTACTTGGAACCGATGAGGAGTTCAGGGAAACCGTGGAGAAAACCCTCACCGGATTGCTCCCATACAGGGTGGGGAAGAAGGGAAACCTGCAGGAGTGGTATCATGACTGGGAGGATGCCGAACCCACCCATCGTCACGTTTCCCACCTCTATTCGTTTTACCCCGGAAAGAGCATTACCATGAATGGTTCACCGGAATTGTCGGCTGCGGTCAAAAGGTCCCTTGAACTGCGTACCAATGAGGGTACCGGGTGGTCAATTGCCTGGAAAATATCCCTGTGGGCCAGGTTGCTGGATGGGGAGATGGCGCTGGATGCCATTAAAACACTGCTCCGGTATTATAATCCGGATGACCAGATCAATTACCAGGGAGGGGGCACCTTCCCCAACCTGCTGGATGCCCATCCTCCTTTCCAGATTGACGGAAATTTTGGCGGGACCGCAGGGATCGCAGAGATGCTTTTGCAGAGCCATGACGGGGAGATCCATCTCCTGCCAGCACTTCCTGCATCATGGAGCAGCGGTACGGTCAGGGGTCTGAGGGCCAGGGGAGGATATACTGTGAATCTCTGGTGGGAGCAGAACAGGTTGAAGAAGGCAGAAATCATACCGGATGGCGCGGGGCGGTTTGGAGTTCGATGGAACGGGCAAATGACCGAGTTTGAAGGAAGCGCCGGGAAGAAAACGGTAATCAGGTAATTATCAAAACCATACAGGATGAACTACAGGATACTAGGAAAAACCGGCTTTAAGGTCTCCGAGATCAGCCTTGGCACCTGGCAGGTGGGGGGGCGATGGGGGGACCCCTTCAATGAGTCAAATGCAGAATCCATTCTGAATGCCGCCATGGATGCAGGGATCAATTTCATTGACACTGCGGATGTCTACGGGAACGGGTTGAGTGAAAAAACGGTTGGCCGGGTGGTCAGGCAGCGGAGTGAACGGATCTATGTGGCCACCAAGTGCGGAAGAAGGCTCAGCCCCCACAACAATCAGGTATACACGGTGGAAGCACTGCGCAAATTCGTGGAGGACAGCCTTATCAACTCGGGTCTGGACACACTGGACCTGATCCAGTTGCACTGTCCGCCCCCCGAGGTGTACGGGAGGCCCGAAATATTTGGGTTGTTCGACCGGTTGAAGGAGGAGGGTAAAATCCTTCACATGGGAGTAAGCGTGGAGAAGGTGGAGGAGGCACTCCAGGCCATCAAATTTGACAATGTAACCACGGTGCAGATCATTTTCAATATGTTCCGGCACAAGCCCGCCTCTGAATTCTTCCCTGAGGCCGGGAAAAAGGATGTAGGCATCATCGTGAGGGTGCCCCTTGCATCGGGATTGCTGACGGGGCTCTATTCTAAGGAGACCCGGTTCGGAAGAGCAGATCATCGCTATTTTAACCGGAACGGCGCCATGTTTGACAAGGGAGAGACCTTCTCCGGGGTCGATTATACCACCGGACTGGAGGCAGTGGAAGAGATCAGGAAGCTTTTTCCCGGCAGGGAAAACCTGGCACCCATTGCCCTGAAGTGGGTACTCATGTTCGGGGAGGTGGGCTGTGTGATCCCCGGGGCGTCCAGTGAAAAGCAGCTTGTCTCAAACCTGAAAGCTGTGGATGAGATGGCTCTTACACCGGAACAGATGGAGGGGGTGGCCAGGATCTATGAAACAAGAATCAGGGATCTGGTGCACCATCTCTGGTAGACGGCCCGTAATTTTCGAAAAAATATTTCTTTACTTTGAGGGAGATCAAATTGCCTTTTAAATGATTTCGCCAATCCGCTCATTCCCGGCTGCAATTGCAGCCATGCTGCTATTCACGGCTTCCTGCAACCCGGTCCTTAGGTATATTCACAGTGAGGAGGTCCTTTCCTGGGAGGAGGATATCCACCGGTTTGATTCCCTGAATGCGATAGAGGATGCAAGTGAAAACACCCTGCTGGTCACGGGCAGCTCAAGTGTGCGGCTATGGGATAGCATTCATTCGGACCTGGCGCCGTACCTTGTGATGCAGCGTGGATATGGAGGGGCCAAGCTCACAGATTATAACCACTATGCATCCCGGATCATCAAGCCGCAGCAATTCAAGGCCATCCTGGTCTTTGTGGCCAACGATATCTCCGGGAACGGTAACGACCGGACTCCCAGGGAGGTGCTGTTGCTCTTCAAAACCCTGGTGAAACAGATCAGGGAAAATAACCCGGATACCCCTCTGTTCTGGATCGAGACCACGCCCACGCCCAGCAGGTGGCAGGTGATCGACCAGATCAGGGAGGCAAACGGACTGATCAGGGATTATTGTGAAAAGAACGAGGACCTCCACTTCATCCCGACCTCTGAGGCATATTTGAACCCTGAGGGCCTGCCCGATTCGACACTCTTCAGGAATGACATGCTTCACCTGAACAGGGAAGGTTACCTCCGCTGGGCAGGGAAGATCAAACACGCTCTGGAAGAGGAGTCGGTCCTTCCATGAAATTTGAAAACGAAACATTGGACGACCCAAGGCGATGAAAGAACCAAGAACCCTTCTCACCTATCATGATCTTAAAGTAGAGGTTGAAACATCTCCCAACCAGGAGCTGATGGACCATCTGCACAGCACTGTGCTGGGTCAGCCTGGGGGATTCCGTTACCAGCATACCAACCTCTCCAACAGGCTCAATGCCCCGGGAGAAGATTATTTCATGTTCCTTCGCAAAGGAGGAAAAATGCTGGGATCTGTAGGCTTCTGTGGGAAACCGGCAGAGACCGCAGGCGTGAAGCATGACAGCTGGTTGATCCGATACTTCTCCATCAAAGCCCCCATGCGGACAGTCCCCAAGAAGCGAAAGGAAAAAGCCGACCTGAAAGATGAAAACAAGCGGAGCACTGTGCTGGGACGTTTCATTCAGCCCGTATTCGCCGATCCCTCACAATTGAGGGAAGGGGAGCCGGTGGACAATGCCCCTGCCATCATCTACGCGATCATCGACCAGAAAAACCTCCGCTCCATGAATTTCAGTGCCCAGATGGGACTGGAAACGGTGGGGACCATGGCGGGATTCAGCTTCAGCAGGGTGAAACCCAGGAAATCCCCCCGGGTGAAGCAATTATCCCCGGGAGAGGAACCTGCCATGCTGGGTCTCCTGAAGGAATTTTACAGCGGCTATACACTTTTTTTTCCAGATCCGCTCTTCAGGGAGGGGGGCTATTATGTGATCAGGGAATCGGGCAGGGTGGTGGCCGGGTTACAAATCTACCCGTTGACCTGGCGCATCGTGGATTTCGGGAGCCGGACTTCCAACAGCCTGATGGGAATCCTTTCGAAGATCCCCGGGCTTCGCAGCCGGATCAATCCCGATGAGTTCAGCTTGCTGGCATTTGACGGGATCTATTGCGAGAGTGGTCATGAAAAGGCCCTGTACGAACTGATGGAAGGGGTGTTGGAAATATCAGGGACCAATGTGGCCATGCTGATGACAGATTCTGATTCACCTCTCAACCGGATATTCAGGGAACAGCAGAAACTTGGGATCCTGCACCGGGTGCTTGGAACGGTGTATGCCGATATCAGGATGCGGTTCCTCAACCTGCCCGGGGGGATCCGGCAGCATTTCCTGGATCACCCAACCTATATCCCTACATATGATAATTCTTAATACTGAGATGGAGCAGAAGACAAAAGTTGAGGATTTTTATATTAAAAGTGCAGGACGCAACGAGGTTCCGCTGGTGCTTGATTTTATCAAGAAGCTGGCAACCTATGAAAAGCTGAGCCATGAAGTGGTGGCTACGGAGGAGAAGCTGGAAAGGTACCTGTTCGGAAAGGAGAAGGTAGCTGAGGTGGTCATCGGGTATTATGGACAGGTCGCCGTCGGATTCGCCTTATTCTTCTACAATTTTTCAACCTTCCTGGCCAGGCCGGGAATCTATCTTGAGGATCTCTATGTACTGGAGGAGCACAGAGGGAAAGGCTTTGGCAAGACCTTGCTTGCCTACCTGGCAAAACTGGCTGTGGAAAAGGGGTGCGGGAGGCTCGAATGGGCAGTACTGGATTGGAATGAACCCTCCATAGACTTCTATAAATCACTGGGAGCCAATACTATGAATGAATGGATCATACACCGGCTCACGGGGAAGTCCCTGGTGGAGCTTGCAGATCAATTTTAATTGTTCTAATTTGACCGCCTGATCTTCTACAAAATATACTTTAATGGGTATAGCGGTAAAACCTGTTTGTACCAAACGGGACCTCAGGAAATTCATTCACCTTCCGGCAAAAATTCATAAGAACCACAGCAACTGGATCCCGCCGCTTTATTCCGATGAGTGGGAATTCTTTGATTCGGAAAAAAACAAAGCCTTTGAATACTGCGATGTGATCATGCTGCTGGCATTCAGGGATGGTAAGCTTGCGGGCAGGATCATGGGGATCGTTAATTATAAGTACAACGAGCTGCACCGTGAAAAGAATGCCAGGTTCAACTACCTGGAGACCTGGGATGACAGGGAAGTGATCCAGGCACTCCTCCAGCATGTGGAGGACTGGGCCAGGATCAAAGGAATGGATAAACTGGTGGGACCCCTGGCCTTCTCTGACAAGGACCCGCAGGGATTCCTGATCCAGGGATTTCAGGAACCTGTGGCCATTGCCACCCACTGCAATTTTGAATTTATCCTGGGTCACCTGGAGGCCCTGGGCTACAAAAAGGACATCGACCTGGTGGTCTATAAAATAAAGATTCCGGAGACCACTCCTGAGCTTTATCAGAAAGTATCACAGCGGGCCCTTCGGAACAATCCTGGGATCAGGTTGCTCGAGTTTACCCGGCGAAAGGACCTGAAGCCCTGGATAAGGCCCATCTTTACATTGATCAACGAGACCTTCACCGATATTTATGGGTTCATGCCCTTCACCCTGGAAGAGATGGATGATTTTGCCAACCGTTATCTTCTGATCATGGACCCACGGCTCATCAAAGTGGTGGTGAATGAAAGAGACGAACCTGTGGCCTTTGTGATCGGAATGCCCGATATCAGCAGGGGGATCAAAAGGTCCAGGGGATATATCCTGCCCATCGGGATCATCCAGATCCTCATTGCAGGCAGGCGTTCCAAACAGCTGAATCTTCTTCTGGGTGCCGTGCATCCCGGATACCAGAACAGGGGACTGGATACCATCATGGGGTCGGCCATGCTTGATTCGGCCAGGAAGCAGAAATTGAGGTATATAGACAGCCATCTGGAGATGGAGACCAACAGCAAGGTGCGTGCAGAAATGGAGTACATGGGGGGAGAAGTATACAAATCCTACCGTGTATTCGGGAAATCGCTCCAGAAGATAACCAAAAAGGAGGCTGCACAACGGATCAGTGAGCTTTCGGAGATGGAATGCGCTTAATAAGCTGTAAAACCTGTGTTTTAATTTTGTTTTTAAAATTGAAGCTTCTATTTTTGAAGTTCATTACAAGGAAAACATGAGGATTATTGGAAATATGACCGTGGACCGACTCCCGCTTACCTTCTAAAGCGGGAACACCACAAGTATGCTCTTCTCAAACCAATAATTCCCAAATCAATGTCACATATTAAGTTCAGATCAAGGTTTTCCAATTCATCTATTCGCGAATTTCTCAAGGACCTGCGTGAAGCTGTCGCAGGCTCGGAACAGGATTTTACACAGATCCCCTTTTCAAAGGCCATTGTGCTGCTCAGCATTCCCATGGTCCTGGAAATGATCATGGAATCGGTTTTTGCACTGGTGGATATCTTTTTTGTATCCCGCCTGGGTGCCGAGGCAGTAGCCATTGTGGGGATCACCGAATCGCTGATGACCATTATCTATGCCATTGGTATCGGTCTCAGCGTGGGGACCACTGCACTGGTATCCAGGAGGATCGGGGAGAAAAAACCCGAGGAGGCTGCTGTATCGGCAGTACAGGCCATCTTCACCGGGATCGTGGTATCCATGCTCTTTTCGGCCCTGGGGATCCTGTTTGCAAAGGACCTGCTTAGGTTGATGGGTGCCTCACCGGAGACCGTCGAGACAGGTTACATGTACCCGGCCATTATGTTGACCGGGAACGGTGTCATCATGCTGATTTTCATTATCAATGCCGTTTTCAGGAGCAGCGGCGATGCAGCCATTTCCATGAGGGTGCTCTGGTTTGCCAACATCCTGAACATCATCCTTGATCCGCTGCTTATTTTCGGGATTGGACCATTCCCGGAGCTTGGGGTCAAGGGCGCTGCGGTTGCCACCAATATCGGCAGGGGGGTGGCAGTTCTCTACCAGCTCTACCTGCTGGGAAAAGGCAGTTACCGGGTCCGGGTCAGGGCCAGGCAGATCGTGATCCGGTTCAGTGAAGTGGCCAAACTGGTGAAACTCTCCGTGGGTGCCATCGGCCAGTACCTGATCGCAACCTCCTCCTGGATCATCCTGGTCTGGGTGGTCACCAGTCTCGGCGAAGAGGTTGTGGCGGGCTATACCATAGCCATGAGGATCGTCATGTTCTTTCTGCTGCCTTCCTGGGGATTGGCCAACGCAGCAGCCACCCTGGTGGGTCAGAACCTGGGTGCGAATCAACCTGACAGGGCAGAAAAGTCTGCCTGGACCGTAGGTATTGGAAATATGGTTTTCCTTGGCCTGCTCTCCATCATCTTCATTGCCATCCCTGAACCTTTTATCGGGGTCTTTATCAACCGGGTCAATGAACCGATTGTGATGCAGAACGGCATCACGTGCCTGCGGATTGTCAGTTTCGGATTCCTGGTTTACGGCATGGGTATGGTCATGATCAATTCAATCAACGGGGCGGGTGACACTGCCACACCGGTCTGGATCAATTTCATTGCCTTCTGGCTGCTGGAGATCCCCGTTGCATTTTTCTTTACAAGGGTACTGGACCTGCATATCAACGGGGTTTGCTATGCCATTCTCATTGGCGAAGCATCCCTTACCTTTATTGCCATTGCCATATTCCGCAGGGGGAGATGGAAACTTAAGAAAGTGTAAAGTTGAAAGTATGGAAAGCCTGTGATGGATTTGAAGTTTATTGCTTAACTTGTGGCTGTGAAAAGACCTTCAATTACACACACCAACCTTTACCACTGCTTTGGCAGGGGATTATATGAGTGTTGGATGTTCTATCATTGATGGTTGGGATCTTCCATGATCCACCCAGATTCACCTTTTCCTCGCGTTGCTTTCCTAATCACCCAATACAATTTCATGGCTTCGGTAGTAATCTTCGATATCAAACGCTTTGCGGTCCATGACGGGCCAGGGATCCGGACCACGGTGTTCCTGAAGGGCTGTCCCCTGCGCTGCTGGTGGTGCCACAACCCTGAGAGCCAGGCTGGTGAGCCCTTCACTGTGGAGGTGGACAGAATGGTGGACGGGAGGAAGGTTGCCGGAAAGAAAACCTATGGCGAAAAAATTGAAGTGGCCGACCTGATGGAGATCCTCATGAGGGATCGTCATTTTTATGAGGAGTCTGGCGGGGGAATCACCTTTTCAGGAGGGGAGCCTTTAATGCAGATCGAAGGGTTGGCCGAATTGCTGGAGAGCGCTAAAAAACATGGATTGCATACCGCTGTGGATACCTGCGGATTTGCAAAAAGGGCGCATTTCGAAAGAATTTTTGCACATACGGATCTGTTCCTCTACGATCTGAAGCATATGGATCCCCGGCTTCATGAAGAGTATACGGGGGTGGACAATGGGCTGATCCTTTCCAACGCCCAGTTCCTGCTGGAAAATGGAGCTGATTTGATCTTCAGGATCCCTGTGATCCCCGGGATCAATACCTCCGATTCACAGGTGTCGGGGATGGTGGGGTTCCTTGAGGAGCGCCAGGAATATATGAAAGAGGTGCACCTGCTACCATACCACCGCATTGCTGATAATAAGTATCTCAGGCTGAGGATGAAGAATCAACTGCCTGAAGTGCATGAGCCCGATCTGATTTTCATGGAGCGGTTGAAGGTTAAATTTGAAAAAAGCGGACTGAAGGTCGTCCTTGGTGGCTGAACCCCATGGCCGATCTGTAAAACCTTGTAAAAGATGACAGAGAGAATCAAAAAGTTGAGAGATAAGAGCCTGAAGGCTGTGAACCGGCTTTCAGCCGAGCGTGGACTACTGGTCACCAGGTTCTACCAGGAGCTTTCGCCCACCCAGTATTCGGTTCCGGTTCAGCGGGCCATGGCCCTGGATTATATCCTCAGGCACAAGACCATCTGCATCAACGAGGGCGAATTGATCGTGGGAGAAAGGGGGCCTTCGCCCAAAGCCACACCCACCTATCCCGAGATCAATCTACACACGGTGGAGGACCTGGATATCCTCGATCGAAGGAAAAAGGTCTCGTTCAAAGTGGACAGGGAGACCAGGAAGGCCTTTGAGGAGGTGATCATCCCATACTGGAGCGGGAAGACAAACCGGGAGCGAATCTTCAATCACATGGATCCCGGGTGGATCGATGCCTATGAGGCAGGAATATTCACCGAATTCCAGGAACAACGCGCACCGGGCCATACGGTCCTTGGAAGCAAGATCTACCATAAGGGAATGAATGATCTGCTCGGAGATATACGGGAGAGCATGAAGAAACTTGATTTTATGACGGATCCTGAGGCATATGGGAAACGGGAGGAGTTGAAGGCCATGGAGATCGCGGCAAGGGCCATCATCATGTATGCGGAGCGTCATGCCAGTAAACTGGATGAACTTGCAGATGCGGAAGGGGAGAAGGCAAGGAAGGATGAACTGTTGAGAATGGCGGCCATATGCCGCAGGGTCCCTGCTGAGGCCCCGTCCACCATGCAGGAGGCCCTGCAGTATTACTGGTTTGTGCACCTGGGTGTCATCACGGAACTCAATCCCTGGGATGCATTTAATCCGGGCCGGCTTGACAGGAATCTTTATCCATTTTTCAAGGCTGACCTGGAGTCCGGGCTGCATGACCCGGAGTCGGCCAAAGAGTTGCTCCAGGCCTTCTGGGTGAAGTTCAACAACCACCCCTCGCCACCCAAGGTGGGGATCACGGCCGAGGAGAGCAATACCTATACTGATTTTTGCCTGATCAATACGGGGGGACTGAATGAGGATGGCTCCGATGCGGTCAATGAGCTCAGCTACCTGCTGCTGGATGTGATCGAGGAGATGCGTCTTTTGCAACCCTCTTCCATGGTCCAGGTGAGTAAAAAGAGTCCCGACAGCTTCGTGGACCGTGCCGTGAAGATCGTGAAAACCGGTTTTGGACAACCTTCCATATTCAACACGGATGCCATTGTGCAGGAGCTGGTCAACCAGGGCAAGAGCCCCATGGATGCAAGGAACGGGGGTGCTTCAGGCTGCGTGGAGAGCGGGGCATTCGGAACAGAAGCCTATATCCTTACGGGCTACTTTAACCTGGTGAAGGTGCTGGAGGTGACCCTTAATAACGGGGTGGATCCGGGAACAGGCAAAAGGATCGGGCCCTCCACAGGCGAACCCTGGATTTTCGAAACCTTTGACCAGCTGAAAAATGCTTTTATCCTGCAACTGCAGCATTTTATCGACATCAAGATCAAAGGGAACAACATCATTGAAAGGATCTTCAGCACCCATATGCCGGTACCCTTCCTATCGCTGCTGATCGACGACTGCGTGGCCGTGGGAAGGGACTACAATGCAGGGGGTGCCAGGTATAACACCAGTTATATACAGGGGGTCGGACTGGGTTCCATCACCGATATGTTGACCTCCCTGAAAATCCACGTTTTTGATAAAAACAGCATCAGCCTGGGGACCTTCAGACAGGTGTTGGCTGACAATTTTGAGGGTCATGACCAACTGAGGGCTGCATTGTTGTATGAAACGCCCAAGTACGGGAACGATGATGACCGTGCCGATGTGCATGCCCGCTGGGTTTTTGATGCGTTTCATGATGCCGTCAGCGGCCGGAAGAGTCCCCGGGGTGCCACATACAGGATCAATATGCTGCCAACCACCAGCCATGTCTATTTTGGCAAGGCAGTGGGCGCCACCCCTGACGGGAGGTTGGCCCACGAGCCTCTCTCCGAAGGGATCTCGCCCTTCCAGGGAATGGACAGGAAAGGGCCCACTGCCGTGCTCAACTCGGCAGCAAAGATCGATCACCTGAAAACTGGAGGCACCCTGCTGAACCAGAAATTCACCCCCGGATTTTTTAAGGATGAGCGCAGCATTCACAAGGTGACCCAGCTGATCCGCGGATACTTCCGGATGGGCGGACACCACATTCAGTTCAATGTGGTTTCTGCAGATACCCTGAGGGAAGCACAAAAGCACCCGGAGAAGTACCAGGACCTGATCGTCAGGGTGGCCGGTTACAGCGACTATTTCAATGACCTGGGTCCTGAGCTTCAGGAGGAGATCATCCGCCGGACCGCTCATGAAAACTGTTAATAATTGTGTAAGTTTGATAAGTGTCGTTTGAACCACCCTTATCAAGGCCTGTACAATGCAAAGAATATTTTATATCATCCTGGCAATTAATCTATTGACTGCGTGTCAAAGCGGGAGGGAAAACCGGACCGGACCCATTGACACAGGTGGTGAGGATGGCCAGATTGTTTCAACGGAGGCGATTTATAAGGCGGAAGACCGGGAATTTCTTGAAAAGTTTCTGGATAGCCTTGCTCCCTTTCAGGATGAACCCATGGGCCTGCTGGTGGCCAGGACCGGAAAACTGTTCCTGGATGCACCCTATAAGGCACATACCCTGGAAAGGAGCCCGGAAGAGCTGGTGATCAACCTCAGGGAACTTGACTGCACCACCTATGCCGAGAGTTGCCTGGCCATTGCCCGCGCGGTAAAAAGCGACACACCCTCATTTGACCGTTACTTGCAGGAGCTTCAGCTTATCCGGTACAGGGATGGTCATCTTGAAGGTTATCCCTCCAGGTTACACTACTTCTGTGACTGGATCTACAACAATGCACAGAAAGGGCTGGTTGAGGAGTGCGCTGCAGAGATTGGCGGCATCCCTGTGGAGAAGGAGATCCATTTTATGAGTGCACATCCTGAAAATTACGAGCAGCTGGTCAATGACACCACCCTGGTGGAGATCATCCGGGAGCAGGAGGGAGCGATTAACCGTCGGGTGATCTATTATATTCCGGAAACCCGGCTGGGCGAAAAGGAACAGCAGCTACAGGAGGGGGACATCGTCGGAATCACAACCGATATGGAGGGCATTGCAGTGATGCATGTGGGTATCCTGGTTCGCGACGGAGGGTCCGTTCACCTGATGCATGCCTCCTTGTCAGCGGGCAAAGTGGTGATTTCCACGGAAACGCTGGAAGAATACCTGCTTGAGATAAAAAGGGCCACCGGTATCATGGTGGCGAGACCCATATAAAAATTATGCTCATGAAGACCAGGTCCATAAGGTTGATAATCCTGCTCTCGGCTGTTCTTATGGCGGGATCCTGCGATATGAGAACAAGGCAGATCATCAGGGGAGTCAATGTGTTGATGGATTCACTGAAATCCGTACATTATGAGGATACCCGCACAGAGTACTGGGAGATTAGCTTATTCGGTGATAACGGGAGCTATGCGGTCGCTGGAGAGCTTGTCAGCCAGAAGGCCTACGAAGCACTTGACCGCGCCCTGAAGCAGCAATTTCCGGAGGTGGAGAACCGGGTGAGCCTCCTGACCAGTGAGACTGTAACCCCACTTGTGAACGGACTGGTCAATAATTCTGTGATCCATCTGAGAAGGGAGCCCAGCAGCAAAACAGAACTGGTTACCCAGGCCTTGCTGGGAAGGCCGGTCAGGATTCTTAAAGAGAGAGATGGGAAGGCCCTGGTCCAGATCCCCGAGGGATACCTGGGGTGGGTGAATCTGCCTGAGGTATATCCCCTTGATCCAGAGGGATTGGTCCATTACCGCGAGGCACCGAAAATAATCTTCAATGCCCAGTATGGCACCACTTTCAGTGAGCCCGACGAGGGTTCCCAACCGGTGGCTGACCTGGTGATAGGCTGCATCCTGGAAGTGGTCTCAGGGTCGAAGGATTTCCACCAGGTCAGGTACCCCGATGGCCGCCTGGGATGGGTCAGGAAGGATCAATGCCTGCCGGTCGAGGAGGTGTTCTATAGAGATCCCATGCCGGAGAACCTGGTCAGGACGTCCCTAACATTTAATGGCATCCCCTATCTCTGGGGAGGCACCTCCTCCAAGGCCATCGATTGCAGCGGATTGATCTCCAATGTCTATTTCATGAACGGGATCCAGCTTCCCAGGGATGCCGACCAGCAGACCCATGTGGGAAGGGAGATCACTACCAAATTCTCTGCAGAGGGACTGGAGGCCGGGGATCTGCTGTTCTTTGGGCGCAAAGCCACAGAAACGCAGGAAGAAAGCGTGACCCATGTGGCCATGTACATGGGAGGCGGGGAGTATATTCATTCGGCAGGTTACAGGGAAAGGGTGAGTGTCAACAGCATGGACAGCCTCCGGGAGAATTATATCGAGCATTACCCCGAGCTGTTCATCAGGGCGGTCCGGATCCTGGGTGAAAGTGGCAATGGGATCGAAGCCATCCCTGAAAATTCAATGTATACAGAGATTATCAGCAAACCCGAATGAAAACAGGAAGAAGAACTTTTTTAAAGCGTGTGGGTGCTGCCTCCCTTGCAGCTGGAGTTCCCCTTGTTTCAAAGGGCCGGGCCCCTGCGGTAATTGGGAACGGGAAAATGAAATTGTCCTGCAGGCCCTATGACCTGCAGTTGAGGCACACCTTCACCGTTTCCGGATTCTCAAGGAATACCACACCCGTGATACTGACCGAGATCCAATACGAGGGAGTTACCGGTTACGGGGAGGCCTCCATGCCGCCCTACCTTGGGGAATCACAGGAGTCGGTGTTGAAATTTCTCAAGAAGGTGGACCTGGGCCAGTTCCGCGATCCTTTTCTGCTGGAGGATATCCTCAATTATGTGGACGGGATCGATGTGGAAAACCGTGCGGCCAAGGCATCGGTGGATATTGCACTGCACGACTTACTGGGAAAACTGGTGGATCAACCGCTTTACAGGTTGTGGGGTCTCAACCCGGCTCATACGCCCGTGACCTCCTTTACCATCGGGATCGATACCCCGGAGGTGGTGCGGATGAAAACCGAGGAGGCAAGCCGGTTCAAGGTATTGAAAGTGAAACTTGGGGGAGACAATGACAGGGAGATGATCACCACCGTGAGGTCGGTGACCGATGTGCCCCTCTACGTGGATGTGAACCAGGGTTGGAAGGATAAGCACCAGGCCCTGGATATGATCCACTGGCTCAATGAGCAGGGAATTATATTTGTGGAACAGCCCCTGCCCAAGGAACAGGTGGACGATACTGCATGGCTCACAGCCCAGAGCCCGCTCCCCATCATGGCCGATGAGGCCTTTCAGCGCCTGGGTGATCTGGCCTCCTTCAAGGGGGTCTATTCGGGGATCAACATCAAATTAATGAAGAGTACCGGGTTGCTCGAGGCCCATAAGATGATCACCGTGGCCAGGGCCCTGGATATGCGGGTGATGATCGGCTGCATGACGGAGACCTCCTGTGCCGTTTCGGCCGCCTCGCAACTTTCACCACTGGTGGACTGGGCGGACCTGGACGGAAACCTGTTGATCAGCAATGATATTTATGAAGGTGTCCAGGTGATTGATGGGAAAGTAACCCTCAATAACCTGCCGGGCATTGGGATCACCAGGTTAAATCCTTCTTTAAAAGATGCTTGACAGAAGGTCATTTATCAGGCGTTCAGGTGCATTTGCCGCCCTCTCCCTTGGCTCTTTTGCCGGCCTGAAAGGGGGAACGGTTCCTGCGCAGAAGGAGAAGAAACCCAGGATCCTTCCCAGGAAGCTTGAGAGGGGGGACCTGATTGGCCTGGTAACCCCTGGAAGTCCCATTGAAAGGGAGCAGCTGGAGGAGACCATCCAAAAACTGGAAGGGCTTGGTTTCAGGACCTATCATACCGATTCGGTGCTTTCCAGGCACGGTTACCTTGCCGGGGATGACAGGGAACGGGCCGATGACCTGATGCATATGTTCACCAATCCCGAGGTGAAAGGGATCTGGTGCGTCAGGGGAGGCTATGGTTCTGTCAGAATCCTGAATCTACTTGATTTTGAAAAGATCGAGATTAATCCAAAGGTGTTTATCGGGTACAGTGATATCACGGCATTGCTCACTTCAGTCCATGAGCAGACCGGATTGGTCACCTACCACGGTCCTGTGGGGATCTCGGATTTTAATGATTTCTCCATGAAGTCCTTTGAAAGGGTGATCCTCGATCCGGAAAAAAAATACAGGTTCCCTTACGAGCGTGAAGATCAGACGGAAGGGAACCCTGAATTTGACCGCTTCACCATCCACGGGGGAAAAGCGGAAGGGACGCTGATTGGAGGAAATATAAGCGTGCTGGACTCCATGATCGGGACCAGGTTCGAGCCTGATTTTGAAAAGAGGATCGTCTATCTTGAGGATGTGGAGGAGAAGACCTACCGGGTGGATAAGATGTTGTTTCACCTGCTTGAGGGCACGAACCTGAAAAGTGCGGCCGGCATTGTGATGGGGGTCATGGGTGGTTGCAACATCAATGACGAGCCCAGGCTCTCCCTGAAACAGGCCATCGGAGAGCTGCTGGAACCCCTGGGCATCCCGGTATCATATGGCCTCTCATTCGGGCATATTAAGAAAATGGTCACCATTCCAAATGGAATCAGAGCCAGGATGAATGCGGACCGGAATACATTTAGACTTCTCGAAAAAACTGCGTTGTAAAAGTGAACGATTTTGGCATCCTCTCCATACTGCCCCCGCTGCTGGCCATCATCCTCGCCCTGAGGACAAAGCAGGTATACATCTCCCTGGTGGTGGGGATCTGGCTGGGATGGCTGATCATCAATGACTGGAACTTTTTGCAGGGAACCATTGCCACGCTGGAGGGATTTGTGGATGTATTCAACTCCCCTGGAAATACAAGGACCATCATGTTCAGCGCCCTGGTGGGTGCCCTGCTGGTATTTATTCAGTATTCGGGGGGTGTGAAGGGATTTACAGTGGGAATGGACAGGTTGATTCAAAGGATTGAAAGGCGCGGTAAGGGGAGAAGCAGGGTGGTGGTCGAACTGATCGCCCTTGCCACAGGCTTGCTGCTTTTCATCGAGACAAGCATCAGTTCACTGACTGTGGGGACGCTCTACAGGCCGGTATTTGACAGGTTGAAGATCCCCAGGGAGAAACTGGCCTATATTGCCGATTCCAGCTCCGCACCCAGCTCCATCCTGATCCCTTTTAATGCATGGGGCGCATTTATCATGGGCCTCTTGCTCACCCAGGGCATCGATGCCCCTTTCAGGACCATGGCCGGAGCCATGGGATTTAACTTTTATCCCATGATCACCATCCTTCTGGTCTTTATCATCATTGTGAGCCGGAGGGATTTTGGTCCCATGGCAAGGGCTGAAAAAAGGACCCGGGAGACCGGGAAACTGCTCAATGACGATGCCAGGCCAATGATCTCAGACGAGATCACTTCCTATGATATGAAGGAAGGCATCAGGCCCAGGGCCATCAATATGGTCCTTCCCCTTGGAGTGATGATTCTCATGATGATCGTAAGCCTGGCTTATACGGGCTGGTCACTGGTGGAAGATGCGTCCTCCTTTATGAACCATCTTGGGAAGGCACTGGGCAGGGGATCCGGGTCATCTGCGGTGCTTTACTCCGTGACCACCGCCATCCTTGTGGCCATGATCCTATACCGTGTCCAGGGGATCATGAAAGTGAGAAAGATGGTTGAACTTATCCTGAAGGGGATCAGCGAACTCATGCCCCTGGCGCTTCTAATGATGCTTGCATTTGCCATCAGCAGCGTGTGCAACAGCCTTGGAACCGGGATTTACGTGGCAGGAGTTACGGAAGAATGGCTCTCACCTGCGCTTTTACCGGCTGTGATCTTTGTGATTTCCTCCTTCATTGCATTTTCAACCGGCACATCCTGGGGGACCTTTGCCATCATGATATCCATCGCGGTTCCCATGGCAGAGCTTCATGGTGCCAACCTGTTCCTGGTCATCGCGGCCACCATGGGGGGCGGGGTGTTCGGGGATCATTGCTCACCCATATCCGATACCACCATTATCTCATCCATGGCTTCTGCCTCGGACCATATTGACCACGTGCGTACCCAGCTTCCCTATGCACTTTTTGCGGGAGTTCTCACCACCCTTTTCTACCTGATCCTGGGATTTATTCTCAGATGACAGGGTCCCGGTTATTCCAGGCTCTTGGTGAAGGTAACCGTAAGATTGGAAAGGGGGAATCTCCTCTTTGCCAGCTTTGCAAGGAGCACATCCTCATTCAGATCCCTGCATATGATCTGCAACTCATTATGAGCTATCTTGCAGATGTTCCATGTCTGAAGCGAAACCCCGTCCAGGGTCAGCGAATTTTGTGATGAGAAGATATAATCAAAAAGCCAGTAGGTCTCTTCGAAATCCCTCACCTTGAACCATTCATCTGAGAATTTAAGGTTCCAGTTGTTTGAATTCAGGGAGCCGTTTTTATATTTTGAAAAGTTGAAAGCGAGCAGCTGTTTTTCAATCTCCCTGGTTTGAATTTTATCTTGAACTTGCATGTAATCTAAAGGGATTATTGGTTTGATGTCCGATCAAATATAGAATCCCGGGATGAAGCGGGAATTAACAGGGAATTAAATCAGGATTAAATTTCCATCATTCATGATCCACGAATGTTCCTTTTGGAAAAGTGATACGTAGAAATGTGGATGAGGGTTTCGTTCAGCTTTGAAAAGGTCCCTACTCCATGTGGACCGCTTTCTCACCTGCCTCAATGGCCACGGGCAGAAAATTCTCCCGTGGAGGCATTGGACACGTTGCAAACGGACTGAATGCACAGGGTGGATTGTAAGCCTTGTTGAAGTCCAGGATGATCCTTCCCAGGGAATCCGGCTGGGCATACATAAACCTGCCGGCACCATAGGTTTCCAACCCCGTGGTCTCATCGGCAATCACCAGGAAATATCGATCCCCGGATATAAAAGGATACAACACCAGATCCCTGTTTTGAAGCTTGAAATGCAACTCCCCGGGGCACTGGTATTCCTCTGTAAATCCTTCCAAGGGGGTAGCCACTGTCATGGTTCTTGGTTCATCGAAAGGCATGAGGATGCCCTCCACCACATACCCGGGTTGTATGGGATAGGAGGGGATGTGGTCCAGCGCCTCAATTCGAGGGTGTTTAAAATCCCTCAGCCGGATGCCGGTTTTCTCTCCGCGTCTCACAATATACCATGCCAGGTCCCCCTGTTCCAGTAAAGTGGTATTTTCCATGAGATCATCATTCAGGGCCAGGTCACTGACCAGCTTATCCCCGCTGGTGATCCTGACCCCTTCCCCGACATGAAGGGTTACACTGCCTTCATTCAGTGTGAGGGTTCCGCTGAAAGGTTCTGCTTTTTCAGGGAAAACAATGTCGTTGGACGGATCGGAACCAAAACTGTTCTCGCCCTCCCTCAACCAATACAATCCTGCCAGGTTAAGCCAGCCTTTTTCACCTTTCAGTCGCTCCAGTCTCTCCTGCTGCCATTGTTCGATGGAAGCCACATAGGCCTTCTCGTCAGTGATTATCGGTGCTTTTGGATTGCATCCGCCCATCAGCGTGAGGATCATGGATACCGCAATGAAGGAGTGCGCCTGGCGCATGGATTGGTGCTTTAAGTTTTGAATGCCCAAATATCGCATAAAAAATTATATTTTTGCAGCGACCCAGGAGAGATGCCGGAGTGGTCGAACGGGGCGGTCTCGAAAACCGTTGTGCTCTCACGGGCACCGGGGGTTCGAATCCCCCTCTCTCCGCAACACAATGAATAACCCACGCGCGAAAGCGGTGGGTTATTTTTTTCCTCCCGCGATGAATGCCTGCATTCATGCGCGGGAGAGAAAAAAGAACAGGATTATGCCA